>CAMNND010000035.1 GCA_946545035.1 uncultured Clostridium sp. | reverse complement strand
GTAGTAGTAGGTATTATTGCAGGAATTAGCTTATATGAATACATGAAGTGTTTTAGAGTATCAAAAAAGGCTAAGCCTATTGCATGGATTAGCTATGTTATGTGTTTATTATTACCACTATTACATGTTATTCCAAGTAGCTATTTATCGTATGTAATTGGATTATTAATACCACTAGTCATTTTTATATTATTTTTGCATATAATCATAAGTAATATGAAATATTCAGTAAAAGATGCAGCATGCACATTATTTGGAATACTATACGTAATAGGGTTCTATGCATTTGTATCAAAAATATTTGGTATGAACAATGGTAAAATTTATATTTGGTATGTTGCATTTTCTGCATGGGGAACTGATGTATTTGCATATATAATTGGAAAAAGATTTGGTAAGCACAAATTTAGTCAAATTAGTCCAAATAAATCTATAGAAGGATGCATTGCTGGTGTTATTGGAGCTGTAGCTTTAACACTAATATACACAGCTGTTCTTAATAATGCTTTTAACTATACAATTAATTATGTAATTATAGGTGTTATTGCAGCAATATTAAGTATAGTAAGTCAAGTAGGAGATTTCTCAGCTTCAAGTATTAAGCGTTATACAGGAGTTAAAGATTTTGGAAATCTTATTCCAGGTCATGGAGGAATACTAGATAGATTTGATAGCTTTATGTTTGTAGCTCCATTTGCATTTTTCTTACTAATGCTTATTTAACATAGGAGGATAGATTTTGTTAGGTTTTATTATTGGTGCAATTAAGATAATAATTCTACTTGGATTTCTAATATTTATACATGAACTTGGACATTTTACAGTTGCTAAACTATGTAAAGTTAAAGTAAATGAATTTGCCCTTGGTTTTGGTCCAACTATATGGAAGAAACAAGGTAAAGAAACAAAGTATGCAATTAGATTAATTCCTCTTGGTGGTTTTGTTAGCATGGAAGGTGAAACAGAAAGGTCAGATAATGAAAGATCTTTTAGCAAAGTTTCTATTCCAAAGAGGATTGCTATTGTTGCTGCTGGTGGTCTTGTAAATATCATTTTTGCAATATGTGTGTTTTTACCACTTCAAATGTCCACAGGGCAAAATTATACTACAAAAGTAGAAAGCACAATTTCTGGTTATGCAGCAGAAAGTTATGGAATACAAAGTGGAGATATTATTAAAAAGATAAATGGTAAAAAAGTAAGAATTCAATCAGATGTGTCTAAGATAATGGAAAATAACAACGGAGAGGAGATTACACTTCTTGTTGAAAGAAATAAAGAAACATTTGAGGTTAAGCTAACTCCAACAGCTGAAGAGCAATACACTACAGGAATGTATCTTGAAGCAGAAAATAGCACAAAGGTACAGGGATTTGTTAGGGGAGATAATAGTAGCGTTCAAGATCAAGGTATAGAAGTTGGAGATACAATTATCTCAATTGCTGGAGTTAATGTGGAGAATGATTATAATAAGTTATCTGAAACATTAAATGATCATTACAAGGATGAAAAGATTGAAATGGTTGTTAGAAGAGTTGGTAAAGAAGTTCATGTAGAGATTACTCCAATAAAGAAAATAAAATATATGATCGGTGTAAACTTTGCATTAGCTGATGGTTCATTCGGCTCAAGGCTATATTATGGATTAATTAATACACGTGATTTTGCTTTTTCCATAGTCGATAACTTAAGAGAGCTTTTTACTGGAAAAGTTAGAACTAGCGATTTTATGGGTCCAGTTGGTATTTCTAGAGCTGTCGCTAAAACTGATGGGTTAACGTCATTTATTACAATGCTAACACTAATATCATTATCACTTGGAGTAACTAATCTATTACCATTTCCACCACTTGATGGAGGTAAGATTGTATTATTAATTATTGAATGGATTCGAAAGAAACCACTTGATGAAAAATATGAAGTAGGTATCCAAATGATTGGATTTGGATTAATGATAATGTTATCTATATACGTAACATATCATGATATTTTAAGAATAATATAAATGAAAAAGGATAAACCATACAATGTGTTTATCCTTTTTTGTGGTTCAGAAATTATAAGCTTGAAAATCTTATAATTAATAAAAAATGAACGAAAGAAAATTGCTTTATACAAATATTGTATCAAAATATTGATATAATATTTGTATCCTGATATAATCTATAAAGAACAAAGATGGAGGTGAATGCTATGCCAGTTATAAGACCTAGTTCAGACTTAAGGAATAAGTATAATGAGATATCAGAAATATGTCATCGTACGAAGAAACCGGTATATATAACGAAGAACGGATCTGGAGATTTAGCTGTAATGAGTATAGAATTATATGAATTATTAGCTGGAAGGTATGAACTATATAGTGAATTAAAAAAAGGAGTTGATTCAATAGAAAAAGGGAATGTATTTTCTGAAGAAGAGGTATACGACGAATTAGAAAAAATATAGAAAGAGGGTTATATTTTGAACAAATTTTTGATTGAATATTCTAATAATTCAAAACAAGATTTGATTGAAATAAAACGTTATATAAAATACAATCTTCATGAACCAATGGTAGCAGATAGATTTATTAACCAAATAAGAAATGAAGTGAAAAAAATTGCAAATAATCCGAGAATATATCCGATAATAGATGATGAATTAATAAGTAAATTAAAGATAAGAAAAATAAGCATTAAAAATTACATAGTCTTCTATAGAATAAAAGATAACTCTATAAACATAGTTAGAATTTTGAACGAAAAAAGGAACTGGATGAAATTATTATAATAAGATTGATTATATATTTATTTTCAATTAATCTTAAATTCATTTTAAATATTTATATAAAATAGACAGTTTTTACTGTCTATTTTTTGTTCTAAATAAATTTATTTTCAATATAATGGATAATAGTAGTTATTATACAAAGGAGAAATTATGATTAGGATTTCGGTTGTTTCAACAAAAGATGTTGTACGAAAGTCTATTAAGATTATTGTGATAATATTACTTCTATTATCTGTTATTTTTATAACAAAAATATCTAATAAATATTTAAGTAAAACAGAGCTTAACACTAAAAGAGCTCTTTCTTATTTAACTGAAGAAATAACAGTTATGGGGGATATGAATGATATAGATTTTTCTAAGGTTTATCCAGAAAAGATTTTAAACCAAGAGCTTGGATTTTCTTCTATAGCAAAAGTTGAGGAAAATAATGAGGAGCATAATGCGGAAATAGATGATAGTGATGAAATAAGTAAAACGGAAAATGATAATGAAAGTGATATGATTCAGACAAGTACCGAAGAAGAGCAAAGTAATAATGAAAGTAATGAGATTACTATATCTGAAGTTGCTGAGAATCAATCTACAGAGGTTATTAAGTCATCGTATAAGGAAAGTTATAACTTTGAAACACAGGGCGTTAAAATCAAAAATGAATCGAAATATGACTTAAATACACTTAACTTATCATCATCTAATTGCAAAGTAAATAATAAAAATGTAATAATATTCCATACTCATACTTGCGAAAGCTACACTCAAACAGAAAACAATAAATATGATACTAGTGGTAATTATAGAACAACAGATCTTTCTCATAGTGTAGCCAGAGTAGGAGATGTATTAGAAAGCTATCTAAAAAGTTTTGATTTTAACGTTATACATGACAAAACATATCATGATTATCCAGCATACAATGGCTCTTATGGTAGGTCACTTAAAACAGTTTCTGCTTTGAAAGAAAAGAATAAAAATACAGAAATAATAATTGATCTACATAGAGATGCAATGAGTGATGAAACATATGCTCCAAAAGTTAAGATTGGGGATGAGTATGCTGCTCAAATTATGTTTGTTATTGGTACGGATGGAAGTGGCTTAGAGCATAATAATTGGCGTAAGAATTTGGAGTTTGCAATTAAAGTGCAGAAAATTGGCAATGAAATGTATCCAGGATTATTCAAACCAATTATTGTTAGAAATGCAAGATACAATCAACATTTATCATCTGCAGCTACAATTATCGAATTTGGAGCAACTGGAAACACATTAGAAGAGTGCGAGATTTCAGCTAAGTATTTAGCAAAAGTATTAGAAAAAGCAGTCGAGTAATATAGATTAATAATAAAATAATATAGAAATGCTCCAATCACTGTTAATACAAGGCTCTCAAATTGACAAATAACATAATATTTGATATAATTCTCCATGTATTATTAAGAGAAATACCTTGAAAAAGGGGGATGTTGAATGAAAAAGATTATTACTAGAAGAAGATTTAATATAGTTAGTATGTTTACTATTGTTGTACTTTTAGCTAACTTATTAATAGTTAATTTTATAAATAAATCATACGCCAATAAGAGCCCAGAAAAATTCGATTTAAGATCAGAAGTTGGTACGATTATTGGAAATGAATCACAAAATAAAAATAAGCCACAAGGTAGCTTAAAGAATGCGGAGCTAATTCAATTAGAATCTCATATTAAGCTTGGAAAGAAGAATGGTAAATATAGCTCATATACAGATGAAATAATTTCTAATTTAAGTACTATAGAACCAGAGCTAAATTATAAAGTAAAAGCGATATTCCCATTATATAAGGAAACAACACAAAATGGCGTTAAATATTACACAAATACAGAAGGTAAAGAGGCAACACCTGATGAACTAACTGAGCGTAGAGAGAGCTTAAAACAAACAATTATAACATATGGTGGAGTTATTGCTTATATATCTAATAATGGTATAAAAGATGGTTTAAATGGTAGCGGAAAAGTTTGTCTTTGCAAAGACCTTATAACAGCTGCTGGAAACCAAGCTGTTGTGATAATTGGTTGGGATGATAATTTTAGCAAAGATAATTTTCCTGAAAGTTGTAGACCAACATCTAACGGTGCATTTATAGTACAAAGCTTTGACGATGTTTTCTATGTATCATATGAGGATATATATGTAGAGAATAGCTTAAGATATATTGATAGTGTAGATGAATATAAGTCTTCTGAAAATGAAGAAAACAAGGATAAAGAAGATATGCCAGAGGAGCCAGCTGTACCTGAAGAGCTTGATAATCCAGCTAAGCCAGAAGACCCAGCAGAATCTGATGAACAAATAATTAATCCGGAAAAACAAGCTGAAGAGCAAGGTACTACAACTCCTGAAAAGCAAGAAGATACAGCTAAGATAGATGAACAAAACAAACAAGAAGAGCCATCAGGGGTTGATGAACCACAAGAAACTCAAGCGGGACCTACAACACCAGAAAAACAAACAGAGAGCAAGGAAGAAATATCTGTAGATAGTAAAACTCCAGAAGCTACAACTAAACCTGAGAATGTCGAAGATAAGAATGATGAAGGTAATATAGAAGATAAGGTTAAAGACAATGTAACAGAAAAAGAAGGAGCAAAAGAAGTTGTTGCTGATCCTGGTGTTCCAACTGAAGTAACTAAGGTAGAGACAGGGAAGAATGATACACTTGAGGTTGATACAAGCAGTATTAAAGATACTCCAGTAGAAAGTAGTAAATCTACTATTCAGACATCAAAAACGAATACAAATAGTACAAACATAGATAGTAGTACAAATACAACAGAGCCTGAATATGTATCTAATGCTAACATGGCTAAAAACAAATTACCTCAAACGGGATCTAATGCAGAAATTTATTTAGTTATTGCAATTGCAGCAGTAATGTTTATAGCATTTATAGTTCACTCATTAAGAAATGTGATTGGGAGCGGTAAAGAATAATTAAGTAGATTAAAAAAAGTAAAAGACAATAAGAAGAAAAAATAATTATTATAAAAGCAAAACGGAGCAATACCAGATGGTATGCTCCGTTTTGTTGTTTCTATCATTCCAATTGGTCAGAAATTAGAGATGATTCATGAGTATTTGCTTGTCTGCCTCAGTACGATGCTTCGATGATGCTCTTCAGAGAGATAAGAAGCTGGATGTTCGAGTAGTACTGTGTAGTGAAGAACGAACCCTCAACTAAGCTGAGATAAGGTCTTGCCTGGCTCATGGAGAGCCCAAAATGTGTTTCCTCATCCAGAAGCTTAGAAAGAATTTTCTTCATGCGGTTATAGGTCTCAGCGTACTCCTTGGGGATACCATGCTCGAGCAGGTTACTCCTTACCTGGCTGATAACCTGGTGGTATGCTTTCTCAGTAAGTGGAATCTTACCAGAATCTTCCTTGAACGATCCAGAGTAATACTCAATCGAACCGTCAGGATTCTTCTTGTAGGAGTATCCGAGCTTGTCGAGAAGAGCAGTCTCCTGATTAACAATCAGATTCATAACCTCGTAGTAAGACTTATCAGCTTCCTTGAAGAGCTCAACGTACTTCAGCAGGCGCTTCAGTACAGGTGTTGCAGCCTCATCATTGAGCTGTTCAATCTTACCCTCGATGATTGTTCCCATGCTTTCCAGAGCGAGGCTCTTGACAAGTTCCATAGAGGAACGAGCATCCTGGATTCCATCAGTCATCCTCAGTCACCTCACCTTCGTCAATGAGAAAGTCAAATGTAGCCTGCAGACGCTTCTTTGTATCAGACATCACCATACGGAGAGCCTCCTTGCGGGAGTCTTCCATAGGGGACTGGCTGAGTGCGACTTCCAGAAGTTCCGTGGCCCGCAGCAGCTTCTTGTACATCTCAGATGCCTTCGCCTTGTAGCTATCCAGCTGCTTGAAAGATGCAGTCTTAGCGGTTGCCTTGATGACCGATGTAGCTCTTCTGTCCATGGTAATAGTTGTACCATTCATAACGCCAGAGCTCTCCAGGTCGGCCATAAGCTTTGCTAAACAACTAGACTGAAGCATCTTGTAGCTGTCGATGAACTCGTGAACCTCGTCCATAACGCTATAAGGGTACGCCAGAGCTCTGTTCTGCTCATCGTCCAGCATCAGCTCGAGCAACATGCTCTTCGGCATTACTGCGAGCTGCAGAGCGGAATAGTCATGCAGGGTTTTAGCATCCTTATGAGGCTGCTGCTTAGGGTTCTTTTTGTGCTTTTTCTTGCTCATGATTGTAGCCCTCCTTCGGCTATTTGTCATTGGTTTGAAATCGAACAGTGTTAAATTCTGAAAGACACTTGGGGTATCACTCCAGATGTCCAAGGTGTACTGACCTCACCTTGAATACGTAGGTATTTACCAGAATATAACTCTAGCATTATAACATGAGTTTACGTAAAACGCAACAACTTTAAGGTTTAAAAAAAATATAAAAAAAATAAAATGATTAGTTGATTTATAAAATAATAGGTGGTAAAATCACCCTAGTCTTAAAAAAAGAATACACAAAAAGAGAAAGGATGATTGAAATGAAAACATTAAAGAAAATAGCAATATTGATGGCTATGATGATGGTTGTAGCAGCAATATTTGCAACAAAGTCAGCTGCTTTTACAAAGGCAGATTTATACGACTATATGACAACTAAGAAGGACTTTACAGGAACAGAGTTAATTATTAGAAAGAGCGATAAAGCTAAATTAGAGAGCTTTTTCAAGAAAACAGAAATTACAGACGCTCAAGCAGAGCAAATTAAAGGATATATTGAGCAAGCTGTAAATTATATGAATGAAGATGGTGCTAAATCTCCAAACAAAGTAAGCACAACTGAAAAGAAAAAAAGATTATTACAATTTGCAAAAGATGCAGCAGCAGTTTTAAATATGTCAGTTAAATATGATGCTTCAGAAGAGAGATTAGATATATACGATGCAAATGGTAAATTTATAGATTCATTATATTGGGGAGTTGAAGTTAAATCAGGAAAATCAACTACTGAGCCAAAACTTGTTCAAACAGGATCTACAAATTATGGATATGTTGCTATAGCAGCAGTAGTACTTGTTGCCGGTGCTACATTATTTATAGCTAGAAAGAACGCATTAAGAGTTAATGCATAATGATAAATCGACACATTGGATAAAAGTAGAAGCAATTATTATTGATTTAATAGTTGCTTCTTTAATTTTTATAGCAGTCATTGGTAGCGTTAAATTATTATTTGGAAAACAAATAAAATCGGCAATAGAAGTTATCGATATGGTTTCTATAAACACTAATAGCAATGTGATATCTGAAATAAAATTTAATAAAGAAGTAAATGAAATTACTGAATATCCAGAATATGGATCAAGATATGGAAATATTAAGATTGAATCATTGGATGTTAATTTACCATTGTACTATGGAGATAAACTTTCAATATTAAGAAATGGTGTTGGACAGTCTAGTGGTGCTTACTTCCCTGGAGAAGGTGGAAGTATTATTTGCATGGGGCATAATACTAAAACATTTTTATATAGACTTCCTGAAATAAAGAAGGGGGCTATCATAAATGTTGAAACTACATATGGTACTTTTGAATATAAAGTTAATGAAACTAAAATTGTTAATATGTATGATGTGGATCAGCTTCCAGTTCAGAAAGATAAAGAAATATTAATGCTATATACATGTTACCCAGTTAATGGTTTAGGTCATAAGACTGATAGATTTGTTGTATATGCAGAAAGAATAAACTAGAAAGGTATGGGTGATTTAGATGAGTAAGAAAAAAAGATTTGTATCATATTTATTATCTATAGTTTTAGTTATATTCTTGTTAGCAACAATAGTTTTAACAACACTTAATTGTACGTTGTTAAGTACTGTAAATATCAAGAAAAAATTAGTTAATTCAAATTACTACGAAGAGACAAAGAATATTATTGTAGAGTCTTGCAAAGACTATGTAATGCAATCTGGTTTTGATGAGTCAATAATGAATGATGTAGTTAATACATATGATGTACAATTTGATGTTGATGGTTTAGTTGATTACATATATGAAGGAAAAGATTTTGAAGTTCATTCCAATATAATTAGAGCAAATTTGGATAAGAATATTAACGAATATATTGTAAACAATAATTATCAAGTTAATGAAGAAACTCAAAAAAGTATTAATGATTTTGAGAATTCGATCCAAGAAATTTATGAAAGAAATATAGAGTATTCTGCAGATACAGTTAAACAAATTGCAGGTGTAACTCATAAAATAAAGAAAATAGTTCCAATTGCTATGATAATATGCGGCATTATATCAGTTATACTTATTTTACTAATAAAAGAAATAAGTAGTCCATCAGTTGGAATTACTGCACTTTCAACAGGAGCAGTACTTGTATTTTTGAAGTTATATTCAGGAACAAGCTTTGCAATAAATAATATACTTTTAATGAACAAAGCTTTTTCGAATACACTTATTTCAGTTGCAAACGATATAATACAAAAGTTATTTGTAATTGGTATTGCACTTTGTGTTGTTGGAGTAATTTGGATTATATATGTAGAAGCTAAGAGAAAAATTGTCAGAATGCTTCTATTAGATGAGCATTCCCAAGTTATTAGATAGTATATTATATATAGTAGAGAAAAGACACTTATTATTGATATAAGTGTCTTTTTTTGTGTGAAAAATAAAAAATAAAAAAATTTTTAAAATTTTTTGAACCTTTTATGTCAATCGTGCGTCTAATTGGTATAAAAGTAAAAAAAATATTTTGAAAGGATGTAGAAAGATATGAAAATTAAATTAATAGTAATG
>CAMNND010000034.1 GCA_946545035.1 uncultured Clostridium sp. | reverse complement strand
TTTGCTTAAGCTAGTGTTATTATAACGCCATATATATCATATGTCAATTTATTTCAATCTATTCATTTATTAATTTTTCGACTATTTGTACGGCATTTGTCGCAGCACCTTTTCTAATGTTATCTGCTACAACCCAAATATTAACACCATAATCAACACTTTCATCTCTTCGAATTCTTCCAACAAACACTTCATCATGACCTGATGCATTTGTTGCTAATGGATATTCGTTATTACTTGGGTTATCAACTATAATTAGATTTTCCATCTGACCTAATGTTTCTTTTAACTCATTTAAATCAAAATCTTTTTCTAACTCAATATTAATCGATTCCGAATGTGAATTTAATACTGGTACCCTAACTGTTGTCGCAGTTACTTTTAAGTCTGGTTTATGCAGTATTTTTCTTGTTTCATTTATCATTTTCATTTCTTCTTTAGAATAACCATTATCTCCAAACACATCTATATGTGGTAAGCAATTATTTACTATTGGATGTGGAAATTTTTTTAGTGGTGTTGTTCCGTCATTATATAAATCATCTACTGCTTTTTTTCCTGCACCAGATACTGCCTGATATGTTGAAAATACAACTCTTTTAATTCCATATTTATCATCTAAAGCTTTTAATGGTAACATTGCTTGTATAGTTGAGCAGTTTGGATTTGCAATTATTCCCTTATTCCACTTTATATCTTCCGGATTAACTTCTGGAACTACTAATGGAACATCTTCTTCCATTCTAAAAGCGCTGCTATTATCTACTACTATGCATCCTTTGCTTGCTGCTATTGGAGCAAATTTTCTAGATACATCTCCTCCAGCAGAAAATATTGCAAAGTCAAATCCCTCATCAAAAGAATCTTCTTTTAATTCCTCAGTAACTATATCTTTTCCAAATACATTAATCACTTGACCAGCAGATTTACTACTACAAAATAATTTGCATTTCTCCACCGGTATATTTCTTTCTTGGATAACATCTATTATTGCCCTACCAACGAGACCTGTTGCACCTACTATGGCTAAATTAATTTTCTCCATAAGCTTTTCCTCCTTATCTATGTTGTCTCTATTAACTTTTTATGAAGCTCATTTACTATATTATCATCAATATTTTTTGCTATTATTTCTATTTTTGATTGTGTTAAATTTATATCCAAAATTTCTGCTTTATCATTTAATATCTCTAGTACTTTTTCTAATGTTTGATTATCTTGAATAACTCCATATCCAATTACAGATAATTTAGATATTTCTTCGATTTTAACTTCATATCCTCTGTCTTCCAACAATCTTTGTATTCTGTTAACATCTGCTTTATCAGCGCAGAATCGTACTTTACTCGAATTATCCTCATTTATATTTTTATAATTATTAACTAAAATATTGTTTTTTAGTAAATCTTTAAATACTTCAATTTTATCGACTATATTTGGCAACTTTACTTCTATACTTATAACTTTGTTATTATTTACTATGCTTTTTATTTCGTTTGTTTCTATTTTTTTACAAACTCTAGATCCTTCACCATCTTGGAATGTTGATTTAGCTATTATGCTGCAATCAAATCTTTCACCTATTTGAATACTTCTATTATGCAATACTTTTGCTCCAGAATCTGATATTTCTTGCATTTCACTATAAGATATTTCATCTATCTTTTTAACATTTTCAACAGCTCTTGGATCTGCTGAATATATTCCATCTACATCTGAATATATATAACATTCATCTACGCCTAATGCTGCTGCTATTGCAACTGCTGTCGTATCTGAACCACCTCTACCAAGTGTTGTTATATCACCTATCTCATTTATTCCCTGGAATCCTGTTATAATTACAATCTTGCCATTTTTAAATTCTTCTAATATACGCTCTGGATATATTGTTTCAATTTTTGCATGCTCATACACATTATTAGTTTTTATTCCAGCCTGCCACCCTGTTAATGATATTGCAGGATATCCTTTTTCATTTAATAATATACTTAATTTAGACGCAGTAATTTGCTCTCCTACTGAAAGTAGCATATCCATCTCTCTTTCATTTGGAGTTGCCGACAAACTTTCGCTCTCGCTTATTAGATTGTTAGTTGTTTTTCCTTGTGCAGATACAACAACAACTATATTATCTGCTTTCTCATTATTCTCAATTATCCTTTGTGCTACTAAGTTTAATTTCGTGTCGTCCGCAACCGAACTTCCACCAAATTTCATTACCATTGTTTTCATAACAATCATCTCTCTCTCTTGCTCTATATGTTTCTTTCTTACTTTATCTTTTGTTACGATTTTATTTTTCTCATTATATCATATGAACAAAAAATAAATATGTTTTTAATAAAAAAATCCTGAGGGAATTGAATTATAATTTTATTAATAAATTCATTTCAATCCTCCAGGATAATTCATTATATTTATATTCTATGCAATTTATTTACATTTTGTTTTTATTTTTTCTAAATCTTCTCTCTTGAATAGATATTTTTTCTTACAGAATTTACATTCTATTTCGGCTTTACCATCGGTGTCTATTATATCTTGTATTTCTTTGGCTCCAAGTGAAATTAGACCTTTTTGTATTCTACTTCTCTTGCAATCACATTTATATTCTGGATATAAATCATCACCAACCATAAATAGCATACCATCACCTGCAATCATTCCTGCTATATCCTCTAATGATTTATTTTTTTCTAGTAACTTACTGATTGGTGGCATCTTTTTTAAATTCTTTTCTATAAACGTTATATCCTCTTCCGTTGCATCTGGCATTAATTGCACAATGTATCCACCTGCGCTCTTAACTCCATTTTTGTCTACAAGAACTCCAAGAGCAATCGCAGTTGGTACTTGCTCTGATTTTGCGTAGTATTCTGTGAAGTCTTCAGCTATTTCTCCAGAAACAAGAGGAGTTAATCCTATGTATGGCTCTTTTAATCCAATATCTCTAATTATATAAAGCATACCATCTTTTCCAACTGCTGATCCAACATCTAATTTTCCATTAGTTTTTAGCGGTATATCAACATTTGGATTTTTTATATAGCCACGTACGTTTGCATTACTATCAGCTACAACAATCATTGTATCAATTGGTCCATTAGCTTTTACCTGCAACGTAATTTTGTCATTTTCTTCCTTCAAATTACTTCCCATCAAACTTCCAATTGTTAATAATCTACCAAGTGCTGCAGTTGTTACTGGACTTAAATCGTGAACCTTTCTTGCCTCCTCTACTAGATTTGTAGAGTTAATACATTTTATATTAACTTTTCCGTCTAAAGCTAAAAAGCTTATAATTTTGTCTTCCATAAAAATTTTAATCTTCCTTTCAACATACATATTTTACCAAATAAGAAAAAAATATTCAACACTATAATTTATGCTTTATAATATATTTTCATCTAGTAAAATTGTAACTGGACCATCATTTAGAAGCTCTACTTTCATATCTGCACCAAATATTCCTGATTCTACTGGAACATCATATTCCTTACATTTTTCTTTAAAGTATTCATATAATTCGTTTGCTTTATCTGGTGAGCCAGCATTAATAAAGCTTGGTCTGTTTCCATGTGAGCAATCTGCATACAAAGTAAATTGAGATACTATTAATAAACTTCCATTTATGTCTTTTATTGATTTATTCATCTTATCGTTTTCATCTTTAAATACTCTTAAGTTAATTAATTTTTTTGCGAACTTATCTGCTATTTCTTCGGTATCATCATTAGATACTCCTAATAGCACTAGAAATCCTTCATCTATTTTTCCAGTAGTTTTACCATCTACTTTTACTTCTGCATGCTTTACTCTTTGAATAACTAACTTCATACTTTCACCTCTCATTTTCATTCTATTTTGCTCACAATTAAACCACAAAACATGAGAAAAAACAATATTTGCTCTTATTTATAAATAATTTGCTTTTGATTGACATATACTATAAATGGTGTTATAATGACATCAGCGAAAGCAAAAAGTTCATAGGAAAACATTTTGCACAAAGATATAGGTGGTGGCCTATATCTTTTTTTTATAAAAAAATTCAGATAGTTGGTGGACTATCTGAATCAAAACTAATTCTAGTCTTTTTCGTGTAGGTCGTTATCGTTGTTACCACTTAATAGTAGTAAAACAATCAAACGCCATATAAGCTCATAGGAACTCATTTCAACACCTCCTTTCATAAAGATTTCCTTTTGAAAGGATGAATTCATTATATAAAGGATATACCGGAAAAACAACCGAACACAGCAAATCTATACAAACAATCGTACGACAAAAATCGACAATAAAAAAAGTATCTTAAAATCGATTTTGATGTGAAATAATCGTGCATTTTTTTCTTATATTTTTAATTAATAATCCACATAATATTGACAAATAATAGATTTTCTAGTACAATTAGTGTTATGTTAATAGTTGCTATGAAAATGACGAGCAATTAGAAGGAACTAAAAGAGATTAAAGGCGCTGCGCTGAAAGCCTTTATTAGGATACCCTAGTTGAATAACACATTGGAGCAATATTTTAAATTGAGGAAAAACATTTATGTTTTTCGAAGCCGGGTGGCACCACGAAGAATTTTATTCGTCCCTGCATTTATGCAGTGGACGATTTTTGTTTTCCATTGCAAAAAATGTTTATTTTTGGAAGGAGAAGATTTTATTATGGAACCAAACATTTACAGAACGCATAACTGCGGTGAACTTCGTATCTCAGATGTTGGTAAAGAAGTTAAAGTTGCAGGTTTTGTTGAAACAATACGTGATTTAGGAGGATTAGTTTTCCTAGATATACGTGATATGTATGGTATTACACAAGTTGTTACTTCAGGAGTAACAGACGCAGTTGATTTTGCATCTCATATTCCAATTGAATCAACTGTAACAGTATCTGGTACTGTTAGAAAAAGAGATGAAGAAACTTATAACCCAAAGATTCCAACTGGAGAAGTTGAAATTGTTATAAGTGATATTAAAGTTTTAGGAAAAAGAACAAAGAACTTACCTTTTGAAGTTAACGCAGATCAAGATGTTAGAGAAGATCTACGTCTTCAATACAGATTCTTAGATTTAAGAGGTAAGAAATTACAAGATAATTTGAAATTAAGAGCTGAAGTTCTACAATACTTAAGATCTCAAATGATTGAACAAGGATTTTTAGAGGTTCAAACACCAATCCTTACATCATCTTCACCAGAAGGTGCAAGAGATTATTTAGTACCAAGTAGAGTTCATCCTGGTAAATTTTATGCTTTACCACAAGCTCCACAACAATTTAAACAATTATTAATGGTTTCTGGTATTGATAAATATTTCCAAATAGCACCATGCTTTAGAGATGAAGATGCTAGAGCTGATCGTGCTCCTGGTGAATTCTATCAATTAGATATGGAAATGGCTTACGCTACACAAGAAGATGTATTTAGTGTTATTGAACCTGTTGTTTATAATACATTCACTAAATTCTCTAATAAGAAAGTTGCAGCTTACCCATTCCCTAGAATTCCATATAAAGAAGCTATGCTTAAATATGGATGTGATAAGCCAGACTTAAGAAACCCACTTATTATTATTGATTTATCTGAATTCTTTAATAAGTGTACATTTAAACCATTCCAAAATACTACAGTTAGAGCTATTAAGATACATGGTAGACAATCTAAAGGATTCCATGAAAAAATGCTTGCATTTGCTCAAGGAATTGGTATGGGTGGACTTGGTTACTTAGAAGTTCAAGAAGATATGTCTTATAAAGGACCTATCGATAAATTTATTCCAGATGAATTAAAAACTGAACTTAAAGATTTAGCTGGATTAGAAGTTGATGATACAATATTCTTTATTGCTGACACTGAAAAGAAAGCTACTGAATATGCTTGTCAAATTAGAACAGAGCTTGCTAAGAGATTAGATTTAATAGATGATAGTTTATATCAATTCTGTTGGATTACTGATTTCCCAATGTATGAGTTAGATGAACGTGGCGAGCTTGCATTCTGCCACAACCCATTCTCTATGCCATCAGGTGGTTTAGAAGCTTTAGAGACTATGAACCCACTTGATATTACAGCAGATCAATACGATATTGTATGTAATGGTATTGAACTTTCTTCAGGAGCTGTTCGTAACCATGATCCAAAGATTATGGAAAAAGCTTTTGAAATTGTTGGATATGGAAAAGATGTTATTGAAGAAAAATTTGCTGCTTTATATAATGCATTCCAATTTGGTGCTCCACCACATGCTGGTATTGCACCTGGTATTGATAGAATGATAATGCTTTTAACAGAATCTGATACAATTAGAGATGTTATTGCATTCCCTATGAACAGCAAAGCTCAAGACTTAATGATGGGAGCTCCTGGTAATGTTACACCAGAGCAACTACAAGATGTTCATATAAAATTAGATTTACCAAGAGATAGCTTTACAAATAGAATATCTAAAGAATAATATTTATATCCCCAAAAGATCATTATATGTACTTTTGGGGATTTTCTTAGTTTATTTAAAGAATATTGCTCTTGACTTTATAATATATTTGTATTAAACTAGAAAAATACTTTTTTAGGAGGTCCAAGAGATGAAAAGTAGTAACAACAGACGGATTGTAAAATGGGTTCTTCCCTTTGCAATTCCTGAAATCATGTGCCTTATGTTTTTCATATTCAGCCTTTTTGATCATAATCGATCACACTGTGAGGCTGCTTGCACTTTTGCTATGATTTACTTATGGGCGTATACAATTATCTGTGCTGTCTTAATTCCTGATGATTTATTTGACAGTACAACCGGCAAGACGGATAGAGACTAAAATCTCTTCCGTCTTGCTTTTTTTATTATTCCGTCATATAATCAATAACGAATTGTTAATTGGGCTCTGCCCTATTGTGTAAAAATTATAGAAAGGAGATTGTTAGTTAAAGCTGACAAATATTATTTATGAATAAATTAACTATAAAAGACTTATCTAAAGATTTTAATAATTATGAAAATAAAGAAGTTGCTCTTGAAGGATGGGTAAAAACAGTTCGTGATTCTAAAACATTTGGTTTTATTGAATTAAACGATGGTTCATTCTTTAACAATATTCAAATTGTTTTCAATGATACATTATCAAACTTTGAAGAAATTTGTAAGCTAACTATTAGCTCTTCAATTGCTGTAACTGGTACTTTAGTTCTTACTCCAAATGCAAAACAACCATTTGAAATACAAGCAACTAAAGTTGAGATACAAAACTTATGTCCTCAAGAATATCCATTACAAAAAAAGAGACATTCTTTTGAGTACTTAAGAACTATTTCACATCTTCGTCCTAGAACAAATACATTTAATGCAGTATTTAGAGTTAGAAGTACTTTGGCATATGCTATTCATAAATTCTTCCAAGAAAAAGGATTTGTATATGTAAATACTCCAATTATCACATCAAGCGATTGCGAAGGTGCTGGTGAAATGTTTAACGTAAGCTCTTTTGATTTTAATAACATTCCTAAAACAGAAGATGGTAATGTTGATTATTCTCAAGACTTCTTTAATAAACCTGCTCACTTAACAGTTAGTGGTCAATTAGATGTTGAAACATATGCAACTGCATTTAGAAATGTTTATACATTCGGACCAACTTTTAGAGCTGAGAATTCAAATACTGTAAAACATGCTGCTGAGTTCTGGATGGTTGAACCTGAAATATGTTTTGCTGATTTAAAAGATGATATGGATTTAGCAGAAGAGATGATTAAGTACATATTCTCTTATGTTCTTGAACATTGCCCTGAGGAAATGCAATTCTTCAATAACTTTATTGATAAGGGATTGCTTGATAGATTAAATAATGTTATTAATTCTGATTTTGCTAGAATTTCATATACAGATGCTGTTAAGGAACTTGAAAAAGTTAATGATAAATTTGAATATCCAGTTAGCTGGGGTACAGATTTACAAACTGAACATGAAAGATATTTATGTGAGCAAGTATTCAAAAAACCTGTTTTCGTAACAGATTATCCAGCTGAAATAAAAGCTTTCTATATGAAACAAAATCCAGATGGTAAAACAGTTGCAGCAGCTGATTTATTAGCTCCTGGTATTGGTGAAATCATTGGTGGTAGTCAAAGAGAAGAAGACTACGAAAAATTAGTTAATAAGATGAAAGAATTAAATATGCCAATCGAAGAATATGATTGGTATCTTGATTTAAGAAAATATGGTAGCGTTGTTCATAGCGGATTTGGTCTTGGTTTTGAAAGAGCTATCATGTATTTAACAGGTATGCAAAATATTAGAGATGTTATACCATTCCCTAGAACACCTGGTAACTGCGAATTTTAATATTTATAAATTTAATTAAATAAAAAAACAAATGGATTAATCCATTTGTTTTTTTGCTCTATAATTATTATTCTCAAAAATGATTTAGCTCTCTTTTATCTCTCCTCACCTGCATCATCATGGCCTTCTACATCATCTATTTTCTTATCTTTATAACTCTCCATTATTTCTATTATTTTATGAGACTTTGGTTTTCGCTCTAAAAATATTTTGTATATGCTTTTTGAAAAATCATTTTTCATTTGTTCCGGATTAGTTGTTCTTGTAATATAATCCCCAACTAAATCCATCACAGTATTTGCCTTTCCCACATCTCCTTCATAATATGCAATTAACGCGTTTAATTCAAAATTTTCAGCAGTACTTACACATAGAAATTGAATTGGATTTTCATAGTTTTCTAAAAATGCTGCTCTTTTTACATCATCTGATCTAAAAATTGGAATATATCCAAGTTCCGGATGACTTTTTCCAACTCTTCTTGCTTCTCGCTCAACCATCCCTTCAATTAGTTCCGATTCAGATTGATCATCCATAAAACTTCCAAGTAATGTCCACTTGTGTACACTTTCATGTAATAATGTAATCTTTGTAAACTCTTCATAACTCATATCGTGGCAATAACACCAATATAAAGCTTCTGCAGATGTTAGTTCAGGTAATTCACCTATATCTTTTGAATAGTCAAAATCTCTTATACCTTCTCTTTCACCTTCAAGAAATTCTAAATATGAATCATAAAAACATTGTGCTCCTTTTGGATTAAACATAATATCTCCTTTGGTATTTGTTCCTCCATTCACAGGGCTAATATCAGCAAAACTAACCGCATTTTCTTTTTGGCATAAATTACCTTGTTCATCAATAAGGCCTCTATACATCAATCTTTTTTTCATTTTTTCTGATGCATTTTGCGCTTGCTCTCCTTGATTTGCCCATGCGTTCATTACATAGCCATATCTCTCATGTAGTATCCCATCAATCTTTGCTTCATGTTCATTCAATCTAACTAACACTTCTTCAAGAAATTTTTCATCTTGCCACTTTTCTTTTTCTTTCATAATCCATTCTCTATCCATAATTGTCTCCTTTTATTTCTCTACACAATTCTCGTCCACTTGCTTATCTGTTTGTTGACCATTCGTTTGCTCCATATACACAGATATTTTTTTCAATTCGTCATCATTAAGACTAATTCCATCTTTTTGCTTTTGCATTAATTTTCTTACTTTATTTACATCTGATATTGTCTGAGTTTCATTTGATATTTCAGAATATGTTATCTGGCTTGATCTTACTAAATCAACAACTGAAGATCTCGTAATACTTTCTTCCGAAATAGTTTGCTCTTGCCTATCAAGAAATTTTTTTTCAGCCTTCGTAACTGGATAGTTTGGAAGTGTCCCATTTTCTCTATTTGCTCTTGCATTTTCTCTAAGTTTGTACATGTATGA
>CAMNND010000033.1 GCA_946545035.1 uncultured Clostridium sp. | reverse complement strand
GTGCCAGCGATGCACCAAAGATAATATCTGACGAATTATATCCATGGTACAACAGGATGACAGCCGCAAGCTCTCCGGCAGCGAATGCGCAAATTAGTGATTTCAGGAGATCACCCAACGATGTACTCTCCTTTCCACTCATATCTGCCATTTTGTCGCCTCCCTTATTCAGGATAACTCTGTGGGCATTACAGAGCTGATGAAGGAATTATATCATCATATATTAATTATGTCAATTCCATCAATTATATAAAAAAACACAGTGATGAATCATAAGCTGAAAAGCTAATCATCATCACCGTGCAGAACCTACTCCATACGAATTGCCCTTTTCATATTTTTTAGCTCTTAGTTCCATATTTGGACTATGCTTTGGTATCCACCTCTGCGCAATCCTACTTCTCACTCTTCTTGAACGGAACCCAATCAAGAATCTTAACACCGAATCGTTGAATCGGATCAGAGAAGAACGCGGCAATGGTAACCGATACGAAGATCGGACCCATAATATTCTTGATGGATGCTACTTTATCTGCCGAATTCAGGAAACCCTCATCAACGAACATGAGAGTTACCAACCAGCAAATAAGAATATCGACCCCAACTTCCCGCGCGGAAGTGTTAGCCGTCATCTCAGCCACAATGCACGCCAGGGTGCAAACACAAGTCACGAAGAACTGGGTCATCGGAACAGATGCTCCGTATATGACCTCATCAGTGTTATCACCAATACTAAGCAGCATAATAGCAAAAATCAGACCGGCCGTGAAGCCGAAAACCAGCGATTTCAGCATTTCGCCGATTGACATTTTCATACAATAACCTCCTCGGTATCTCTGTGGGCATTCAGAGTTGATACTTTATTATAGCTCTTTTTTATATTATTTGCAAATTACATAAGGTTTTTTAAGCCTTAATCTTTGTAAAATGACGCAACATATGATACAACATCTTTTACTATAATTCAAATAATATTAGTACAAAAATTAGCAATTATTATTTTCCCTGTAGAACCTTCTATAATCAATAATTTGCTAAATAAAAATAATGAACGATAAAGCCGGCTCTCCATCTTTTGGAGCGCCGGCTTTATTTATCTTTTTTATTCTTTATTTTCTTATCCAATTATCATTGTCCTAGATTAAATTTAATGTTTCTCTTGCAATTACAAGCTCTTCATTTGTTGGGATTACATATACAGCAATTGAAGAATCATCTGTAGAGATTTTTTCTTCCTCACCTTTAACTTCATTTTTAGTATCATCTAATTTGATTCCTAAGAACTCTAAATTCTTAATTATTCCAGCTCTTCTATTCTTTTGGTTCTCACCAACACCAGCTGTAAATACTATGTTGTCTACTCCGCCCATAGAAACTATAAATTTAGCAATGTATTGAGCAATATTTAAATCATATGCTTTTAATGCTAAGATTGCTCTTTCATTTCCATTAGCAGCTTCTGCTTCTACATCTCTTACATCTGGAGCAACACCAGATAATCCATATAGACCTGATTCTTTATTTAGAATCTTATCCATTTCTTCTGGTTTAATATTTTCTTTTTTCATTAAGTATGTAACTATAGATGGATCTAAATCACCACTTCTAGCACACATCATAATTCCACCAAGTGGAGTAAGTCCCATACTTGTATCTACTGATTTGCCGCCGTCAACAGCACATAAACTTGCACCTTGACCAATATGACATACTATTGTTTTTAATTCTTCTACTGGTTTTCCAATAACCTCAGCGACTCTTCTAGATACATAGTAGTGAGATGTTCCATGGAATCCATATTTTCTTATTTTGTAATCTCTATAGTAGTGATATGGGATTGGGAATAAGAATCTTTCCTCTGGAATTGTTTTATGGAATCCATTGTCAAATACAGCAACCATTGGAGTATTTGGCATTAAAGCTTTACATGCCTCCATTCCCATAGCAGCAGCCATATTATGAACTGGAGCAAGATCTGCGACTTCCTTAACACCTGCAATTACACTATCATCAATTCTAACTGGATCTGTATATTTTTCAGCACCTTGAACTACTCTATGTCCAACTCCACCAATTTCATCTAAGCTACTAACAACTGCATAATCAGTTTTAGTTAATTGTTCAATAATGAACTCTAATGCTTCTTTATGAGTTGGAGCTGGATGCTCGATTCTATATTTTTCTCCATTTACTTTATGAGTAACAAAAGAAACTTCTGGCTCTCCTATTCTCTCATAATTTCCTTTTGCAATAACTTCTTCATTATCCATGTTGATTAATTGATATTTTAATGAAGAGCTTCCACAATTTAATACTAAAATTTTCATGATAATCTCCTTTACTTTTTATTTATACTTCCTTTTTTATTATATTATTTAGTTAATTTAGCAGTCTCACGTGCTATCAATAATTCTTCATTTGTTGGTATTACAAATACTCTAACCTTAGAGTCATCTGCAGATATTTCTGCTTCCTTATTTCTAATTTGGTTCTTTTCATAATCAATTTGAACACCAAAGAATTTTAGATAATCGCATATTTGTCTTCTAGATAATGGGCCTTTCTCTCCTACACCTGCAGTGAATGTAAGGACATCAAATCCACCCATTGAAACAGCATATTTAGCAACATATTGAGCAACTTGATAAGCAAAATTTTCAAGAGCCATCTTTGCGTTTCTGTCACCATCATTTGCTTCTGCCTCAATATCTCTAAAATCAACAGAAACTTCTGATATACCATAAACACCAGACTTTTTATTTAAGATTTCATCCATTTCTTCAACTGTATGATTTCTATATTTTGCAATGTATGTAACAACAGATGGATCTAAATCACCTGAACGAGTTCCCATTGGAATACCTCCAAGTGGCGTAAATCCCATACTAGTATCTACTGATTCACCATACTTGATAGCACATACACTAGCGCCTTGTCCAAGATGGCAATTTATTATTTTCAAATCCTTAATATCTTTACCCATAAGCTCTGCAGCTCTACCAGATACAAACTGATGTGATGTACCATGGAATCCATATCTACGAATCTTATATTTTTCATAGTATTTATATGGTATTGGATACATATATGTCTCTGGTGGCATTGTTTGATGGAATGAAGTATCAAATACCACAACATTTTTCTTTCCAGGCATAACATTCATACAAGCTTTAATTCCAAGAATAGCAGCTGGATTATGAAGTGGTGCAAGCTCAATACTATCTTCTAAACCTTTCATAACTTCATCATCAACTAGTGCTGGTTTTGTAAATTTCTCTCCACCATGAACTATTCTGTGTCCTATCGCATCTATTTCATCTGGATCATTAATAACTCCATATACACTATTTTGTAATGTCTTTAATACAAATCTTATTGCTTTCTCATGATTTGAAACTGGCTTTTCAAAAGAACGTTTCATATCTCCAACTTTGTGTGTTAGAAAAGAATTGTATTGACCAATTCTCTCAAAATTTCCTTTAGCTAAAACCTCTTCCGTTTCCATATCTATAAGTTGATATTTTAGCGAAGAGCTTCCGCTATTAAGTACAAGTACCTTCATATTATTCCCCCTTTAATTTTGCGCTTGTACAGCTGTTATTGCTATAACCCCAACAATGTCATCTGCAGAGCATCCTCTTGATAAATCATTAACAGGTTTTGCTATACCTTGGCATAATGGTCCATATGCCTCTGCCTTTGCTAATCTTTGAACTAATTTATAACCAATATTTCCAGCATCTAAATCTGGGAATATAAGTGTATTTGCTTTTCCTGCAACTGGACTTCCTGGAGCTTTTGATGCAGCTATCTCAGGAATAATTGCAGCATCTAATTGTAATTCTCCATCACATATTAAATCTGGAGCTTTTTCTTTCAATAATTTAGTTGCTTCAACAACTTTTTCAGTTAATGGTGATGTTGCACTTCCATATGTTGAATATGAAAGCATCGCAACTTTTGCTTCAGTACCAACTAATTGCTCAAAGCTCTTAGCAGAAGATATTGCAATTTCTGCTAAGCTATCTGCATCCGGATATTCATTAAGTCCACTATCTGAAAAGATAAATGTTCCATTCTCTCCATACTCACAATCTGGTACACACATTACAAAGAATGCAGATACAAGTTTTGTACCAGGAGCTGTTTTTAATATCTGAAGAGCTGGTCTTAATGTATTTGATGTTGAATGACATGCACCTGAAACTAGCCCATCAGCTAATCCTGCTTTAACCATCATCATTCCGTAATATGTTTCGTCTTTTAAAGTTTCTTTAGCTTTTTCTGGAGTCATTCCTTTTAGCTTTCTTAACTCATAAAACTCATCTACTAATTCATCAAACTTACTATCTTCAACCGGAGTAATAATTTTAACTCCATCTATATTAACATTGTTTTCCTTTGCTAAGTTAATAACCTCTTCCTTATTTCCTAGAACAATAACATCTGCAAATCCTTCTTTTTTTACCTTTTCTACAGCTTGCAAAGTTCTGATGTCATTTCCTTCTGGTAAAACAATCGTCTTAATGTCTTTTTTTGCTTTACTTTTCATTGTTTCAATAAAAGTCATACAATTCACTCCTTTCACATCGTACCCATTATATCGGTTATTATATAAAATATCAATAAATATTTATCAGTCTCTTTCTATATCAATACTCCCCATACCACCAATATTATCGCTATTCTCTTTTAAGCCACTTTCAGCGACTTCTTTAGCTATTTCTTCCTGAGCAATTTTAAACTGTTTTTCATATTCCTCATTCATTTCAGGAGTTATTTCTATGTCAACAAAAAATCCATTGTATGTTGTATCTGATATTCTTTGATATGTATTAAAGTAAATAATTGGATTTTTATACCTGTCCGAAAAATATGTTCTTGGAATAACAAAACGACACTCTCCAACTGGCATCTTGTATTTTTCATTTAAATTCTCAACATTCCTTTTTAAGGCGTCTCCCATAACACTACATATCGCACGTCCCTTTGGATCATCCGTACTAATTGCTCCATATGTCTTATCGTAACTCATTATATCCTCAACAAAACATTCATCAATTGTTTTGCCAAATTTCACCTGGTAGTAGTAATCTAATAAATCGCATATTTTTTTAAATTTTTCATCTGTATATGAAACATCTCTATATCCATATTCATCTGGCTCTGTTCTAAGCTCATCAATATAATCAAGAAGCTCTATAGCATTTGTATTTATCTCGAACTTGTTGTAAGATCTAGTATGCTCTGCATCAGCATTATTCTCAATTTCTGCAAGAGCATCCATTAATATATTATCTGCTGGGATTACTTGATATTTTTTTATAGTATCTTCATCAAGTAAGTTTGCTAATAAGTAGTATACTTTCATACACTGGTCATATCCCAATCCATATATTGGAACGTCATATTCACACATAAACGAGCTCTTATCAAGCTTACCATCTTCAGCCAGATTCCTTATGTACTCCCTTGTTGCAGCTTCATTTGATAGTTCCATCATTAATCTCTTTGAAAAACCTTTTTGAGTCACATGGAAAAATTCATGTAGTAAAACAGATTTATCAGAATTCTCGAATGAATCTGTTTTATACATGGTAATGACATTACTCGCTGAACTGTATTCTCCAGCAATATTTGGAGATTTGCACTCCTCGGTAGTATAATTTACCTTTAGATTTGCTAAACGATCTATAACAGTCTTCAAATCTATATATTCACCCATATCGTCAAAGTATGGCTTAGATTTAAGAAAAAAACTTTTCTCCTCATCAGATAAATTTTCATTAGCCCTTATTGCCTTCTCAATAATTTCGAAATTATATCCTTGCTTTTCAATTTCCTCATAATCAAATTGATCACTTACACTATTTCCAGTAAGAATATCTCTAACCTTTTCCGAAATACTTCCGTGTAATACTCTATCAGATAGAGTTATCAATTCAACGCCGGCTACAACAATAATTGCAATAGTTTTTCCAGCTTTGATAATACCTCTTTTAAAAGTTTTAGCTTTACTTAGCATTTCTCCCTTAGTAAATGAAGGGTCAGTTGCCCAATCATATATCTCCGGATGATTATCTTCAGGATTAGTACCATCCATGTCAAAATATGAATATGCTTCCCAATCATATGGATCATCATTTTCATCATAGCCATTACCAAAACCTTCGTTATCTTCAAAAAATGTTAAACATTGATTGTTGTATTTATAATTTAAAAGCTCTAAATCATCCTTAGAAGCTAGTCTTCTCTGTCCATCAATTATTTCATACCAAAAATACAATTCTTTTTTTATATCATAAAATGTTTCAAAGTATTTTCCATTAAACTTCCTAATTCCAAGATTAGAAGCTTTTTCCTTATCAACTTTTAATGAATTATATACATCATAAAATACCTCAAGCTCTTCTCTTGAATAATCGTTAGACATTTCACCATTCTCATACTTAAAATAAACGATTTTTCCATCGTCAAGAGCTATAAAATATTTACCTCTATTATAGTTATAAATAGCAATTGGATTATATAATCTTTTCATCTTAAAATCCTTTCAAAAATATCTGGTCATAGTATATAACATTTGTCTATATTTTTCAATTAATGTTTTTTGACAAATGAACAATTTTATTGTAAACTATATGATGTGTTTCGTAAACTAACTGAACTTATACATGTTGTTTATAAATTGTGAAAGGAGTATTATTTTGAAAAAAACAGAAAAAAAAGATAATAATAATGTTATCCAAACGAATAATAACACCGATACAAAAGTTAATAAGAAAACAATGCATAATAAAGAAAAAAATACGAATATAAAAACAAAGAAAAAAATGAATCCATTTTTAAAAGTATTTCTTATTATACTAATATCTCTTCTTGTTGTTATACTTTCTGCCATAGCTACCATATTTATCTATTTCAATAATAAACTTAATAAAATAGAATATAGTAATTTAACAAAAAGTGATTTAGATATTGACGACAAGATTGATAATGAATTATCAGATTATCGTAATATTGCTATTCTTGGAATTGATGCAAGATCAGATACATTTAGTCCCGGCAATAGAAGTGACTGTATCATGATAGTAAGTGTTAATAAAAAGACTAACGAAGTTAAAATAGCATCTGTATACAGAGATATGTACTTAGATATTGATAATAGAGGTTTGGATAAAGTGACACACGCATATTCATTTGGTGGTCCTCAACTTGCATTAAATACATTAAATAAAAACCTAGACTTAAATATATCAGAATTCGTAGCTATTAACTTTGACTCTGTGCGTACAGCTGTAGATTCAGTTGGCGGAGTTACAGTAGACCTAGACTCTTCTGAGGTAAAATATATTAACGGATATATCAATGCATTAAACTCTCAATTCCACACTTCATCATCTAACATAACTAAAGCAGGAACGTATACGCTAGATGGTGTACAGGCATTAGCCTATGGTAGAATTAGATATACTGAAGGTGGAGATTATAAAAGAACTGAAAGAATGAGAACAGTATTACTTGCTGTATTTGATAAAGCAAAAAAGCAAGACATTGGAACATTAAATAAAATACTTGATGATATGCTTCCTCATGTATATACAAATATTTCAAAAAGCCAAATTATAAATGAAATTCCAAAAATAAAATCATACCATGTAACTGATAACTTTGGATGGCCTGATGTTAACATGGTTGATGGAAAAATCATAAATAAAGTTTGGTATGGCGTTCCGGTTGACTTAGAAAAAAGTGTTTCAAAGCTACACGAAGACTTATTTGGACAATCAAACTACGAACCATCAGAAAAAGTAAAATCAATCAGTAATTCTATAAAAGAAAAAGTTAAATTATCTAATTAAAATAAAATGTCCATTGTTAAACAATGGACATTTTATTTTTTCTCTCATCTATATCTTCTGTTAATCATCTATATTTCCTGTTAATCATCTGAATTTCTTGGAACTTCATCAATTGATAAATCACCTCTAGTCAATCGAGCAATTATTTCCTTAGCCAATGCTCTATCTTCAGGTTTCAAACCGCTTAACATAGCCATTAAATCTTCCTTTCCAAATTCTTCATTTCCATTATTTTCTGTTTTTTCTGGACTATCAGTTTGACTATTAACCATTTTGTCTTCATTTTCTATTCCTGTAATATGAATTCCGTCAATTTGAGATAATTGATTTATTACATAGTCAAATTGCTCTGGCTTACAATAAAAGCCTCCTGTAATTAAAAAGCTACTTATAGTTGCTTCACCATTTTTATTTATACAATATGGTTTAAACACTTTAGGCTTATCTTCTTCTTTTGCTTTTGGGTCAATACATGGTCTACCCATTTTTTCGACCAACTTTGTTATCTGAGCAACTATAGGAGCTTCGTAGTCACTATATTTAAACTTGAAATAATACATATCATCTTGACCGGTCATATTTGCAAAATATTTTGCCGCTTCACTTTCATATTCTATTGGCTCATGTTTTCCTAAAACTACTTCACATTGTACACCAGATTGTTGCTTTTCTTTAGCTTTACTTTTTTCATATAACGGAGATATATCTATAAATACTAATTGATCTGGAGATACCTTCTCATTTTCTGAAAGATTTTTGTCATCCCTACATTCAATTATATCCGTCATTAAACATCTTTTCATATATGCTAGGAAAGTATCTTCTGTTGCAAAAGGTACCTCTCCATTTTCAAAATCTTCTTTTTCTTTCTCAAAGCTAGGATAATCAAACACTGCCTTTTTAGGAATCATAATTAATACTTGTGTAGAATGCTCAAATACTTTCCAATATTTATTAAATAAATTTATTACCTCCGCTGATTCTTCTTCGGTAAATCCATGTTCTTTTTGAACCACTGATATATTTCTTAATGCTGTCTCATAATCTCTATTAATATATGCATATCGGTCTTTTTGTGGAACAACCCCATAATACATAAATGCATGTCCACATAATTGACTAAACCATTCCGGTGACTGTGTATATGAGGTAATATGTAGCGGAGTAATATCAAAAAACCAACTTGATTGTTTTCCACTTTTTATATCCGCATATCCCCATCCAGTTGCAGCTTTTACTCCATGTTGCTCGTATAATTCATTAATACGAATTATTTCATCGTCATTCCACAATCGATTTGTGGTTCCTAATCCATCTTTCTTTATTTGCTCTGCAGCCACAGAATTGGTTGTATGAAATACATATCCATCAATATAATATTTATCGTAAAGATATTTATATATTTCTTCTAGTCTAGATTGTATTTGTTGCTCTGATATATCTAATTCTTTAGCTGCTTTTTTTACTAATATTTCGAATTTTCTATCGTCACTTGGTGCACTCAAAAAATTATCAAGGTCATCATCATCATGAAACAATACGCAATAATTAATTGCTTGTCCCAGCATAGTCTCAATCTTGACTTGCTTATCAAAAGGTATATCATCATACAAAAGTTTTGTTTTTGATGAAATCTGATTCCTTTTTATCATCCTGTCAATAGCTTTCTCTAAATCACTCATATATAATCTCCTTAACTATTTATATCCCAAAAAAACACTTTATTTTTCTTATTATTCTTTTATATAGCGGAACTTTATATTCTATAATATCTTTCTCTCCCTCGGTTGAATGATTTCTAAAGATATCATTTACGCTATAATTTCTTTGTTTTTGTTTTTCTGTTAAATCAATATATAATTTATCTATGCTTTTAAATTTCTCCTTTTCAAAATCGTTTGATAAATAGTTGCTTATCACTACTGACAATAACCCTTTGGTCTGTGGCATGATACTATCGTTTATACGATAATGATAATTTTTGTCACTTTCTTTTTCAATATTTTTTATTAATGTGTTCGGTATCTTTGCCTGTAGCTCTGGTTTCATATTAGAAATTATTCCATTAAGCTCAGACAGCGCCATCCTGTATTCTTTTGTAATTTCCATAATAATAACCTTCCTTAGTTTTTATTCTTCAATAACTTTCACAAAAATTATATATTAAAAAAATAAATATAACAAGCATCTGTTAGTTCATAAAAAAAACCTCCCATAGAAGTAAACAATATTTGTTTCTTCATAGGAAGGCTCTCTTTTTCTATTGATTTATTTTTAATTTATATTTGATTACTATTTTAAAGCACCAGTAAATCCAATTACCAAAACAATAAGACCAAGAACTATTCTATATATACCAAATACTTTGAAATCGTGTTTCTTTATATAGTTCATTAAGAATTTGATTATAAACATAGATACTGCAAATGCAACTATCATTCCAA
>CAMNND010000032.1 GCA_946545035.1 uncultured Clostridium sp. | reverse complement strand
CTACAGTGGAAACCACCGTGGTAACTTTGGAAACAGCCGAGGAAACCACTACAACAGCGACAGAAACCACGACTCTTGAGGATGTGGGAGCTGCCATTCGGATTGGACTTGATGTAAAAGTACGGGATTGTGTTGCATTTTACAATGTCACGAAAGTGTATGATGCCGAAGGCAACGTCTTCTATGTGGATGTTGGAAGGCAGATTTCTATCGTTGGAATTGATGATGCAAATCAGCGGTTCCGTGTCCTTGCACCAGATGCAATACCTCAGAGTGATAATGTCAAATACCTCTTATATGCAGATTCAGGTAAAGGTTTAGACATTTTATCTCATGAGGGTCCTGTAGTTGGAGATCTGGATTTTGATGGATGCATTAATGCGAAAGATTTGACATGGATGAAGCGATATATGTTATATGGCTGGACAAGAGACATTCAGAAAAAACTTGCGGACATGAATGCAGACGGGGAGATTTCTATTTCAGACCTAATCAGCTTACAGAAATGGCTACTTGGAATCAAGTAATTCGGGGGGAAGACCAGATGTGCATTTATAGCATATCTGGTCTTCTATTAACTTTAATAGGAGCCATGGATTATACCCGTGGATTTTTATATTTGAAAATTTTGACATTTTTATAAACATATAATATAATGTAAGCATCTTGAACCAAGAAAGGGGTTGAAAAACCATGCTGAAAAAGATCATTGCATTGACGTCTTGTCTTGCTCTGCTCGCGAGTACGGGCATGATCGCATCCGCACAAGAGTATTCAAATGCGGAAACTTCAGTAATCAGTGAAGCAGAGCAAGTCTTTGACTCAAAGGAAACTACGGTGGACTTAACAGAAACAACTGAAGAGACCACTACAACCACAGTAGAGCCTACTCCTAAGGATGTGGGAGCTGCTATCCGGCTTGGCCTTGACGTAAAAGTACAGGATTGTGTGGCATTTTACAATGTCACGAAAGTGTATGATGCCGAAGGCAACGTCTACTATGTGGATGTTGGGAGGCAGATTTCTATCGTTGGAATTGATGATGTAAATCAGCGGTTCCGTGTTCTTGCACCAGACGCAATACCTCAGAGTGATAGTGTTAAATATCTTTTATATGCAGATACAAGTAAAGGTTTAGACATTTTATCTCATGAGGGGCCTGTAGTTGGAGATCTGGATTTTGACGGACGCGTGGACGTATTCGATATGTGTTTAATGCGTAGAGGATACATCTATGGATGGAATAGGAACATTCAGGAGAAGATGGCAGACATGAATGCAGATGGTGAAGTTTCTATTGCAGACCTTATTTGGCTGCAGAAGTGGCTGCTTGGCGTGATTAAGTAAGATTTGGAAACAGGTGTCCTGTGAAGGGCGCCTGTTTCTGGCTCTTTTTTTAGATAGTGTGGAAAAATATATTATTTTAGTTTAAAATTATTATATAAATTTATAAATTAAATGAACCAAACGTGCAGAATACAAGGTCTAATAAACAAAGGAGGAAATTTGATGGACAAAGTTGAGTTAGCTAAAAATGGCGATAAGCAAGCTTTCAACGACCTAATTGAAGAAAACAAATTTAAAATGTACAAAACAGCTAAATCAATATTAGGTAATGAAGATGATGTTTGCGATGCCATACAAGATTCATTAATTAGAGCCTATCGAGGCATAAAGAATCTTAAAAACAATGAATTCTTTTCAACATGGTTAATAAGAATATTAATCAATAAATGTTATGACATATATAATAAGCAAAAAAGTAGAAAGATAATAGATATATCAGAAGCAAGAGATGAAGAGCTTAGAGTATATGACAGTTACGATGAGCTTGGAATCAATTCAATATTAAATACTTTAGATGAAGATATTAGAACAGTAACAGTAATGTTTTATTATGATGATTTATCAGTGAAAGATATCTCTGAAATGATTGGAATACCAGAAGGAACAGTTAAGTCAAGATTATCTAGAGCTAGATCAAAATTATATGAAATTTTAAATAAGGAGGGTGAGTATGATGTCAGATGAAGAAAAAGATTTATTTATAAAAAAGAAATTACAACAAGATAAAACAATATCAAGTAAAGCAAATGACATATTTAAAAACTTTGAAAATCAATATTTAACTTCTGATGAAAATAAATCAATTGAAACAGATGATAAAAACAATAGAGATAGTAAAAAGTCTAATTCTAATGATAACGTGGTTGAGCTTAAAACTCACAGCTTCTTTAGAACAATAAGAAACTTTACAGCAGTTGCAGCTTCTTTTGTAGTAGCAATATCTGTTGGAGCTGGTGTTGCTATATACAGTAATGGGAATGTGAATAAAAATTCTGAGTCAGATTATTCAACGGTCAACATTGATAAATCAACAACTGCTAGTGACTATACAGTTGCAGAAGTAAAGAATGAGGAAGTAAAAGTTGAAGAGAATGTTGAGAAAAAAGTACATGAAAATAATTTAATAAAAGCAGTATTAACAAACGATGGAAATGTTGCTATTCAACTAAAAAAGGACTTTTTAGAATATCATAAATTAAAAGCGGACACAACAAAGATGTATAAAGTATCCAGAATAAATGGTAATGTAAAAGATGTATTCGTTTGTAGTATGGTATCTAAAGAATTTCCATATGTTTTACTATTAATGGAAGATAATACTGTAGAGGTAGTTCAAATATTAAATGAAAAAACAACAGCAACTGGTGGAACAAAAGGATATGAATTTGAATTCTACGATCAAGGAAAAATAGAAGGTTTAAAAAATATTGAAAGTTTTGAAGAAAAGACGGAGCCTTGGGTAGATTCACAAAAAGAATTTTACTATGTAAATGCTATAAAAAAAGATGGAACGAGAAAACAAATAGATAATCTAGAGCGTGTTAATATGAATGATGTTTCAACAAACAGAGTGACATTTAAATCTCAAGATGGAGAAAAAACATATTCAATATATGCTGATGAAAGTGATTATATTCAAGCTTTCGGATGGGCTGGAGCTTCTAATAATGTTTACTACATTAATGATAATTGTTTGTATCATAAAAGCTTAGTTGATGGATCAGAAATAAAATTGGCGACAGGTGTAGATAGCATTGATACTGATGAAGATGGATATATTATAGTTAGATTAAAATTTACAAATTTCATACACCGTTATGATCAATATATAAAACTTGAGCAATATAATGTTACTGAGTCAAAAATTATAGATAAAAAAGAAGATGATAATTTTATTGTCTGTCTTAAATCAGATGGAAGTATAACAATTGAAATGAAAAAAGGTTCAAAAGATAAAATAGGAGCAAAAGAATATTTTAAAGAAAACTATATCTATAATTTTTACGCTAGTGGTTATAGTGTACATGTATATAACGAATATTCAAATTATGATTCTAGAAAACAAGGATCAAATTATTATTCAAATGCAACCGCTATTTATTTAGATAAAGTAGGAACTAAAGAGCATACATATTTAGCTTTTGCAACAAAAAATAATGAGGTTGTTATTGTTGATTTATATCTTTTTGTTAAAGATTCTGTAGGCGGATCATTTGAGAGCGAGCCAGGGCAAGATAGTTTTATTGTTACAAGAGGAAAACATGAAAAATCAATTGATGAATTAAATACTATTGATTTAAAGGTTAATCTTGAAGACGGAAGTACAAAAGAATGTAAAGCCATAGAAGTAACATATAATGACGGAAGAAAAACAGTGATTCCAGTTACACCGATATTAGATAAAGAAGGATATACAGATTATACTGTAGTTGAAGAATAAAAATATTATTAATAAAAAGTGAAAAAGCTGAACTATATAGTTCAGCTTTATTCATATTTTTTGTATTTTATAATTTTAGACAACTTTCTAAAGATAAGTTTATCATATCATTTAAAGATTTTTCTCTTTCTTCTGAAGTAATTTCTTGTTTTTTTGCATGAGAATCTACAACTGTTAATAAACATGCAGCCTCTTTATTTAATACTTTAGCGGTATAGAATAGGGCAAAAGATTCCATTTCGGCTGCTGTTATATTATATTCTTTTGGTAGTCTATTTAGCATTACATCTAAGTTAGTGATGTAATAATCAAAACATTCTCCGCATAGAACATTTACATTTTTACAAGTAATATTTTTTTCTTTGGCTGTTTCATTTATAATTTTATTTAAATTTTCGGATGCACCAATTATATGACAATTATCATTATTCATTGCTAAAGCAAAATTTCCTTCCGCATAGCTTTGATTTACAAGTAAAGTATCAAAGATATTTAAATCCGGAGAATATGCTCCGCAAGATCCAATTCTAATGATTTTTTCAACTCCGTAAAATTTATATAATTCGTAACAATAAATTCCCATACTTGGCATTCCCATACCAGTTGAAAATACAGTGATTTCTTTTCCTTTATAAGTTCCAGTATATGCTAAAATATTTCTAACATTATTTACTTCTCTATAGTTTTCTAAGAAATTTTCGGCTATATATTTAGCTCTTAGCGGATCTCCAGGTGCTAGAACTATTTTTGCAATATCTCCATCTTTTGCATTTATATGTGGTGTCATAATTTTACCTCCTATAATTTTTTATGATTATATCATTATTGCAAAAGGTAAGTAAAGAGTATATAATAGCTATGATTTATTTAAATACAGAAAAATGTTACGAAAGGAAGATTGTTATGAAAGAATGTAAGATTGAAAATTTATATAATTTAGACGAAACTATAGCTAAGAAAATATTTGAAGGTTGCGAGTATCCATGGGAAGTATTACCAAAAATAAAGGATTTTATTATAGAGCTTGGAGAAACACTAAGTAGTGATGAATATGATAAAGTTGGAGAAAATGTGTGGATTGCTAAAGATGCAAAAGTTGCTCCAACAGCATTTATAAACGGACCTGCAATAATTGGAAAAGGTGCAGAAGTCAGACACTGTGCATTTATCAGAGGAAATGCAATTGTTGGAGAAAATGCAGTTGTAGGTAATTCTACAGAGCTTAAGAATGTTATATTATTCAATAATGTACAAGTTCCACATTATAATTATGTTGGAGATTCTATTTTAGGATATAAATCTCATATGGGAGCTGGTTCAATTACATCAAATGTTAAATCTGATAAGAAACTTGTAATTGTTAAAAATGGAGAAGAAAAAATAGAAACTGGACTTAAGAAATTCGGTGCTATGGTTGGAGATAATGTAGAAGTAGGGTGTGGCTCTATATTAAATCCAGGAAGTGTAATTGGAAGAAATACAAATATATATCCACTTTCATCAGTAAGAGGAGTTATTAAGGAAAATAGTATATATAAAAAACAAGGTGAAGTTGTTGAAAAAATGTAGTTAATACTTATCTTTATATGAGTATATATAATAGAAATGGGCGCGGTGTGCAACCGCGCCCATTTCAAACTGAGATATCATTTCGAAGAGAATGTTTTCACGAGATTTGTATCATCGTCGTCATCAGGATTGACAAGACCAGCTCGCTTAGTCCATTCTACAAAATCTGAGTGAAACTTTTCAGCAGCATCCTCACTCGGAAAACGAAAGCCAAACACAACTCCATTCTTTGCGTAGTCCATAGCAAAGAAGTCTGCATGGAGTTTCTGAGCGAGATTTAGCATGATGATACAAAGATCATACATGTCTGCTTCAGGAACGAGAGGCCTGGTTTTGAAGATCGGATCGCTGTGTTTCGTTTTTGCTTGATTTCTCAGTTCGGTTGATCTCTTACGGCAGAAGCATGCAGCTTTGTCGTAATCAAGATCGCACTTCTCCCATTTTTTCAGGGGAAGCGTGATGTCCAATTCGTAATGCGATTCAGACATCTCTTTCACCTCCTATTTCGGTGTTTGCAGAATAGAAAGAAACACTGAGGAGGCTCTGCGTAACCTTCCTCATGTTTTATGACGAAGGTTCGCATACATTGAACCTATTAGCTATTATAAAATATTTGTCGAAAATAGTCAACATAAAAAGCAAAATATAGGTTGACATATATGTAATTTAATGATAGACTTTAATAATCCGCTAGGAAACCCCTGGCACAATCCAAGTGGATTTATTATGCAAAGAAAGGGGGTAAGTGAAATGGGCAAGTTTGAAGCATTCCGTAAGGATGTTGCCGCATTCTTTGATTTTCTTCTTGAAAAGTGCCTTGCAAAGGACACCTATGAAGAAGGCAAAATCAGAGTGACAGGCGAGCGTTGGGCTCTCAGAAATATTGCAGAGGTTCTCTCTACAGAGGACGTTATCTGTGAGTTTATTGAGACTGACGACCGCTGCGAGCTCAGCGTTAAGGCCGCTTGATAAACCCGTTCGCGATAAGGGACTGACATTAGCCATGTATGGAAAGTGTCAGTCCCGACCCATATATGGAAAAATATACATAGCAATAAAATTAATTTAAATATATTTAAATTACACTTGCAATAAAGTAAAAATCGTGTTAAAATTTAAAACATAGTTTATGATTTAGATAGATTAAAAAAAAACCCCTAAAAACGGGTTAACTTTTTTAATCTATTTTTTTGTTTTTTATAAACGTAATGGTAGAAGTAATATTTGGAGGTAGAATTTAGTATGAGTACGAAGTATATTTTTGTAACAGGTGGAGTTGTTTCGGGTTTAGGAAAAGGTATAACAGCAGCTTCTTTAGGAAGATTATTAAAGAATAGAGGATATAGAGTTACAATCCAAAAATTTGATCCATATATAAATGTTGATCCAGGTACGATGAATCCTTGTGAGCATGGTGAAGTATTTGTTACAGATGATGGAGCAGAGACTGATTTAGACTTAGGTCATTATGAAAGATTTATAGATGAAAGTTTAACAAAAAACTCTAGTATTACAACTGGTAGAATATACTCAGAGGTAATAGAAAAGGAGCGTAGAGGAGATTATCTTGGAAAAACTGTTCAAGTAGTTCCACATATCACAAATGCAATAAAAGAAAAAGTATATAAATTTAAAGATAGTGATATAGACATTGTTATTACTGAAATAGGAGGTACAGTTGGAGATATCGAGAGCTTGCCTTTTATTGAAGCAATAAGACAAGTTGGTTTAGAGCAAAAAAGAGAGGATGTATTATTTATACATGTAACATTACTTCCATACATATCAGGATCTAATGAACTTAAATCAAAACCAACACAACATTCAGTAAAAGAGCTTCAATCATATGGAATAAAGCCAGATGTTTTAGTTTGTAGATCTGATTTACCAATTCCAGAAGGAATGAAGGAAAAAATAGCATTATTCTGTAATGTTAGAAAAGAAAATGTAATACATAATTCTACTGTTGATGTTTTATATGAGGTTCCTTTAATGCTTGAAAGAGAAGGCTTAGCTAAGGTTGTATGTGAGCAATTAAATCTTGAAAAAGCCGAGCCTAAGAATGCTGATTGGGAAAAGATGATTGCTGATATTAAAGCAATAAAGGATGATTCAAAGGTTAATATAGCAATTGTTGGAAAATATATTAGCTTAGAAGATTCATACTTATCTGTTGTAGAAAGCTTAAAACATGGAGGATTTGCAAATCATGTAAAAGTTGATATTGATTTTGTTGATTCAGAGCTTATCAAAGACGATGAATCTGCTAAAAAAATGCTTAGTAAGTATGATGGAATACTAGTACCAGGTGGTTTTGGAAATAGAGGAACAGAAGGTAAGATAATTGCGATAAAATATGCTCGTGAGAACAACATACCATTCTTAGGAATTTGTCTTGGAATGCAAATGGCTGTTGTTGAATTTGCAAGAGATGTATTAGGTCTTACAGATGCTGACTCTACAGAATTTAATACAAGAAGTAAAAATCCATTAATACATATAATGGAAACTCAAAAAGATGTTAAGAAAAAAGGTGGAACAATGAGACTTGGTGCATATCCATGTAAGATAAAGAAGGGAACACTTGCTGAGAAAATTTATGGTTCAACAGAGATTTCAGAAAGACATAGACATAGATTTGAGTTTAATAATGATTACAGAGAAAGAATCGAAGAAGCAGGTATGGTTATTTCAGGTACATCTCCAGACAATATGTTAGTTGAGATGGTTGAAATACCAGCAAATAAATTCTTTATAGCTGGACAATTCCATCCAGAATTTAAATCAAGGCCAGATAGACCAGCTCCATTATTTAGAGAATTTATAAAAGCAGCAATAAAATAATTTTATTTAATAACAGTTCAGAAATGAACTGTTATTTTTTTACTATTGAAAATTAGTATTCTTAAATTTATTTTTATGAATATTATAGATATTATGTAAGGAGGTAGATTATGTTAAAACCATTACAAGATAGAGTGATTGTAAAAATGATTGATGCTGAGGAGAGCACGAAAAGTGGTATTATAATTGGTGGATCATCAAAGGAAAAATCAAATATGGCCGAGATTATCTCTGTTGGACCTGGAAAAATGATTGATGGAAAGATAGAGAAAATTGATGTAAATAAAGGAGATAAGGTGGTAATAAATAAATATTCCGGAACAGAAATTAAACATGAAGGAGAAGAATATATAATTCTCAAACAAGATGAAATACTTGCTATTGTTGAATAATTTTGATGAAGGAAAGGTGATTTATTATGGCTAAAAATATAAAATTTGGTGAGGATTCTAGAAAAAAATTATTAGATGGAGTTAATAAGCTTGCAGATACTGTTAAGGTAACTCTTGGCCCTAAGGGAAGAAATGTAGTTCTAGATAAGAATTATGGTTTCCCACTTATTACGAATGACGGAGTTACTATTGCTAAGGAAATAGAGCTAGAAGATAAATTTGAGAATATGGGAGCTAAGATCGTTAAAGAAGTTGCTATGAAAACAAATGACGCGGCTGGTGATGGGACAACAACTGCAACAGTTCTTGCTCAGAGCATGATAAAAGAGGGGATTAAAAATATAGCAGCGGGTAGTGATCCGATTGCAATAAAAAGAGGTATGGATAGAGCAGTGGAAGTTGCTGTAGAAGAGCTTAAAAATATTAGCTCAGATATTAATGGAAAAGATGATATTTGTCGTGTGGCAAGTATATCAGCTAATGATGAAAAAATTGGTGAATTAATATCAGCTGCAATGGAGAAGGTTTCCAGAGATGGTGTAATTACAATTGAGGAATCTAAAACATCCAGTACGGAGCTTAAGATTGTTGAAGGAATGCAACTTGATAAAGGATATATATCACCTTATATGGTAACGGATACTGAAAAAATGGAAGCGGTTATTGATAATCCATATATTCTTATAACAGATAAAAGAATAACTAATATACAAGAAATACTACCATTATTGGAAAGTATCATGCAGTTATCAGGAAAACTTGTTATTATATGTGATGATATAGAAGGAGAAGCTTTATCAACGTTAATTTTAAATAAATTAAGAGGAGTATTAAATATAGTTGCGGTTAAAGCACCAAGTTACGGAGATAAGAGAAAATATTTACTTGAAGACATTGCTATATTAACAGGTGGTGAAGTTATTACATCCGATTTAGGACTTGAGCTAAAAGATACAACTATAGAACAACTTGGTAATGCAAGACAAATCAAAGTTTCTAAAGATAAAACAATTATTGTAGATGGTTCTGGAGAGAAAAACAGAATTAGTGAAAGAATTCACCAAATAAAATCTCAACTAGAAGATGAAAAGAGTGAATTCGAAAAAGAAAGCCTACAAGAGCGACTAGCAAAAATTTCTGGTGGTGTTGCAGTTATTGAAGTTGGGGCTGCAACGGAAATTGAAATGAAAGAAAAAAAACTTCGTATTGAGGATGCTCTTTCAGCAACGAAAGCTGCAACACAAGAGGGAATTGTCTCTGGAGGTGGAACTGCGTATATAAATATAATTCCAAAGGTAATAGAGCTTGAAAAATCACTTAATGATGATGAAAGAATTGGAGCAAAAATCATAATTAATGCATTAGAAGCACCAATCAAGCAAATAGCAACTAATGCTGGATTAGAGCATGCTGTTATTTTGGAAAAGATTAGGGAGAGCAATAAAGGTGTTGGATATAATTTTTTGAATGGAGAATATGTTAATATGAAAGAATGCGGAATTGTTGATCCGACAAAAGTGTCTAGATGTGCTCTTCAAAATGCAGAATCAATTGCTTCTATGATTTTAACTACCGAAAGTATTATAACAGAAATTAAAGATAACAATATTTGTGATTGTACGAATGTAAATGGGAATCAAGGAGTACCGGAAGAATTATATTAAAAATAAAACAGTCAAAGGTAATAAATAAAATATAGAATAAACTTTTTTGGTTGAATATTAAAAATTTTAGTGGTATTATAAAATAGTAAATCAAAAGAAAATGAAGGGAGTAACATATGAAAAAAGTATTAAGTATAATAATTGCGTTAATTGTGGTAAGTGGT
>CAMNND010000031.1 GCA_946545035.1 uncultured Clostridium sp. | reverse complement strand
TGTACCTAATGGTGCAGGGATTATGGATAATGAGGAATATGATTTGTTGATGAATTTCTCACAAGGGAATGTAGAAAAGAATATTCAATATGTGATAAAAAAATATAAGATTGATTATCTAGTTGTTTCATCTAGTCAAGCTGCAAAAGCGCTAAGTAAATCTGGTTATGAATTAATACAGATAGATAAAGATAATAAATTATTCTTATTACATAAATCTTAATAATGAGGTGTTAAGAGAAATATGAAAAAGTTAATATGTATTTTGCTTGTCGCAATTTTAATTCCAGGTTGTTCAAGAGTTTCAAGTGATAAAATTATAACTCTTGCGTCTTCTTCGGAGGTTAGAGATGTATTTATTGCTCAAGTAATGTCTTATATTCTTGAAGAAAATGGATATAAAGTAGAAAGAAAATACTATTTAAAATCTGAAGATCTTCAAAAGAAATTGGAAGATGGTTCTATCGATTTATATTCAGGATATTTAGATAATGTTTACAAAAATATCTTAAATGGAAATGATAATGTTTTTGGTACAAAAAAATATCAGCTTGTCTGTAGAGGTATGAAACAGCATAATACGGTTGTTTTAGGAAAAACTCTAGCAAGTTCATCATTAGGTTTTGCAATAGATAGAAAAATTGCAGAATATTATAAGATTAAAAAAATATCAGACTTAAAAAAGAATGCACCATTTTTAAAGTTTGCATATGATGAATCTTATAAAGGTACATCATATGGTGAAGAAAGATTTAATGAAAAATATGGACAAATGAAGTGGAAGTCAATCACTTCACAAAAGTATGATCAAAAAGAATTGAATATATTATCAGGATATGCTGATGTGATTACATGTGATGCAACAGATCCAATGATGGAAAAAGGTAATGTAGGGATTTTAAAAGACGACAAAAAAGCATTCAGAGATTTTAATAATATAATTTTTATGGCGAATAGCGATTATGTAACGAAACATAGTAATTTAGAACATATTTTTGATCGATTTGGTAATAAGTTATCTACAAGATTATTACGTGAATATCTTGCTAAAATTGATACAGAAGAGACAGAAGTGAAAAATATCGCTACACGTTTCTATATTAATGAAATCCATTAATAGGGGTTAATAAAATGAAAAAAACTATTTCTAACATTTTCTATAGTTGTGCAGCACAACTTATGACAGTTATTGTTCCTTTAGTTACATCACCGTATATTTCTAGAGTATTAAGACCTTATAATTTAGGAATTTATGGTTATATTTCTTCGGTCAGTGAAATTTTATCGGTAGTTGGATCTATAGGACTCACAAATTATGCGATTCGTGAAATTGCATATGTTAAGGATGATAAAGAAAAACGTTCTAAGATTTTCTTTGAGATAATTATTTTAAGAACTATTTTATTCTTTGTTGTTGCATGCTTCTATGCGTTATTTATGAATAATAAGGTTTATTCTACATTTACCATTTATCAACTTATTTGGTTTGCAGGATATTTCTTAGATGTAATTTGGTTCTTTAATGGAATTGAAGATTTTAAAAGTGTTGTTGTAAGAACAGTTCTTATTAAATCATTGAGTATTGCTAGTATTTTCTTGTTTGTAAAGACACAAAATGACTTATGGAAATACATCACTTTAATGGGGCTATGTCAGTTGTTAGGTGTTATTTGGTGTTATCCAAAATTAGCAAAATTATTAGTAACTCCTAATTTTAAAAATTTATGCTTAACAAGACATCTTTCTCCAACCTTAAAAATAGCATTACCACAAATTGTGACAATGGTATATTTCCAAATGGATAAAATAATGTTGGAAAATTTAACAAGTAATTTATCTCTTATTGCATTTTATGATCAAGCAGATAAATTAAATAAAGTTCCTGTTACAATTATTTCGGCAGTTTCATTAGTAATGTTGCCTAAAAACTCCACTTATGTATCAAATGAAGATTATAAAGGTTTAAATAATAGTATTTCTTTAGCTGTTAAGTATACACTACTTTTAACTTTACCGATGACATTAGGTATAATTACGATTTCTACTGGATTTGTACCTTGGTTTTATGGTAAAGGATATGATATGGTAGCACCTATCATGATTACTCTATCTCCAATTATAATTGCAAGAGGGTTATCAAGTATTTCTGCAAATCAGTATTTGATACCTACACAAAATACTAGATATTTAACTGTATCAAGTATTTTTTCAGCTATTATTAATGTAATTATAAATTATTTAACTATACCAGTTATGGGGGTGTATGGGGCTGTTGTTGGTACACTAGTTGCAGAGTACAGTGTTACGTTAATTCAGTATTATTACATGCTTAAAAATATAAAGATTAATGGTATTATTAAATTAGGATTTAAGTATTTTATCTTTTCAGCTATAGCAATGATTCCAGGGGTCATTCTATATAAAATGTTAGGGAGTCACATATATTTAACTGTTTTACAAGTATTCTTTGCGGCAGTTATTTATTTAGGATTACTCCTTATTTCAAATGATGAATCATTAAATATTATAAGAAAAAGAAAGTGAGAAAAGCCATGAAAGTATTAGCAATCATTCCTGCGTATAACGAGGAAGAAAGTATTAAACAGGTTATTGAAGAGCTAAAAGAAAAAGCACCATTTTGTGACTATATTGTAATCAATGACTGTTCTAAAGATAGTACTAAAGAAATTTTAGAAAGAGAAGGGTATAACCATCTAGATTTACCAGTTAACCTTGGGTTGCAAGGTGCAGTACAAACTGGTTATAAGTATGCATACTATAATGGGTATGATGCTGCAGTACAGTTTGATGGAGATGGTCAACATCTACCAGAATATATTGAAAATCTTCTTCAAGGAATTGAAGAAGGTTATGACATTGTAATTGGATCTAGATTTGTTGAAATGCCAAAAGAATTTAGTGCGAGAATGCTAGGTAGTCGTTTGATTAGTTTTATGATTAGATTAACTACAGGAAAAACAATTAAAGATCCAACAAGTGGAATGAGAATGTTAAATAGAAAAATGTTGAAGGATTATGGATTTAATATGAATAGATCACCAGAACCTGATACATTAGCTTTTGAAATAAAAAGAAAAGCAAAAGTTAAAGAAGTTCAAGTACAGATGAGAGATCGTCAAGGTGGGGTAAGTGCATACTCTAATATTGGTAATTCTATCAAATATATGTTTAAAGTCTTAATGACTATTATTTTCTTTAATTAATGGAGGCTAACATGAGTTTAAATTTAAGGGTAGGTTTAATTGTAGTATCATTTTTATTTTTTGTTTATATTATTAAGAATGTTAGAAAGAATAAATTAAGATCAGATTATGCAATGGGATGGTTATTACTTTCAATTGCGTTACTAGTATTGAGTATTTTTCCACAAATTGCTTACTTTGTAGGTGGACTATTCTCGGTTATTTCAATTTCAAATATAGTTTTTGCTGCTGTTTTGTTCATGCTTATTGTATTAAATTATATTTTATTCACTAAGGTTTCAAAATTAGAGGAAAAACAAAAGAATTTAATTCAAGAAATAGCAATATTAAAAGAGAATAACAAGCTTAAGTAAATCAGTAAAAAAATAAAGGGGGATTATGTAATGAACTGGTTATTGACATTGTTATTCTTTGTAGTGATGTTCACATATTTCTATCTTATTGGTGATTATGTTATATCTTTTTTTTCTTATCCAAATCGATTTTCCCATAAAATAGTATATGGATTTTTATCTTATTTTTTACTTAGTACAGTTATTACAGTTCCATGTAAACTATTTAAATTAAGTTGGAATATATTTGTGATGGGTATGAGTATTCTGCATATTATTATATTTGTACTTTGCGTTTTAAGAATATATAGAACTGGTAGAATAAAAACATCTTGTTCATGGAATAAGGAGCTTATTAAGGATCATATAAAAAGAAATTGGTATGTGTATTTCCTTGCTATTTGTTTCATATTCCTTTATATGATGAATACAATTACTTTTTATACAATTGGGTACGATGATCGTTATTATATTAGTAAAATGGTTCATTCCATTGGTACATCAGCCATTGATAATGAGAATTTCTTTACTGGTGCTCTATTAACAAAAGGTGGAGTAGATGTAAGTAGATTATTTAATTCATTTGAATTAGTGTATGCATATTTAGCAAGTATTTTCCACATCTATGTTCCTTTCTTTGCTAAAATCACAATGAGTGCAACTAACTATATAATTACATTCTTTGTGTATAAGATGTTTATCGATAGAATTTTTAAAAGTAAGAAATCACAATATGCATTGGTTGGATTGGCTATTTTGATGATTCCAATTGGTCTACTTACTTTTTCAGATAACCCATTTAGAATAGATATGTATGATTTATGGCAAATTACTACATCAATGTTCTATGGTGGCGCATTAGTGAGAATGATATCTTTACCGCTTTATCTTATAGCATTTGAGCAGCTTTATGAGTCTTTCTCATTAAAGAAAATAATATTTATTGGTCTTCTATCAGCAAGTTTAATTTCTTTTTCTACAATTATGACAGTGCCATTTTGCATGATTGGGCTTTCATATCTATTCTTGGTTTTTAATGACTATTTTTCAAATAAATTCAAAAATCAGATTAATTCAGGATTGTCTTTAATTATCGTATTTTTTATATGTTTTGCTATATTGCTGGTTATTAATACAGGTTTACGATTTGTGTCCTTAAGACATGTTTATTTATATAGAAGAATAGTAAGTGATTATGAACAATGGTATAAATTATCTATTTCAACTAGCATCACGTTTATTATTTTACCTATAGAGTTTATTTTATTAAACGTTCTTTCTAAAAACAAATTACATAACCCAATTCTACTTATGTTGATGTTTATTTTCTTCATAATATATTTCTGTATGTTTAATGGAATTGTACTTTTAACATCATTTAATCTTGGGTTCGTTGTTAAAAGATTTATCAGTTCTATTCAAATTATATCTTTAGTGTTGGCAGGAATTATATTTGTTATGATTTTGGAGCGTTATTCTATAAATAGAATGATTCCTTTGATAATTATATGCATTTCAGTTAGTTCAATTGGAGTACCTTATTTAATCAGATCAAAAACTACTGCATTATCTTTAGCATCAGTTAAAACAACTTATAACTATGAGTTTGGTATTTCTTTAAATAACGATTATATGGTTCCTGATGTCATTCATGATGTTGGTGAATATTTTAACAGTAAGTCTGATGGACATTACTTATTAATGTTCCCAGTAGAATTTGATTGGGATTTTCATACTATTAAAGGTGATTATTTTTTAATGTCATCAAAGAATATTGTACTAGCATTTCCTGATGATAATGTTTACGGATTAACTTCAAAGAAATATGGACCAATTAATAGATTGCATTTTATTCAATTAAACAAGTTCTTAAATAACTCAGTTACTTATGATGAAATTTTACCTCTTTTAAAGAAATATAAAATTCAGTATCTGTTTGTTACTAATGAATACGTCGCTGATACTTTAGAATCTCATCATCACAAAGTCGTATTGCAATCAAATGAAAAATATAAATCATATAAATTATTTGAGTTAAAAATATAAAGGAGAATTAGATGAAAGTTAGTGTTATTATTCCTGTTTATAATTCTGAAAATTATTTAAGAAAAGCAGTTGAGTGTCTAGTACATGAAGAATGTGATGATTATGAAATTATGTTAATAGACGATGGATCAACTGATAATAGTGGAAAAATATGTGATGAATTAGCTGCAGAATATCCACAAATTGTTGTGTATCACAAAAAAAATGGTGGTATGTGTTCAGCTAGAAACTTTGCTTTAGATAAAGCAAAAGGTGAATATGTTACCTTCATGGATAATGATGATATTTGTCGTAAAGGTTTCGTTGCTGATAATTATAATATTGGTATTAAATATAATGCTGATGTTGTAAGATTTGGCCGTGAATACTACGTAATTGATAATGGAAAAACTGTTTCATCAGATATTTATGCTCCTGAAAGAGAGATTGCATTTACTGGAGATGAAATCTTTAAAAATTATAGGGAAATCAGACATAGTAATGGTGTTTGGACAGGAATGTTTAAAAAGTCATTTCTAGATGAACATAATATTAGATTTGATGAAACACTTCGACATGGACATGAAGATACATTATTCAACATGGCTACATTAAGATATGCGAATGTCATTGCAATGAATCCACATAGTTATTATGTTTGGATGAGACGTTTTGAACATAGTTCTTCGGCTAAAATTAATAAAAATAGAATTGATGGAATCTATAAAGCAGCTAAAGAAGAAAGAGCTTTAATGATTGAACGTAAGGTACGTGATTATGACTATAGAATGTATTCAACAACAGTTATGAATTTTGTTAATGAAACAATAATAGCTGGATTTGCATTTGGGAATACTTGTCCGTATAACTTCTTTAAAGAAATTGCTACTGAATCAAGAAAGTATCTTGTAGAGTCAAAAATTTTAAAATCAAGTTTGGATTTTAAATCTAAAGTTGTTTATGATTTGTTGATGCTTAAGGCTTATCACCTATTATATATTTTATGTAAAGTTGTTTATCGATAAGCAACGTATAAAGATTTAAAAATGGAGGTGTTTGTAAAGTGTTGAAAGAAGTTGACATTTTACTTTCTGTTTATAATCCTAACTTGGACTATTTAAAAAAACAGTTAATTTCATTAAATAATCAGACTTATGAAAATATAAAGCTTTTTGTATTTGATGATTGTATAGACAATAGGGTAGACCGTAGTTTTATTAAACGATACATTACAAATTTTGAAGTAGTGTTCATAGATTATGAGAGCATAAATTTAGGTTATACTAAAGCTTTTGAAAAACTTATTTCTTTTTCAACTGGAGATTATATTGCTTTTTGTGATCAAGATGATATTTGGCATGAAGATAAAATAAAAAAATGTGTAGAAACATTAGAAAAAGATGATACTTTACTCGTTTCTTCTGATCGACGAATAATTGACCAAGATGATAATGTTATAGAAGAAAAATATAGGGATAATCATTCTAAACCTTGGGATATTTGGAAAACAGGAGATAAAATTACAAAACATACCATATTTACTACTTATGCCGTTGGAATGACATTAGTTGGTAGGGGTGACTTTATTAGATCAATAGTTCCTATATGTTCATATACTGGACATGATAAATGGGCTTTATGTTGTGCTAGTATTGAAGGTCAAATTTCATTTATTGATGAACCATTGGTAGATTATAGAAGACATGGCAAAAATGTCAGTGGGGTTTTGGCTGGAATAGACAATAAAAAAGACTATTACAATCATCGTGTTATACCCCATCATGAGGTACTAAACGCATTAAAAGAAAAGTATGGAACTTTTGAAGGAATGAAAGAAGCAGAGATATTTGACAATGCGCGTTTAAAACATAATGTCATCAATTTGTTCAAGTATAGAAGTGTATCACCAGATATCTCTAAATTTGAACTATTGCTTGCAATTATGCCTGGCTTTGCTTTCAACTTCTTAATTAGATGTATTAGAAAAATGTATAAGTAATATAGTTAAAGTTTTTTAAGAAATATCGTGATTAAGTACGAATAGAATAGAGATGTAGATAATTTTAATTAAGACTGTTAGGAGGAAATCAATATGCCTAAAATATCAGTTATTATGTCAGGATATAAGGAAGAAATTCATTATTTAAAGGAGTCAATTAATTCTATCTTAAATCAAACTTATAAAGATTTCGAATTAATTTTTCTATTAGATAATCCTTCTAACCAGGATATAATTGATTTGTTGAATGACTATTGCAAAAAAGATAATCGTATACGTTTTTATATCAATGAAGAAAATTTAGGTCTTGCTAAGACATTGAATAAGGCTCTAACTTTAGTTAATGGTGAGTATATAGCTAGGATGGATGCTGATGATGTCTCTATGCCTGATAGATTAGAAAAACAATTAGAGTATTTGGTAAACAATGGTTATGATTTGATTGGTGGGTTATCAAATATGATTGATGAAGAAGGAAATTTAATCTATAGCATAAAGAGTGTTCCACAAGATTTTGATAATATAAAAAAAGCCTTACGCTATAATCAGGTGATTTCTCATCCAACATGGTTTGGTAAGACTGAAGTATTTAAAAAATTAGAAGGTTATAGATTAATTCCTCTTTGTGAAGATACTGATTTTACATTAAGAGCAGTATTAAAAGGTTTTAAAATTTCAAACTATAATAATACAGTATTAAATTACCGTGTAACAAAAAATAGTATTTCTCGATCTAATTTATATGAACAATTTTTATATTTACAGTTTATTACAAATAAATATAAAAAGGGTGAAATTGCTTCATTGGCAGAAGCAAAACTTTTTGTAGAAAAACATTTAAATAAAAAATCTTCAGATAGATATAATAAGGCTAATGAAGTGTTTAATAAGGCTTTAGATTGTTTAAATAGTAAAAAATATATTGCGTTGATGGGATGTTTAGTTAAATTGCCATTTATATCACAGCAGTATCTTAAAAAGATTTATAGACTTGTAAGAGTAAGCAGATACTCATAACAGGAGGAACAATTAATGAATTCAAAAGTAATAGAGTTATCGGAAAAAGAACTTCATCAATTACGTAATATTCAGATGATGATTTTTAAAGATATTCAATACGTATGCGAAAAAAATGGATTGACTTGCATGCTAGGTGGCGGAAGTGTTCTTGGTGCCATTAGACATGGAGGCTTTATTCCTTGGGATGATGATATGGATTTAAATATGTATCGTGATGATTATAATAAATTCATTGAATTATTTGATAAAGAATTTCCTGATAAGTATGAGTTATTTGTTCCTGATGGAAAACATCGTGTAAGCAATTTGTTTTTGAAGGTTTCTTTAAAAGGTACGCTTTTACAAGAAGCCCATGAGAATGATTTCATGAAAAAAGGTGTTTCTATAGATGTTTTCCCTATTGAAAATGCATCGAATAATTCTTTTATTAGAAAGATTAAAGGTATATTTGCTAATTTATATAAATATGTTGCTATTTCGACATTTTTGAATCAAAGTAAACTTGAGAATAATCCTTACTATAATTCAGATACCTTAGTTGAGAAAATCACTTCATTTGTTGTTAAGGCAACAGGAAAATTATTATCTTTTCGTTCTTATGAAGTTTGGTATAATAAATATGATAAATTTGTTCAATTAAACAAAAAGACATCTTATGTTACTGTTCCAACAGGAAGAAAACAATATAACGGAGAAATACAACCTTCCTCTGTTTATTTTCCTGTATATGAAACTAAATTTGAAGACATTAGTGTGAAAATTCCACATGATTATGATACATATCTTTCTAATTTGTATGGTGATTATATGGAGATTCCACCAGTAGAAAAGAGAGAAAAACATTATTATACAGTTTTAGACTTCGGAAAGTATACTACACTTTCTAAGTAGAAAAGAGGATAACATATGAATATAGCATTGATATTTGCAGGTGGTAAAGGAACAAGAATGAAAGCATCTTTACCAAAACAGTTTTTAAAGATTAATGGGAAACCAATTTTATTTCATACTTTAGATTTATTTCAAAATCATGAAGATATTGATAAAATCTATATCTCAACTATTGATGAATGGATTCCTTATGTAAAAAAGCATGTTGAAAAAGGTCAGTATTCAAAAGTAGTAGATGTTATTGGTGGCGGTGACTCTGCTCAAGATACAATTTACCGACTTCTAGTTAGAGCTAGTGAAGAAAATTCAGGAGATTCTATTGTTTTATTACATGATGGTGTAAGACCATTTGTAGAAAAAAAGGTTATAACTAATAATATTGAAGGTGTCAAGAAGAATGGCAATGCTATTACTTCAGTACCTGCTTATGAAACAATTATGGTAAGTGAAGATCATGATGTTGTTGATTCTGTTACAATTAGAGATAACACCTTCCTTGGTCAAGCTCCACAAAGTTTTTATTTGAAAGATATTTTGGATGCGCATAATAAGATTAGAAATAGTGCGAATGGCTATAAGAATATGGTTGATGCATGCACAATCATTCGTACATTAGGAATGAAAGCACATCTTGTAGATGGAAATAGGGGTAATTTAAAAATTACAACTCCTGAAGATGTTTATACTTTTAAAGCTTATCTTCAATTAAAAGAGGATAAAGAAACATTTGGAATTGACAGATAAGGAGACTAAAATGAATATTTCTAATTCAGTATTATTGAGAGACATTGAACATATTTGTAAGTCGTCATATATCGATTTTAATAAATTTAAAAACTCCACAATTTTAATTACTGGAGCAACCGGATTACTTGGTTCTATTCTAGTTAAAGCTTTACTTTTAAAAAATGAACAAGATTGTTTAAATATCA
>CAMNND010000030.1 GCA_946545035.1 uncultured Clostridium sp. | reverse complement strand
TTCTAGATACAGAATAACTGCTTATTGGTGTATGATTCTTACTAAATAGTTTTACACCAATAGTCTTTTTACTCATAAATATTGATGTTTCATTTAATGTATTAAAATCAACAGCATTAAACTGCATATTTCTTTCTTTTTTAATTAGTGGAATTATCCTATATTTTGATTTTGATTGCATATCACCATTAATTGCCATAGATATATCGGCGACTGCATTGCACGTGTCTGTGTATGTTTTTACATATTTATCACTAAAATCCATATTATAAAACCTCCAATGAAATATAAACTATAGTTTACCATAAAATTCACGAAAAATCAATATTTTTAAGCTTATTTATCATTTTAACAAGGATTGTTGTATTTTTAATTTTGTTAGTATATACTAATTAAAGATTAGTATATAAAGGAGAGAAATAAATGGAATATTCACATCGTAAATTAGCAGAGATGTGTAAAAAAATAAATAATGCAAACTTTGCAAGACCGGAAGAATATGTTAAATTTCGTGATTTTGCCAAACCATTAATTGAAAAAGTTAATAAGCCTCAATATATAGTTACAAAACAAGAGGCGGAGTTTTTACTTAAATTTTATGCAAAACAAAGTTTAATGAATTTAGGTATTGGTAAGAGAATTAATATAGAAATTTATAGCAAAGCAAAAATGATTTGGAAGTATGGAAGAGGTAATGGTAAGGCTTTGCCAGACGGTGTAAAAGGTGTCATTGCAGTATCAAATCCAACGGATTCAAAAATAATATATTCTGAGCAATTAATAGATGATATTGCAAGTGGAAATCCAGATGAAATGTATAGAGCATTTAGAACTGTAATGCACGAAACTAAACATATAGAGCAATCTTATAGAAGAGAGTATAGTGAAAAGGGATATATATTGGCATTGGAAACAATGGCAATGCATGTTGACCCATACTTTTATTTGAATAATTACTGGGGTACATATAGAGAATGTGATGCTGAAGAATATGGAATGAATGCGACAATTTTTGAGTTACCTGGATTACATAGGGTTACAGATAAAAGAAATCTTCGAGAAAGTAATACTAATTTTGAAGCTGGAAAATCTGGAAAAACAAAAACCGTAATAGGAAGACTATGTAACGAAAGAGGTAATATAGTATTACCTGGAAGTGAGTATCCAGAAGGTGAAAGAATTCGTATATTAGAATTAATTGCAGAGGATTATATAAAGAGACACCCTAAAAAAGCTTTTGAAGAATTTCCAATACTAAGGGTAGCATTTAGAGATAATGGAAAAAGAAAAAGTATAGATGAAATGCTTGGAAATATGTACGAACTTGTTGAGGAGCAGAGCAGCTCGGCTAAAGCTACTGCAATTGAAGATCTATACTTAGCTGTAATTGCTAACAGATATCCAGATAACTATGAAAGAGATAGTGCAGAAGTTTATAGTTTTATAAGAAACCACAGGATGAAAAAGTTATTTGTAGAAAAACTTGAAAGAGTTATACGTTCTATGAGAGGTCAAGATTTAAGAAAAAGAGAAATAAAAAGAGATTTCTTAGAATATGGTGTTGGAATGAGCAGAGCCGACAAACTAAGAAGAAGAGAATACTTTAAATCGGGATTTAAAAGAAAAGTTAGTAAGACATATGCAATGCAGTATTATCTTGAACCAGGAAAATTTCAAGATCAAGATAATATAAGTAGTAGATACAGAATTGATGTTCCAATAGTTGATAGACTATCCAAAGGCAATGATACAAAAGAAAATGATAATATTTCAAGAGACACATCTGAAGAAGGAAGATAAAGTATAAATTTTACAAAAAAACGTAAATATGATATAATACGCAATATTTTGTATAAGTTAGGGGAATAAATGAAAAAAACAAAGAAAATTATTTTTAATTTAATATTTTTCATTGCGCTTATTGTTATAACTTTCTACGTAATTCTTAAGGATCAAAATGTACTTGGTATATTTAATTTAATGCTTAACTCAAACAAAGCATTTATATTAATAGCAATACTATGTATGTTTATATATTTAACGTTAGAAGGTGTAAATTTACTTAGGACACTTAGAATATCTGGAAATAAGGACATAAAGCTAGCAAGTGCATTAAAATATGCTTTTATAGGATTTTTCTTTAGTGCAATAACACCAGCTGCTAGTGGTGGTCAACCAATGCAAATATATTATATGCATAGAGATAGAATATCTGCATCTGGAGCGACTCTAGCATTACTTATGAACTTATGTAGCTTTCAAATTATAACCATATCAATGGCTTTATTTAGCTTAATATTTTTGGGAAGATACATACAGGGTGGAATGATTGCTTTGTTTGTAATAGGAATCGCACTTAATTCAACGGCTCTTGGATTATTAATTATAGGTATATTCTCAAGAAGAATTTCAAAATGGTTTGTTAATTTTGCAATAAAAGTATTAAAGAAATTTAAAGTAAAGAATATAGAGGCAAAAATTGAAAAGCTAAATAATGAACTTAATAAATATCAGGAAACATCAAAATATATAAAACAAAATAAGAATGTTATGTGGAAGATGTTGCTAACGACTTTAGTGCAAATAGTAATTTATTATACAATCCCATACTGGGTATATAGATCAATTGGATTTAGTAATGTAAACATTATTAAAATGATTGGTCTTCAAGCAATACTATATGCTACTGTTTCAGGAATTCCACTTCCAGGAGCAGTTGGAGTTAGCGAAAGTGGATTTATGAATATATTTAAACAAATTTTTACAGAAGAAACAATAAGTGGGGCAATGCTTATAAATAGAGGAGTAAGCTTTTATTTATTTGTTATAATAAGTGGACTTGTGGTTATAGTAAATTTATTTAAGTCAAAGAAAGAAGATAATGTTTTACAGGATAAAATACAAACAGACTAAGAAAACATAAACAAAATTATTGTAAACTTGTTTTTTTTATAAATAAGTAGTATAATACCAAAGTGAATTTAAGGGGAAGTAGAAATGATTAATATATTATTTAGTGGAAATTCAAAAGTATTTGATGGTGCATTAACAGAGCTTATATCAATCACTAATAGAACAAAGGAGCCTATTAATTGTTATATATTTACAATGGATGTCTCTAGAATTAAACCAGATTATACATCTATGAGAGATGATCAAATAGACTTTTTGAATAAGGTTGTAAAAGAAAAAAACAAAGATAATAAGGTAACTAAGGTTGATGTTACAGAGCTGTACGAGAAAGAATTTGGTAGATGTAAAAACGAAAATGCATATTGTACCCCATATACATTACTTAGACTATTTGCAGATATGATACCTGGAATTCCAGATAAGCTTTTGTATCTTGATATAGATATGATGGCTGATGACGATATTTCTAAATTATTCAATATTGATGTTGAAGATTATGAATATGCTGCAGTAAAAGAAAAATATGGGTGTTGGCTTATAAGACCTGACTATATAAATGCTGGAATGCTTTTACTAAATATGAAAAAAATCAAAGAAACTGGATTACTTGCGAAAGCAAGAGATAGAATAAGAAACAAGAAGATGCTTTTTGCAGATCAAAGTGCGATTTTCTATTCAACAACTAAGAAAAAAATTATACCAAGAAGATTTAATGAACAATCTAAGTTTGACAGAAAGGGTACTGTAATATGCCATTTCTGCAAGAGATTAATGTTTAGACCTTTCCCACCACATACAGAGAACTATAAGCAGTGGCATGTGGATGACATACATAGAGAGCTTAAATGCTATCATTTTGATGAAGACTTAAATGAATATCTTAAAATAAAAAGGGAACATGAAGAAATATTTAAATAAATGAAAATAAAAGGAGTATAAGAAAAAGAAATGAATACAAAATTTAAAGAAGAAGTTCCAATTTTCTTCGCAGTTGATGATAATTATATACCGTTTTTAGGTGTTGCGTTAAAATCACTTATGGATAATTCTTCAAAAGAATATAAATATAAAATAAAAGTTTTATATACATGTGTTTCAGATGAAAATGTTCAAAAAATAAAAAAATATGAGAATGACAACTTCGATATTGAGTTTGTTGATTTAAATGCTCAAGTCGAAAAGATAAGAGATAAGCTTTATACAAGGGATTATTTTTCAAATACAACATATTACAGATTGCTAATTCCAGAGCTATATCCAGAATATGATAAAGCGGTATATCTGGATAGCGATATTGTTGTATTAAAAGATATTGCTAAACTTTATAATACAAACATTGAGAATAATTTACTAGCTGCAGCTCCAGATGATGTTATCCAAACAATTGAAGTATTCCAAAACTACGCAGAGAAAGTTGTTGGAGTTTCAAGTTATGAGAATTATTTTAATGCGGGAATTTTAGTAATGAATTTAAAGGAACTTAGAAATTTTAAGTTCAAAGAGAAGTTTATGTATTTATTAAGTACAACAAAATTTTCAGTTGCACAAGATCAAGATTATTTAAATAGACTATGTAAGGGAAGAGTTGTTCTTATACCAAAAACATGGAATAAAATGCCTGTAAGTGGTGATTGTGTAGAAAGATCTAAAATCAATTTAGTTCACTATAACTTAGCATTTAAGCCATGGAAATTTGATAACACATTGTATGAAGAATATTTCTGGAAATATGCAAAGAAAACAGAGTTCTATAATCAAATTGTAGATATAAAAGCAAATTACACAGAAGAAGATAGAATAAAAGATAGCGAAGGGGATAAGAAGCTTAGAGCATTAGCACAAATCGAATGTGATTGTGTTGGTGATGATAGAATTGTTAACCAAGTAAAAGTTAATGCTACAACAAATGATGTTGTTACAAGAAACGAATATTTTGGTAGCGAGGATAGTAACCAATTCTTTGATAGTTTTTTTGCCTATGAAGGATAATATAATAATATAAAATTAATAAGCCAGAAGTGTAAATACTTTTGGCTTATTGTGTATAGAGGTAACGATGAAGATTAAAGAAAAAAAGATTATTTATTATGAAGACGAATTAAATGATGAATTTTCAGAAGCAGTAATTGTTCCAAGAGCAATAGATGAAAACTATAAGTATAAAAGAGGAAAAATATGGAATGCTTTTTCATGGTTAGTTCAAAATGTATTAAGTTTACCAATAAAGCTGTATGGTATTTTCTGTTTATATAAAGTAAAATATGTCGGAAAAGAAAAATTTAAAAAGTGTAAGGATACGGGTTATTTCATATATGGAAACCATACGCAAGCTTTTGGAGATACATTTATACCAAGTATGGCGAATTTTCCAAAGAGAAACTTCTTTATAGTAAATCCTGAAAATATTTCAATGAAAGGATCAGGATGGATAATAGAATTATTAGGAGCAATTCCTGTTCCGGGAAATATAAAGGCAACAAAAAATTTTATGGATAGAGTAGAAGAGCATATAAATAAAAATCATTCTATAACTATTTATCCAGAGGCCCATATTTGGCCATATTATACAAAAATAAGGCCATTTAAATCAGTTTCGTTTAAGTACCCAGTCAAAATGAATAAGCCGGTATTTTGCTTTGTAAATACATATCAAAGATATGGGAAAAATAATGATAAAGTAAGAATTGTTAATTATGTAGAAGGACCATTTTATCCAGATCAATCAATTCCATTTAAAGAAGCGCAAGAAAAGCTTAGAAATGATATTTATGATACCATGTGTAAATTAAGCCAAAATAGTAATGTCGATGTTATTGAGTACATAAAAAAATAAATAGGGAGATTATTTAAAAGACACTGTGATCTTAATTGATTTGAGTGTCTTTTTTGTTAACAAATAAAAAATCAAGATTCGATAAATTTTATTTAATGATTATTTAATAATTTTAATTTTATAATAATATTAGAAATTGAAGAAAGGGAGAAGTGAAATGTTTTTTAGAATTTTAAAATTAGATTTAAAAAAGAAAAAATTAACAAACACACTATTACTAATGTTTATCATTTTAGCGACAATATTTTCAGCAAGTGGCCTAAACAACATAGCAACAATAATGAATGGAACTGATTACTATTTTGATAAAGCTGGAGTGGGAGATTATGCAATTGTTTCTTCTAATAAAGACTCTAATGTTGAAGAAATATTGCAGAAAGAAAAAATAGTAAAAAGTTACAGGAGAGAGCATTGTACTATAGGAATGAAGGGTAATGCAAGAAGAAATGGTGAAACATTTATAGAAAGTTCAAATCTTATTTTCCAATCTATTGACGATATAAAAATTCATCTTTTTGATAAGAATGATAATGAAATTACTGAGGTAAAGAAAGGCGAAGTATATATAGGCGGAAATTGTATAGAAAAAGCTAACTTAAATGTTGGAGATGAAATTACAATTGATCTTGGGGATGAAAAATTCAATGTAAAAATTGCTGGAAAGGCCAAAGATGCATTTTCGGGATCAGATTTTATGAATTTACCAAGATTTGTTTTTAACAAAGAGGATTATCAAAAAATACTTAATTGCATGTTCAAAAGTTATCCGGATGTAGAAAAAGAAAAATACGGTTGTTCAATATACTACATAGAGACAGATAGTCCAAATGAAATGGATGTTGCATTAGGTAATGCTTCAGGAATAATCTTTAAAGGTTCAAGAGATACATTAAAGCTATGCTACGTAATGGATATGATAGTTGCGTTCGTAGTATTAGTTTTAAGTGTAGGTTTAGTTATAGTATCATTATTAGTGCTTAAATTTACTATAACATTTACTTTAAATGAAGAATATAGAGAAATTGGAGTTATGAAAGCAATAGGACTTAACAACAAAAATATAAGGAATCTTTATATTGTTAAATACATGTCACTTGCTATAGTTGGGGCAGTTATTGGATTTTTTATAAGTATACCTTTTGGAAATATGCTTATTAAATCAACAACAGAAAACATGGTATTAGGAAATACAAAAGGAGTTGCGATAAATGCTATAGGGGCACTTTTAGTAGTAGTAGTAACTGTTTTATTTGCACATTTTTACACAGGAAAAGTAAAAAAAGCATCACCTGTTGATGCAATTAGAAATGGTCAAACTGGCGAAAGATATAAGACAAAAACATTATATAAGTTAAAAAATAGTCATTTGAGAATTAATCTATATATGGCAATTAATGATATATTGAGTGCTCCTAGAAGATATATAACAATTATTATTTCATTATTTGTATGTTTGTCATTAGTTCTTAGTATTGTAATTACAACAGATACAATGCAAAGCAAAAACCTGATATCAGCCTTCTGTACGGAAAGTGATGTTTACTTTATTGAAGAAAGTTCAGATATAGAAGGTATGGAGATTGATGGAGCGACAAAAGAAGGATTCGAAAAGCAACAAGAAAAATATCAAAAATTATTTACTGATAATGGAATGCCTTGTACATTATGTATGGAAGTACAATTTAGCAATAATATAACATTTAATGGAAATACATATAACTTAAGAGTACAACAAGGTATAAATACAAAAGTAGATCAATATGTGTACTACGAAGGAAGTGCTCCAGTAAATAAAAATGAAGTTGCAATAACAGATATTATTTCCAAAAAGACTGGTGCAAAAATAGGAGATAAAATTAAAATTGATGATGGAGAACAAAAAAGAGAATTTATAGTAACAGCATACTATAAATCATTAAACAATATGGGTGAAGTAATAAGAGTTAATGAAAATGTAGAAATGAATTATGAAAATTTAAGCGGTACAGGATATTATCAAATTAACTTTACAGATAGCCCAAGTGATGAAGAAATTAGAAATCGTATAGAAAAAATCAAAAAATTATTGGATACAGATGAGGTAAATACAGCGGAAGAAACGGTGGCCAAAAATATTGGTGTAGTTGATACAATGAAAGCTGTAGGAATGTTATTATTAACAATAACAATTATAGTAGTAATACTTGTAACATTACTTATGGAATTATCTTTTGTAACTAACGAAAAAACACAAATTGCTCTCTTAAAAGCAGTAGGATTTAAAGATTCTCACATTATTAAATTACACATGTATAGATTTATAATTTCTACAATTATTGCAGAATTATTAGCAGTAATACTTGCTTTACCAATTACAAAATTATGGTGTAACCCAGTTTTCGGTATGATGGGGGCAAATGACATAAATTACTTTGTAAATCCTGTTCACGTATATGTAATATATCCAGCGATTGTACTTGGTGTAACTATAGTAGCATCTTGGGTTGCAGGACTTGCAACAAAGAAAATTAAGAGCAGTGATACTGCAAGTATTGAATAGTAAAGGAGTTGAGAAAAATGGCAAAAATAATAGATGTTAAAGATCTTTGTAAAACGTATGTTGTTAACAAACGACAAATTAATGTATTAAAAAATATAAATTTCTCAATAGAGGAAGGGGAAATGGTTGCAATAATGGGTCCATCTGGATCTGGAAAATCAACATTATTATATACTGTTTCTGGAATGGATAAAGCAACTTGTGGTTCAGTCGTTTTTAATGGGAAAGATATTACAAAAATAAAAAATAATAGATTAGCAGATATTCGTTTAAATGAAATGGGATTTATTTTCCAACAAATGTATATGATGAAAAATCTAACAGTACTAGACAACGTGGTTTTACCTGCTATAAGAAGTAGCAAATCAAAGCTATCGAAGAAGGAAAAAATAAAATGTGGTGAAAACCTTATGAGAAAACTGGGGATTATTGAAATTGCAGATAATGATATAAACGAAGTGTCAGGAGGCCAATTGCAAAGGGCATGTATTTGTAGAAGTATGATTAATAATCCTAAAATTATATTTGCAGATGAGCCAACAGGAGCTCTAAACCGTACATCAGCAGAAGAAGTTATGGATGAACTTACAAAACTAAATAACGAAGGTACAACAATAATGATGGTAACTCATGATGCAAAAGTTGCAGCAAGGTGTTCGAGAGTTCTATATATTGTAGATGGAAATATACAAGGTGAATATAAAGTACCAGATAAAAGATCGGAAATGGATGATATGCAAATTGAAAGAGATTTAAATAATTGGTTGATGTCCCATGGTTGGTAATTAAGCACAGTATTGTATGGGAAAGAAGAATTTATATTAAGGTGCAAGCGTATGAGTTTATTCATTTGCTTGCACTTTAAATTCACATATAGTAAAATTACACCAAATAAAAGGAGTTATTATGGTTGATATATTAATTGTTGAAGATAATAATGAAATTGCATTATTATTAAAAGACTTTTTAGAGAGAGAAAATTATATTGTTAGTGTTGCTGAAACAGGAGAAAAAGCTCTATCTCTATATGAAAAATATGGAGCAAAATTAGTACTTCTTGATATAATGCTACCGGGAATAGATGGTTTTAACATTTGTTCAAAGATTAGAGAAAATGCAAATACTCCAATAATTATTTTAAGCGCTAAAATTGGAAAAGAAGATAAACTAAATGGTATTATTCTTGGGGCGGATGATTATATAGAAAAGCCTGTTGATATAGATATTCTGATTGCTAAGATTAATGGAATCTTTAAAAGAAGATATGATATAGACAAAATAATTGAAGGCAATTTAACGCTAAATATTGCTAAAAAAATACTAACTGTGAATAAAAAGGAGTATGAACTAACAGTAAAAGAGTGTGAGCTTTTGAAATTATTAATTGAGAATAAAAATACAACACTAAAAAAAGAATACTTATTTAATACGATTTGGGGAAGTGATAGCGATACAGAGCTACAATCACTCACTGTTCATATAAAATGGTTAAGAGAGAAAATAGAAGATGATCCGAAAAATCCAAAACATTTAATTACTGTTTGGGGAGTGGGGTATAGATTTGAATGAAAAGATTTAAAAAATTTATTGTAGTTTTATTTATTATAGAAGTGTTGATAATTATATTTTCAAATATAGTATACACAAGTATTTCTAAGAAAAATGAACCAGAATTAATAAGAGAAGAGGAAAATGGTCAAATTGTTTATAGAGTTATATATAACAATCAACATCAAGAGCACTATTTATATATACTTAATTTTGCAATGGTTACAATATCAATGATATCAATTGTTGCCTGCATTCATATAAATAGAAAAATAATAAAACCATTTTCGAATATAAAAGAAATACCATATGAGCTTGCAAAAGGAAACTTGAACATTCCACTTAAAGAAGAGAAAAGTAAATATTTTGGTAAATTCACATGGGGAATGGACATGTTGAGAGAGAATTTAGAAGACAATAAAAAAAGAGAGCTAAACTATCAAAAAGAAAAGAAGACACTAATTCTTTCTCTATCTCATGATATAAAAACTCCATTATCGGCAATAAAACTTTATACAAGAGCTTTGAAAGATAACTTGTATGATACAGAAGAAAAAAAGATGGAGGTTATTGAAGGAATACAAAGAAATACGAGTGAAATAGAGCATTACGTTAATGAAATAGTAAAAAATTCGAGGGAGGATTTTTTAGAGTTACCAGTAAAAAAATCAAGTTTTTATATGAGTGAAGTAATAGACACGGTTGAAGCTTATTATATCGATAAGCTTCAAACAATAAAAACAAAATTTGTAATAGACGAATATAATAATTGTATGATAAATGGCGATAAGGATAGATATGTAGAAGTACTTCAAAATATTATAGAAAATGCAATTAAATATGGCGATGGTGAAAAAATTAGTATAAGTTTTTCTGATGAGGAAGATTGCAAATTGGTTTCTGTAACTAATACAGGTTGTAGCATAAAAGAAGACGAATTACCACACATTTTTGATTCTTTCTATAGAGGTAGTAATACAAAAAATCAAGAAGGAAGCGGTTTAGGTTTATATATTTGTAGGCAGCTAATGTTGAAAATGGATGGAGATATATATGCTAAAATAACAAATAATAACACATTTTCAGTAACAATTGTAGCAAGAAAATGTTAATAAAGAAAAGTCGACTGTTGAAGCAAATACCAGAAGTTAGCTTCATATTATGGTCGATTTTTTTTTATTAAACTACTCGTTGAATGGATAGCTTTTGTTAACAAATATTATCATTTTCTCATAATATGTAA
>CAMNND010000029.1 GCA_946545035.1 uncultured Clostridium sp. | reverse complement strand
TATATAATGGAGAAAATCCTCAAGATGCAGTTGTAAAGTTAATGCAAAGAGATAAAAAGGCAGAGATTGAGTAAATATAAAAAAATTAGGGACGGAGCAAATAATTGCACATTAATGTAATTATTTGCTCCGTCCCTAAATTTACGCTCTAAAAACTAATATCCAAGTTCTTCTAACAATTTATTAACATTATTCTTATACTGTATAGAAGAATCAACATATACCAATGTTTTATCTATTCTAGAGATTACTTTATATTTTCCATCTACTTCTATAGTATATTTGTCATAATTTGATGCGGATACAGATGATTCTATTTTATTACTTGATGTGTCTTGGAATATTCTTTGATTTGATGCAAACATATTTTTAGCACTAGAATCTGAATCTAATTCTAAGAATTCTATCTGATATGATAAATCTGATGGTGCTGCAACATAGCTTCTTATAATTTCATTATGTGAAGAATATTCTGATTTAGAATCTTTTATAACAAACTTTTTTTCAGTCATAAGTGTATAAAATTCGTCAGCTGTTTTTGCTGTTTTTTTCTTTCCACATCCAGCTAAACAAAATAGGGAAGTTAAACATATAGCAAATATTAATAAAGTTCTTAAAGTTTTCTTCATAATAATCCTCCTTAAAAATAGATATTATAATCGATTTCTGGGAATATACAATCATACTCTTCTAAATATGTCACGAAATCTTCATCAATTTTATTATCTTTTATTTGTCCATACAATTTAGTAAATCTACCAACGTGATCTTTAATTCTTTTCTTAGCATAGTCAACCATTGTTCCGTGCGTAATTATAAATAGCCAGTCACTACTTTGGGCTAACAATAATTCTCTAGCACATTGGTTTAATGCCCTTTTTAAAAGTTTATCTTTAACGTTAGGATATTCATGAGCAAGTTCAACCATCCAGTCTCCAAGTTTATGAAGATGCCTGTGAGCATAATCATTCGATGGATTAAGCCATACTTCACTATATCCATTAGCACCCCAGCTAGATCTACATGGAGTAGCTACTTGCATAGATGGGTAATTATCTATATATTCTCCAGGGGTTGTTAATTTAAAGTTACACTCATCATAATATATCTTTTTAAATAAAATATATAACCAATATGGTCCTTCATACCACCAATGTCCATATAGTTCAGCATCATAAGGACATAAAACTATTGGTGGATTATTTGTAAATTTTGCAGCTTCAGATATTTGTTTTGTTCTACTATCCAAGAAATGTCCAGCTTGTCTTTCAGCAGAATCTTTTGCCCATTGGATGTCATAATAATCCTTATTCTCAGTTTTTCCTGTTATACGATGATATTTAATACCAGTATTAACTCTTACTCCATTTGATGCAATATATGGTTTTATATATTCATAATCTGCTTCATAACCAATATCTCTATAAAATTCTCTATAATTAAAATCACCAGGATAACCATTTACAGAGCTCCAAACTTGTCTTGATGATTCCAAATCTCTTCCAAATGCAATTACACCGTCAGGAGATACTATTGGTGCTAAAGTTCCATAAAGTGGGGCAGGATTAGAATAAAGAATACCATGTGTTTCGGTTATTACATATTGTATACCAAATTCTCTTAAATATTTATCGGCTTCTGGAACATATCCACATTCAGGAAGCCAAATTCCTCTTGGTTTCCTTCCAAAATATTTTTCATATGTTTGAACACCAATTGCAATTTGAGCTCTGACGGTTTGCTCAGTTACATATAAAATAGGAAAGTAACCATGAGTTGCTCCACATGTAATTATTTCTAGTACCCCAATATCTTGAAAATGCTTAAATCCTTGAATGATATTGTTTTTATATTTTTTAGTAAATATTTCTAAATCACTAGAATATCTATCGAAGTAGTAATGTGCTAAACGGTTAACACGTTCATCATATGTTGTTCTTTTTATTTCCTTTTCTGCAAGTTCAATATGTGATTTCAAATATTTAATATATCTTTCTTGAAGTAATTTATTATCTAACATGTTTAAAAGGGGAGGAGTCATTGACATTGTAATTCTGAAATCAACATGTTCCTCAACTAGTTTTTCAAAATTCGTAAGTAACGGTATATAAGTTTCTGAAATTGCTTCAAATAACCATTGCTCTTCCAAGTAATCTTCACTTTCAGGATGGTGAACAAATGGTAAATGTGCATGTAATACAAAACTAACATATCCTTGTATATTTTTATTCATTTATATTTCTCCATTTTTATTTTTTATTTATAATAAAAGCCCTATTATAAATAGGGCTCATGTATTTTTATGAAATTTTAAATCCAGAAGATGGATTATTCTCATATCCATTTTCATCGTTATATAAATCAATCAATCCATAAACATTATTTATGTTGTAATTTGAAACGTCACGTTTCTCAAATTCATTTGTCTTTACATTTTTGAAGTATACTGTGTTTAATGTTTCCTTCAAAATATGATCGTTTGGGGATTCTAATGTATTAGATTTAGTTATATGTAAAATATTTGAATTATTTTCAAAATTTATTTTTTGATTATCAGTAATTTTTTTTCTACCAAGTTCAATTTCAAATACGCAGTTGCTTGTTGGAGTTCTTAAGTACCAGCTATTTGTAAAATCATCAACCTCAATTTCAAAATTAGAATTTAATGTTTTATTATGAACTAATAAAACAGGCTTTGTTTCATAAAAGAAATTATCACCATATTTTTTTATCATTTCATTTCTATCATCGTCTGAGATATCCCAATATATAAATAGAGCATGTGGTGTTTGTGCTAATATTTTTATTACCGTTTGATTATATCTATATGGTAAATCATAATACTCAGAAAATGGTTTTAATTGTGTGCTTTTTGATGAACTTATTTTTTTTGAAATTTCAGAAATTTTTTCAGTACTTTTTGTAGATCTTGAAGCAACTTTTTTAGGAGTTTTTGTCGCACTTTTTGTAGTAGGTTTGATCGCTGTTTTTGTACTTTTTTTTGCAGCAGTCTTTTCTTTCTTTGTGTTAACAGAAACTTCTTTGTTTGTTGTATTTCTTGGCTTCTTTGTTTTTGAATTTGTTATTTCTTTTTCATCTTTTGTTTCTTTCAAGATTCTTTCCTCCTTAAGATTATAAAATCGCTAAACATATACTATATCAAAATCGTTATAAATTCAATAGAAAATTGTAACAAATTGGAAAAAAAAGTAAAATTTTATTTACATTTAAATTAAAGTTGTATAAAATATTTATGATGTATAAAACGTAGTAAAAGATGATATTTAAAATGTAGAAAAACAGAAGATTAGAAAGGGGCATAACTAACATGAAAATATTAATGTTAACATGGGAGTATCCGCCTAGAATAGTAGGAGGAATAGCTCGTGTAGTTCATGACTTGTCTCACAGACTTGTTAAAGATGGACACGAGGTAACGGTCGTCACATATAAAGATGCTAATATACCAAATTTAGCAGATTATGAAGATGACAAAGGTGTACAGGTTTATAGAATAGAAAATTATATGATTACACCAAACAATTTTACAGATTGGATTATGCAATTGAATTTTAATTTAATTGCTAAAGCAACTGAGATAATTAACGAGAAAGGAAAATTCGACGTAATACACGCCCATGATTGGCTTGTTACTTATGCTGCTAAAACATTAAAGCAGTCATATAAGATTCCACTAGTAGCAACAATTCATGCAACAGAAGCTGGAAGAAATAGTGGAATACATGACGAAGTACAAAGATATATTAATGATACAGAATGGCTTTTAACATACGAAGCTACAGATGTTATTGTAAATAGTAACTATATGAAAAATGAACTTCAAAGACTATTTGGATTACCATATGATAAAATTAGTGTTATTCCAAATGGAGTTAATTTAAATTTATATAGTGGAGTAGAAAGAGATTATAATTTTAGAAGAATGTACGCGATGGATAATGAAAAAATAATTCTTTATCTTGGACGTTTAGTATATGAAAAAGGTATCCAGAATTTGATATCTGCGATGCCAAAAATATTAGATAAATATAATGATGCTAAGCTTATTGTAGCTGGAAAAGGTGGAATGATAGATGAGCTTAGAAATCAAGTTAATTATATGGGAATTCAAAACAAAGTATATTTTACAGGATATTTAGATTCTGAATCTGTTAAAAAGATGTATAAATGTGCGGATGTTGCTGTATTCCCAAGTACATATGAACCATTTGGAATTGTTGCATTGGAGTCAATGCTTTCTGGAACACCAACAGTAGTTTCAGATGTAGGTGGTTTAAACGAAATAATTGACCATGGAGTAGATGGAATGAAGAGCTATGCAGGAAATCCAAATTCAATTGCAGATTCAGTTTTAGCTTTATTATATGATCAAAATTTATGCAATAATATTTCAAAAAATGCAAAAGCTAAAGTTAAAAATAATTACAACTGGAATAAAATAGCTCAAGATACACACTATGTGTATGAAAGATCTATATGTCAAACAGAAGCAGAAAAACAATTAAAACAATTAGAGCAGGAAAGACAAAACAAAGCAACAAAAGCAAACAATTCAGAAAAAGAAATTTCAAAGCTATTAACATTCAAAAAGAAACATGCATATGCATAGGAGGTTTTATTAGTGAGCAAGGTATATGATGCTGCAAACAAATTAGCAGAAGAGATAAGAAATTCAGAAGAGTTTCTAAGATATAGAGAAGCAAGAAAAGTAGTACTTGCCAATCCGGAATTTAAAGCTAAGATAGAAGAATTTGAAAAAATTAGATACGATGTTCAAGTTCTATCAATGGAAAAAGGAAGTACAGATCCAGAAAAAATGCGAAAATTGCAGGAATTATATACAATTCTTGTTGAGAATAAAGACATAAAAGAATACTTTGATTTAGAAGTAAACTTTAATGTAATGGTAGCAGATGTAAATAAAATTATTGCTGAATCAATGTCAGAAATATTTGCAAATAAATAAAGTATGTAGAGATACAAATGATGATAAAAATTATGAAAGGAGCATGTCAATAAAAAATATTATTGATAAATGCTTCTTTTTTTATTATAAAAATCAAGGTTAGAATCAAAATTAGTATTTAGGAGGAAAATTTGTGATAAGTAGTAAAGAAGAATTAGTAGCTCAAGCAAGTCAAATAGAAGAAAAAGAGGAGCAAATTAAGTTCATAATGAATTACTTCTTGGAAAATATACAGTACAACTATGCATATTTATTTGCAAAAGGGTACGCAGAAGGTTCTATTTCTAAAGTATCAAGTATGTATGGTTTAAGTATTAATAAAACAAGAATAGATGGTGATTCAGAGTTTTCAATAACACAATCAGCCGTTGAAGGTGAATCTAAGATACATGAGGATATTTTAGATATAAGAGATAAAAATAGCGATGATTATAATAAATTTGTTGAAGAGCTTAGAAGTTACGTAACAGATGTAATTAAATCTCACATTAATAACGAAATAATTGTTTCTAAAAGTGTAGATTCTGTTATGAATCAAATCGAAAAATGCTTAAGGGAAAAATCAACAATAAAATATAATGATATGGATATTGAGTGTAATAATGATATTTCTAAGGTACTTATTGATTTTATATTAAAACCAAAAGATTATTTTCCGCCAGAATACGATAATGGACTAATTAAGAGCGGTGTTTGCGAAGATTATACTAATTACTTAGTTGATTTATTCAAAGAGCTAGGATTCGAGGCTCACAATATTGGAGGTACAAGTGAGCTTGGACATGCTTGGGTTATCGTTAAAGTTGGAGGTGAATATAAATCTGTTGATTTAACAAGAGCAGTTTTTATTAGAGATGGATTTAAAGGAATTCCTAAAGAGCAAACAAGTGAAGATTGGCTATATACAGATTTAGATAAAATGTTTACAATGCAAAAGACAAGGACTATAACAGAAATCGATGGAAGAAAATTAGAAAGTATTATAAGTGGTAAAAATTACAGTGCTGAGAATTTTTCTGAATTAATGAATGAAATCTCTAAAACAGAGCCTACGATTAGGTCATTAGTTAAAAATGCTCTTGAGGGAAGAATCACAGTAGATGATATAAGAAATGCTGAAAAGGAACAACAAAGAAATAACGCAGCAAGAGATGAAGAAAATTTAAATATAGAAACAGACTAACTAGTTAAAGGATAGTTATATTTAACAAATATTACGTTGAATATAACTATCCTTTTTAAGCAAATTTTAAAAATTTGAATTTTACTAGGCAAACTCTTTTAAAATTGCGTAAAATGTTATACAATGTAGAAAATTTGTAGATTATGAGGAGAAAAGGATGAAGAAAAAATGGGAATATTGTAATGTAAATGATGCCGAAGTTAAAGAAATAATGACCAAGTATAATGTTAGCAAACTTGTTGCAACAGTTATTTCTAATAAAAACTTAACAAGCAGTGTAGATGTATTTTTAAATCCAACAAGAAATGATTTTTATGATCCATTTTTAATGCCGGATATGGAGATTGCCGTTGATAGAATAATTAAAGCAATAGAAAGCAAAGAAAAGGTTATTATATATGGTGATTACGATGTTGATGGTATAACAAGTATAACAGTACTTAAGAGCTTCTTAAAAGATCGCGGGTTAGATGTTGGAAGTTATATTCCAAATAGATTGGATGAAGGATACGGTCTTAATAAAAACGCAATTGAAAATATTGTTAAGCAAGGATACACATTGATGATTACGGTTGATTGTGGTATTTCTTGTATTGATGAAATTGAATACGCAAATAGTTTAGGAATAGAAACAATTGTAACAGATCATCACGAACCTGCTGAAACATTACCAAAGGCTTTAGCTGTTGTTGATGCTAAGAGAAAAGATAACAAATACCCATATAATCAGCTGGCTGGTGTTGGTGTTTGTTTTAAAGTTGCTCAAGCTATATCTAAGAAATATAACTTAGATGAAAAAGAGTATTTAAAATATTTAGATTTAGTTTGTGTTGGAACAATTTCTGATATTGTTCCATTAGTTGATGAAAACAGAGTTATTTCTAAGCTTGGACTTAAACTTGTTGCAGTAACTAAGAATATTGGATTAAGAGCATTAATAGATTCAATTGGTGCAAAAAATGTGGATTCATCACTCATATCATTTGGAATTGCACCACGAATTAATGCGTGTGGGAGACTTGGGTACGAACAAGAAGCACTAAAACTTTTCTTTACAGAAAATATTGTAGAAGCTCAAGAAATTGCAAGAAAGTTAAATAAATATAATGCAGAGAGACAACAAAAAGAAGTAAAGATATATAATGAGTCAATTGAAATGATTGAAAATGGAGAAAAGAATAATTCTTGTATTATTCTTGGTCATAAAGATTGGCATCATGGTGTAATTGGAATTGTTTCTTCTAAGGTAACAGAAATGTACTATAAGCCAAGTATTTTAATTGGTTTTGAAGATGGTGAAGGTAAGGGATCTGGTAGAAGTATACATGGATTTGATTTACACGAAGCTTTAGGAAAATGCCAAGATCATATTGAAAGATTTGGCGGACACTCAATGGCAATTGGAATTTCTGTGAAAGAAAGTGAATTTGAAGCTTTCAAAAAAGATGTAGAACAATATGTTAAAAATGCTCATATTGAGGATTTGGTCCCAATTATAAAAATTGACAAAGAAATAAATGATAATGATATTAAGATTGAAACTGTTAATGAACTTAAAATGTTGGAGCCTTTTGGCGAGGCAAACAAGATGCCTATATTTATTTATAAAAATTTAAAAATTGATTCAATAAGAGCATTATCTGAAGGAAAGCACATTAAACTAACTTTGAGAGATAAAAATATTGTTATTGATGCAATTGGATTTAATATGGGAAATCTTGCAGATGACTATTTATTAGGAGATAGAATTGATGTTGTTGGTTCTCTTGAGATTAATAAGTTTAATGGAAGAGAATCCGTACAAATTAATCTTAAAGATATTAGAAAATCATACTAGGAGGCGATGCCCTTATGTCTGAAGTTAAGAACGAGACAATAGATGATATCATCGAGTTGATGAAGAAAAATTATAAAAAAACAGATAGCAAACTCATAAGAAGAACTTATGAGTTTGCTAAAGCTAAGCATGGTAATCAGCTTAGAAAATCTGGTGAACCATATATCATTCATCCATTACAGGTAGCATATATTTTGGCAACCCTTGGAATGGATGATAGCACAATATGTGCAGCACTATTACATGATATAGCAGAAGATACAGATGTATCTATAAAAGATATAGAAAAAGAATTTTCTAAAGAAATTGCTGAGATGGTAGATGGTGTTACGAAACTTGGTAATTTAAAATACACTAGTGCCGAGGAAGAGCAAGTAGAAAATTATAGAAAAATGTTTTTAGCTATGGGTAAAGATATTAGAGTTATTCTAATTAAACTTGCTGATAGATTACACAACATGAGAACCTTAAAATTTTTATCTAGAGATAGGCAAATTGCTATTTCAAAAGAAACTGCAGATTTATATGCACCACTTGCTAATAGACTCGGAATTTATTCTTTAAAATGGGAGCTTGAAGATTTATCTTTTAAGTATCTTCATCCAGAAGAATTTAAAGAAATTGTAGATGGAATTGATAAAAAAAGAGATGAACGTTTACAATTTATTGATGTTGTTGTAAAGCAAATAAATGATGAGCTTAAGAAACAAAAAATTGATGCTGAGATAACGGGTAGAGCAAAACACTTATACAGTATATATAGAAAAATGCAAAGAGATGGTAAAACACTTGATCAAATATATGATTTATTTGCACTAAGAATACTTGTTAATTCAGTTAAGGATTGCTATGCAGCTCTTGGTGTTGTGCATGAACTATATACACCAATGCCAGGACGTTTTAAAGATTATATTTCACTTCCAAAGCCTAATATGTATCAATCACTTCATACTACGCTTCTTGGACCAAAGGGAACACCTTTTGAGGTGCAGATACGTACATGGGATATGCATAGAATTGCTGAGTATGGTATCGCAGCACACTGGGCATATAAAGAGGCAAATAAAAATAAAAAGTCTAATGTTATTGTTCAAGATGATAAGCTTGCATGGCTTAGAGAGTCTTTAGAATGGCAAAAAGAAATGCAAGATCCAGACCAATTCTTAAGAACATTAAAAACAGAGCTTTTTGAAGATGAGGTCTATGTATTTACACCAATGGGCCAAATAAAAGTTTTACCAAGTGGTGCAACCCCAATAGATTTTGCATATAGTGTACATGCTGAAATTGGTCATCATATGACTGGGTGTAAAATCAATAATAAAATGATGCCAATTGTTACAAAACTTAACAATGGTGATATAGTTGAAATTATTACATCGGATCAAGCAAAGGGGCCAAGTAGAGATTGGCTTAAGTTTGTTAAGAGCAGTTCTGCAAGAAATAAAATTCAACAGTGGTTTAAGAAAACAGAGCGTGAAGATAACATTCTTAAAGGTAAAGATTTAATAGAAAAAGAAATTAAGAGCATTGGAATGAGTTACACGACTTTATTTAAAAAAGAGTATGTACAAGTTGCTCTTGATAGATATAAATTCGCAACAGTAGAGGATATGTATTCAGCTGTTGGATTTGGTGCAATTTCTTCATCTAGAATTGTCGCCAAAATATTGGAAGCATATAGAAAAGATAACGAAGATGAACAAATTGAACAAAAAATAGAAGAGCTTGTTACGGAAAAAAATAATAAGTCAAGAACATCGAATAATGGTATAATTGTAAAGGGAATTGATAACTGTTTAGTTAGATTTTCTAAATGCTGTAATCCAGTTCCAGGTGATGAAATTATAGGATTTATAACAAGGGGAAGAGGAGTTTCAATTCATAGAAAAGACTGTATAAATGTAAATGATTTGGTATCTCAAGAAGATAGAATTATAGATGTATTTTGGAGTAATCAAGATCAATCAGTATATAAAGTTGAAATTCAGGTTATGGCAAATGATAGAAACGGATTACTTGCTGATATCATTAAAGTAATATCTTCAACCAAATGTAGTCTGATTGCAGTTGATTCAAAAGCATTAAAAGACAAAACAGCAGAGACAAATCTTACAATTGAAGTTGAAAATTTAAATGTTTTAAATACAGTAGTAAAAGCACTTAGAAAAGTCGATAGTGTATACGAGGTGACTCGTAAGAAGTAAACAAAAGATATAAATGAAAGGATATATCATAAATGATACTAAAGAGAATAAAAGTTTCGGTATTAGAGGGACAACCAACGAACTGCTATATTGTTCAAGATGAGGATTCTAAAGAAGCTTTAGTAATTGATCCAGGCGGTGAAGTTGATAAGATTATGGATATGATAAATACCTTAGAAGCTAAATTGAAATATATATTTTTGACGCATTGTCACGCGGATCATGCGTATGGAGTAAATGATTTAAGATTTAGGACAGGAGCTAGAGTATTAATTCATAGGGATGATTATGAATCATTAAGCGATGATACAGTGAATCTTTCAACATATATAGGGCTAGAGGAAATGCGCATTGATGATGTGATGAGAATTGATGAACATGATAAAATTCATGTTGGCAAAATTGAGTTTGATGTAATTCACACACCAGGACATACAAAAGGCGGTAGTAGTTTATACTGCGAAGAAGAAAAGATGGTTTTTACTGGCGATGCTATGTTTAGAGGAACATGGGGACGAACAGATTTACCAACAGGTAGTTTAGAAGAAATCATGGATTCAATTATGAATAAATTGTTAAAGCTTCCAGATGATACAATTGTTTATCCGGGGCATGGTAAGTCAACAATGATTAGAGAAGAAAAGCCAATATATGAAGAGCTTAGCCCAAGAATTGATTAAATGGAAGGGAGATAGTACATATGGTAAAGATGTACAATACAGATATAGATACAAATGTAACCTCAGAAACAAAAATATTTCAAAAGGGTAATTGGATTAATATGATTAATCCAACTAAAGATGAGATAGATCTTATATGTGAAGCGGTATCTATAGAACCGGATTTTATACAATACTCATTAGACGCTGAAGAAAAAGCCAGAATCGACATAGAAGACGATGGAACAATTCTGTTCATAATCGATGTGCCAATATCAGAAGAGGAGAATGGAAGTGTTGTGTATACAACAATGCCAGTGGGTTTGATTTTTGTAAGAGACGAGTATCTGATTACAGTTTCGATTAAAGAAACTGCATTGATAACAAAAATGGAGCAATTAGT
>CAMNND010000028.1 GCA_946545035.1 uncultured Clostridium sp. | reverse complement strand
CGGAATCCTGAAGGTATAACACTACTCCAAGCACAGAGCACCGCACGTTTTATACGTTGCGGTGCTTCTGTTTTATATTTATTTGCTCTCCCTTTATTGCATATCATTTTTTTAAGAGCTATAATTTATTATATGACTATTTATTAAAGGAGTATTTTATGAACTATAATTCTGAAAACTACAAAGAATTTTATAGTATCATTTCAGATATGGATAAACATCCTGCAGTTCAAGAAATGAAAAAATATAGACAACATTGTGATTCATCATGTTATGAACACTGCCTATCTGTTGCCTATTATTCTTTTTGTATTTGTAAGAAATTACATTTAGACACAAAATCTATGGCAAGAGCTGCATTCGTTCATGATTTATTCTTATATGATTGGAGAGTTCGTCAGCCAGGAAGAAAAGGTCTTCATGCTTTTACTCACCCAAAAACATCATATGAAAAAGCATCTAACCTATTTGATTTTAATAAAAAAGAAAAAGATATAATTTTAAAGCATATGTGGCCTGTAACAATTATTCCACCTAAATATGCTGAATCTTATATTTTAACTTTAGTTGATAAATATTGCGCATTAGAAGAAACAAATAAATATATTTTCAAAAAAATATATGATAAAAAAATATATAAGTTTGCAACATTTATTTTACCTATCTTACTAATTCATCTTCCATAATAATAAAATGAATTGAAACAAAAATAAATAAATTTTTAGATAACAAAAAAAGAAGCAAAACTGCTTCTTTTTTTATTTTTTATTCTTCTGTTGCAGCTTCTGCTGATTCTGGCTCAGCTTGTACTGCTTCATACTCTTTAAATATAGCATCTTGGATTTTTTGTCTAGTTTCTTGGTTGATTGGGTGAGCAATATCTTTATGCTCTCCATTAGCCTTTTCTCTACTAGGCATAGCAATAAATAATCCTTTTGGGCTATCAATAATCTTAATTCCATGAACTACGAATTCATTATCGAATGTTACTGAAGCTACTGCCTTCATTTTACTTTCTGTGTTTAAAGTCTTGTTTAAACGTACATTTGTTATTTGCATTTGAGCACCGCCTTCCAAAGTTAAAAATTTTTTGTACATTTATCTTTTCATATGTACAATTATATTATTCTCCAAAAAAAATTTTTTTCCTTCTTTTTTTACATTTTATTTTTTTAAATTAAAAAATAAAATTTTTTACGTTATTTTATAGCACAAACCTTATAAAAAAAGTCTACTTTTGTTATAAAGATTTGCATTTATTAGCTGTTTTATATTGAAAAATCGCAATTAATTTTATATAATAGCTATGTTTAATGAAGAAATCAGTACAAAGGAGCGTGTATTAAATTGGCAAATTTAAATCAATTAAGACTATTTAGAAATATACACATGAGAGGCATCGGTGGAACAAGTATGAGTGGTATAGCTGAAATGCTTAAGCACTGGGGATTTCATGTTACAGGTTCAGATGATAATAGATCTGAGCTTACAGATAAATTAATAGAAAAAGGTATTCCAGTTACAATCGGTCACGATTTTGATAATGTTTCAAAAGCAAGTCTTGTAGTTTATACAGCTGCAATAAAAGATGATGATCCAGAGTTACTTCAAGCAAAATCAATGAATATTCCTATTGTCGAAAGAGCCGATTTTCTTGGAGAAATTACTAAAGCATTTGAAGATACAATTTGTATTTCTGGTACACATGGAAAAACAACTACTACTTCAATGATTGCCCTATGCTTTATGGAAGCAGGACTTGATCCAAGTGTTCAAGTTGGTGCAATTCTAAAACAAATTCAAGGAAATTCTAGAGTTGGTAATAGTGAATACTTCGTATTAGAAGCATGTGAATATGTTGAAAGTTTCTTAAGCTTCTATCCAAAAACAGAAGTTGTTTTAAATATTGATAATGATCATCTAGATTATTTCGGTAGTCTAGAAAATATTATTGCATCTTTTGAAAAATATGTAAAATTATTACCAGAAGAAGGTTTGCTTGTTGTTAATAGTGATGACCCAAATTGTGCAACATTGTCAAAATGTGCTGATTCAAGAATTGTTACATTTGGTTTGACAACAAATAATGCAAATTTTGTAGCTCGTAATATATCATTTAATCGAAATGGATTTCCAACATTCGATGTATACTTCAATAATAATTTCTATAAAACAATTTCATTATCTGTTCCAGGAAAACACAATGTATATAATGCTTTAGCTTGTATTGCAACTTGTCATACATATGGAATTGATAAACAAGTTATAACATCTGCTCTTAAAAATTTTACAGGTGCTCACAGACGTTACGAATTCGTTGGAACAATTAATAAAAATGTAAGTGTATTTGATGATTATGCTCATCATCCTACAGAAATTCAAGCTTTAGCTGAAGCTACAAAACAAAAAGCTCATAATAATGCATGGGTTATCTTCCAACCTCACACATATAGTAGAACAAAAAATCTATTGCATGATTTTGCCAAAGCATTAGCACCTTTTGATAATATAATAATTACTGATATATATGCAGCTAGAGAGAAGAATACATTTGATATATCGGCACAAGATTTAGTTACAGAAATTCAAAAAACAGGAAGAAAAGCAATGTATATGTCAGACTTTGATGAAATAGCAAGATACATTAGATCTCATACAATTAACAATGATATAGTTCTAACAGTTGGTGCAGGAACAATTACAAATCTAGCTCAAATGCTTATTGATAAACCAGAGCAAACAGCTATTGAATACAAATATAATTAAATTTATATAAAATACAGAAAAAGAAGTCTTAACGACTTCTTTTTTATTATTTAATATATATTATTATCTTATATCTTATCACTTTATTTATTCTCTAACATAATCCTCTTCCGATATCACAGGATATTCAAATTTCATACCATTTTCAACAAGTTTTCCATCTTCCTCATGGCTTTCACTAAAGAACTTTGAACCTCTTAGGAAATACTTATATTTTAAATCCTGAGAAATATTTCCATTTCCTATAACTATTGGATCATCCCATGTAGCATCAATAGCATACCATTCGCCTTTCAAAAATACATAATTCCAAGCATGATCTTCACTATTTCCGTCTGAATAGCCAACACCAGAAACAAATACACATGGAATATTCATTTTATCCATTAGAGATTTAAATAATCTTGCATATCCTTCACATACAACCTTTCTATCATGAAGTGCCCCATACAAATTAGCATTATTACTTGATTCCTCCAAATTATATGAAACATTTTCCACAATCCAATTATGTGCATGCATGATTTTATAATAATCATTTTTTTCTGTAATGCTATTTAATATTTCATCTTCTTTTTCTTTTACAAATTTTTCTGCTGTTTCCACTTGCGCTCTTGAATGAAATCCATCAATAAAGTAATTCGCGTTATTTCCTTTACTGATAAAGAACTCATACTTTACTTGACTTCCCCTCTTAATAGTTTTGGTAACTAAGCACATCTTGGTTCCATCTATATAAAATACATCAACATTATCATTTCTAAAAGCATCCCATGCATTTTGAAATGTAGTCATTAAAGCTGTATTCATATCATCAGAATTAGCTAGAGATGACAATTTTGAAGATATTTGAATATTGTCTTCGCCATTTTTTATTCTATCTATATTATTTAAAATCTCTGCATATATAATTTTTGCATTTTCATCCAACTGATTATAATAATATCTATTTTGAGAATCTTCAACTTCATATTTAGATTCATCATATTCGTCTGGTTCATAATTTTCAACCAAAGCGGCAAAACTATCGCTCGCCCTATTCGTTATTTTATCAATTGTAGTATTTATTTTTTGTTTGGCTATAATAATATATTTATTATTCTTTAAGAAATCAACTTTATAGCAACCAACAATAAATAAAACAACTGCTATCAATATAATAAATCTTATTATTTTTCCTAAAATAGGTTTCTTTTTATATACCATAACTATTCCTTTTTACTTTTTTATTTTTATCTTTAGATTTCGTCGTTAACACCAGTAGCAATAACCGTTACAATTACATTATCACCAAGTTCATCATTTATAACTGTACCAAATATAATATTTGCTTCTTCATCAACAATATCATTAATGATTGAAACACTACTATTAATCTCAGCAAGAGATAATTCTCTACTTCCTTGTACATTAAAGATAACTCCCTTAGCTCCATTTATTCTAACTGTTGTTAATGGGTTTTCAATTGCTTTATGAGTTGCAATAGAAAGAGCATCATTTCCTGAAGCGCTTCCGATTCCCATATAAGCTTGACCTTTTATATTTAATATTGTTGATATATCTGCAAAATCTATATTGATTTCTCCAGCTGTTGTTAATATGTCTGTAATTCCAACAATACCTTGTTTTAAAATATTATCTGCCTGTTTAAAAGCATTAAGCATTGTTATTTCTTCTTTGCTCATCTTTAATAACTTGTCATTATCAACAACAATTAAAGAATTAACTTGCTCTTTTAATTTCTTAATACCTTCATCAGCATTATTTGCTCTTGTTCTTCCTTCAAACTTAAATGGTCTTGTAACAATTCCGATTGTTAGTATATCCATTTCACGAGCCACTTCAGCAATAACCGGTAAAGCACCAGTTCCTGTTCCTCCACCCATTCCAGCTGTTAAGAATAACAAATCGGTATTTATTAATTGTGACTTAATTTCTTCTATATTTTCCTCTGCAGACCTTTTTCCAACTTCAGGACTAGCACCAGCACCAATTCCTTGTGCTTCATTTTCACCAATTTGAATTATACATGGAGCCTTTGATTTAGCAGCTGATACAGCATTAGTATCAACAACGATGAAATCAACATTTTCAACTTCATCAGTTATCATTCTATTAACTGCATTGCTTCCTCCTCCACCTGCTCCTATTACTTTTATCTTTATAAGTGATTCTCTTGTATTAATATCATTGCTCATTATAAAATCTCCTCCCGCATACAATATGCTGGGTCTATTATATACGTTATGAGGCAATTTTTCAATATTTTTAGCAAATTTATACCAAACTATTATAATATGCATTATATAATTTTGCATAATATCCATTTTCTTCAATTAATGACTTATGATTTCCTTGCTCTATAATCTTTCCTTTGTTTAAAACTAGGATTTTATCAACATTAACTATTGTTGCTAACCTATGTGCTATAAATATAGAGGTTCTGTTTGCAGATATTTTATCAATTGATTTTTGTATATATCCCTCTGTCTTCGTATCAATATTTGCTGTTGCTTCATCAAGTACAAATATAGCTGGATTCTTTGCAAATATTCTAGAAAAAGCTATTAATTGCTTTTGACCAGCAGAATATGAGCTACCTCTTTCCGACGATACTTCATCTAAACCGTTATTTAATGAACTTACGAAATCATTTGCTGATGCCATTTTGACAGCATTATTAACCGCTTCGTCTGAAATATTTTCATATAACTTAATATTATCTTTTATTGATTTAGAAAATATAAATGGATCTTGAAGTATTGTTCCAATACTTTTTCTAAGTGATGTAATATTGATATCATATATGTTTATTCCATCAATTAAAATCTCACCTTTTTGAATTGTATAGAATCTATTAATTAGGTTTGTAATCGTTGTTTTACCAGATCCAGTCTTACCAACAAGAGCTACACTTTCCCCCGGTTCAATTGTAAAGCTCACATCTTTTAAAACCCAATTATCTTTCTCATATGCAAACCACACATTCTTAAACTCAATCTTCCCTTTTAGATTTTCAATTTTCAATCCAGACTTAGTATCTTCAATAAACTCATCATGTTCTAAAATTTCATATATTTTATCAACAGAGCTCATTGCATCTTCAACAACTTCCATATTCTCAACTATACGATTAACTGGTTCAAATATCTTATTTAAGTATGTAACAAATAAATATACAATACTTGGATCTAGATTTACTCCAAACCATTTATTGACACAAAATAGAATAATTAGCATTGTTCCTAAATTCTGTATTAATTCCATCATTGCTGGCATAATACCAAATAAAATTCCAAGACCTTTTATTGAATTCTTATGCTCTAATGTATACTTCTCACATTCTTCTTGCTTTTCTTTTTGTCTATTAAATATCTTTATAAGCTTTATTCCATATATTGATTCAGCTAAAAAGGTGTTAAGTTTAGTTCTAACTTCCTTAGATTTAGCAAAAATCTTATTCATGGCTCTTGTTATTATTGTTGTAAATATTAATAGAACCGGTATTATAATAAAATTAACGACAGATAGTTGAGCACTTATATAAATCATAATACCAAGTAATCCAACAATAATTATTATGTCCTTTGGGAGAGTTGTAACAACTTCATCAAACAAACTATACACATCTTCAGTATCATTTATAACTCTAACAAACAACTTTCCAGATGGTGTTTTATCGTGAAATGTTATATTTGCTCTTTCGATATACTTATACAATTTTTTTCTTAGAGTATATACAACATTTTCTCCCATTTTACTTGTTATAATTCTATTAATAAAATCTATTACATTTCCAATAACAACTAAAGCTAAATATGCAGCAAATATCATCGCAATACTTATTCCATTTTGAACAAATGTATTATTTGGTAAATACTTCTCCATAACTTCTTTAACAAGCATAGGTTTTGCAAGTTCACATACATCTATAAGAAGAGCTGTCAATGTAACTATAAATATCGTTTTCTTATATGGTTTTACCATTTTCTTAAATCTATCAAATGTCTTAGTCTTCATATGTTCCTCCTTTCTTTTATACTTTTTATTCCAATACAGCAAAATCTGTTTTATGTGCTTGTGATTCAAAGAATTCATAATACTTCTTACGTTCACTTAATAAAGATTCATGAGTTCCTTGTTCAACAATGGTGCCTTGCTCTAAAACAATTATCTTATCACAATCTCTAATATCAGAAATTCTATTTGAAATAATGATACAAGTCTTATCCTTAGTCAACTTCTTAATATTATTTAAAACATGTTGCTCAGTTCTATTATCTAAAGCTGAGAATGTATCATCAAAAATAACTATATTACTATTATTTAAAAAGGCTCTTGAAATAACAACTCTTTGTTTCTGGCCTCCAGAAAGATCTATACCTTTCTCTCCTATCACAGTATGAATTCCTTCTTGCATCTCTGAAATTTCTTCGTATATCATAGCCATCTTTGTTGATTCTTCTATTTCAGAATCCTTATACTCATCTTTAAATAAATTAATATTTTCTTTTAAGCTAGCTGAAAATAAGAAATTGTCTTGTGTTATATAACAGATATTATCTCTAATTTTCTTCGTTGGAATATCATTAATATCGACACCATCAATAAAAATCTTACCACGCTCTACGTTATAAAGTTTTAGTAACAAATTCATTAATGTAGTCTTACCACTTCCAACTACACCAATTATTCCAAGGGACTCACCCTGCTTAATATCAATATTTATATGCTCTAGTACTCGCTCGATATATCCAGGATAATTATATGTTAAATCATTTATCTTAATATCACCATTTAAACTACCATAATCTTTTGTGTCATGTACTTCAATATCTTCCTCTGGTAAATTAATAAGTTCAGATAATCGCTCTGTAGATACTCTAATCTTTTTAAATCTTGTAAGTAACCATGGAAACCAGAATACCGGCATAGCAAGTACACCTAAATACCCAGTAAATGCTACTAAATCCCCAATCGACATCTCACCTGCAATTACTAAATTAGATCCACCAAGTAAAGTGATTGCATATGCTATACCAAATCCCAATGTAATTAATACATCCATTAAGCTTTGATTTCTAATAACTCGTAAATTATTCGTTCTAACTGAATCATTCTTCTTATCGAACTCTTCTATTTGTACTTCTTCACCAGCAAAAGCTTTCATTGTTCTAATACTATCCGTGCTTTCTTGAACAAACTCAGAAAGCTCTGTAAAGCTTTCCTGAGACTTTCTGAAACTTTCGCTTACAAAGTTTCTCAATAAATAAATAATAATAAGTACAGCAACAACCGGAACCATTGCTGCTACTGCAAGCTTATAATTAGATGCTTGGCTCATCAACATTCCAATAATTATGAAGTTAAATACTAATCTAACAATTGTAGAAAGAATTCTCGTTGAAAGTCTAGCAACTCTTTTAGCATCACTAACAAAGAATGCCATTAACTTACCATTTTTTATTTCTTCAACATTTTCAATCTTAGATTTTAGAAACTTAGCAAATAATTTATCAACCAAATCTTTAGACATAATAAATTCCATTTTTACTTCTATGTTTTTCCATACAACTCTTACACCAATATATCCTAAACAAATACCAGCAAGCTTTGCCATTTCCATGAAAATTGCATTTTTATTTTTATCAATATCGTATAAAAGACCAATCATATTACCCACAATTCTTGATGGCATCGCCACTAGATACACATTAATGATCAAGAATATTGTTTCAATCAAAAATATCCATTTATACTTTTTGTATAACTCAAGCAGTATTTTCTTCAATTTAATCCCTCCTTAATATCGTTTTATTCTTGATAAAACCTTTACTTTCTCCATATAGTAAACAAAAAAGGCAGATTCAAAATCCGCCTTTTACCCGTACTTAATTTATAGAAATTGCGATTTTATCTGTTCCACTTAGGCTACAGTAATTAGAAAAAATGTGACTTAGCAACCTAAAATTATTTAATTTTTCACTTTTAAGATTACCTTTCACCATCATTTTTTTATCACTCCTTCTATAAAATTTGTCTTTGCATATTATCAAAGATTTATCTAATTGTCAACATAAAGTAACTTATTAATTCTATTTTTCTTCTTTATCTTGATTCTCGTTATTAGCTTTTATATTTTTGACCTTGCAAGCCTTTACCTTAACAATATGCTTATCTTTAACTGATTCAATCTTATAAACTACATCTTCTGTTTCAATTGTTCTATTTTTATCTCTTCCTGTTGGAACTCTTCCAAGTTTTTCAACTAAGAAACCTGATAATGTATCATATTCTCCATCATTGATACGTACATCTAATATTTCTTCAACATCATATATAGCCATTTCACCATTTATCATAAATGTATTGTCATCAATCATCTCATAAAGCTCTTCTACTTCATCATATTCATCGTAGATTTCTCCAACAATTTCTTCTAAAATATCTTCCATTGTAACAATACCGGATGTGCCACCATATTCATCAATAACAATAGCCATTAAATTTCTTTTTTTTCTTAATTCAGAAAATAATTCATCAACGGGTTTGCTCTCTGGTACGTAAAATGGCGTCTTCATTATTTTGGTAATACTTGTATTTCCTCTCTTATCTGAATAAAATAAATCTTTAACATGTACTACACCAACAATATTATCTATATTTTCTTTGTATATTGGAATTCTACTATAAGTATTATTTTCTTTTTCTAATATCTTAACAACATCGGCAATTGTATTTTTATTTTCAACAGCGAATATTTCTGTTCTCGGAACCATTATATCTGAAGCAAACTTATCATTAAATTCAAATACATTGTTAATCATATTCTTTTCATCTTCCTCAATAGTGCCCTTCTCTTCTCCAACATCAACCATCATACGTATTTCCTCTTCGGTAACAGTTTTTTCATCTTTTTCTGAAACACCGAAAATTTTAGAAACTATATTAGTTGAAAATGTTAAAAATTTAACAAAAGGTGCCGTAACAATAGATATTGCTCTTATTATTCCAATACTGAAGAAAGCAATCTTTTCACAATTTTTCATAGCAATTCTCTTTGGAACAAGCTCCCCAAATACTAATGTAAAATATGAAAGTATTACTGTTATAACAATAATAGAAATACTATTCCATGCTGATAAGCTAATTGCTGGAATAAGTTCATTAAGTTTTGGTGCAAGTATACTTGCAAAGCTTTCAGAAGCAAAAGCACTTGATAAAAATCCAGCAAGGGTAATACCTATTTGAATTGTAGCCAAAAACTTACTTGGATTAACAAGCATCTCTTTTATTTTCTTAGCTTTTTTGTTTCCTTCCATTGCCATTTTTTCAATTTTTGCATCATTTAAAGAAATGAATGCAATTTCCGATGCAGCAAAAAAAGCATTCAGTAGTATCAATACTACAATAACAATAATTTGCATTAAATTAAACACTCCTTTATGAAACGAGTTAAGTTTATCATAATCAAATTAAATAATCAATATCCTCTATAGAGCCAAAAAGAAACCTTTGGACTCTATCCAAAGGCTCTATTAGGGGGAATTATATAGCTTACGTAGTAAAAAAGACTACGCTGCTTTTCTATTAGAATCATATGAAATTATTTTATAGTTCATTACAATTTCATATATTTTCCACATAACATCGGAATAACAGCTCTCTACATCTTTAATTCCAAACTTTCTCATTTGAATATTTGTAAATATTTCATATGATTTTATAATATCTTCTAAAGCTTTATTATCTCCTTCTTTTGCTTTTAAAACTTTTAAATATAAATTCATAAATATCACTCCTATCCTTAAACGATTTTTACCTGATAGTACTTTTTTATCTTATCAAGTACTCTCATTTTTTCCATGTGTACATCAGCTACAGATGTTTTTTTATCAAGAGCAATCTCATATTCATCATCTTCTTTAACATATAATCTCGTTATTAAATCGATCTCATCATCTTCAAGATAACTGATTGCTCTTATTAAATCCTTACTTTCCAATGTATCCAGTATATTATCAGAAGTTGCTTCAAAAAATGAAATAGAATCATCATTTTTAGAAGATAATTGTCCAATTTCCTTTTTTATGAAACAATTATTAGATCCATCTAATGAAACAAATTTATTATTATATTTTCTTTCGTTATCCGCAAATCTCATTATAGTGTTTACAATCTCATCTTTTAAATAATCTCTTGTTCGTCTGTCTTCAACTTCTAAATACCCCATATAAAACCTCCTTTTCTTCATATTTTTCGGTTGGCTTTATTTTACAATGTTTTTTCTCAACTACATAAAAAAATGCAGAAAATTGCGTTACATTGTATGTTTAGGTATGCTATTTTGTTTTGTTTTTAATTTTATGTTGACTTATTTTGTAAATCGTGATATAATTTTGCCAGGATTCTACGCAGGAGGAATGATAAAAATGGATATTATAATTTCTGGTTGTGAAAAAGATACTAATTTATACAAAGATTATGCCACATGCGATAAGAATGTTAACGTAGTGGCTACAACTTATACAAATGAAGAAACAATACAACAGTTTTTAGAAAAAATTCCAGACTTATTAATTTTAGATACTACAACACATAATATTAATGCATTGTATGTTCTTTCCCAATTATCAAAATATGATAAGGAAATTGGACATAAAATTGTATTAATTATAGACTCAACACATATTTCATTTTTTGATACGAACAGCTTCTTATGTGTTTTAGACAAACCTATAACTCAGGAAAAGATACTTGGTTCACTTTATAAAATAAAACCTGCTCAGCAACCAAAACTTACACCTAATGATGTAAAGAAACTATTTTTAAATTTAAAAATTGAACTTTATTCGAATGGTATACACTATTTAATTGAAGCTATTATATTGGCAGCTGAAAACCATCGTCTACTTCAAAATTTACAAGAAATCTATGAAAAAATTGGTATAAAACATGACATACCATATGACAAGGTAAAATGGAGTATTCGTAGTGCAGTTGATACAATTAACAAGTATGCCGATTTAGATTTGTTTAACTCTGTTTTTAAATATTATGATGATACAAGAGCCCTAACTCCTAAATATTTTATTAGATTAGTTCTTTATTATTTTGATATTGATGCAGATGAATAAAAAAAGAAAGAGAAGATTTAGCTCCCCCTAATCTTCTCTTTCTTTTTCTCTTGATTATTATTTTTAATACTAATATTGTCTTCCCCAAATAACCATTGTA
>CAMNND010000027.1 GCA_946545035.1 uncultured Clostridium sp. | reverse complement strand
ACACCGTCTGAACCACGGGTCTACAATGCTGCCAAAAGGCTTAGGTACCAAGTGGTCAATAGTTTTAGGTGTTTCGGTAGTGTCTTTTGCTGAGGCTTTTGCATTCTCCTTCGGCGTACCATCAGGATTGTACTTAGCTTTCTTCATCTCAGCGTAGGCTTTTGCAACACGATAATTCATTTCGCGATGCCCCTTTCAAAAGTATTTTGGATAGCCAACGTCTATTATAACATTATGTTGCCCAAAAATCAAATTTATCTTTTTATTAGACAAATACTATACATAGAGTTATAATTAAAAAGCTTAAAGAGGAGGTCTTTTATGAAGTTAGGTATTGCTTTCGCAGGTGGAGGTCTGAAAGGAATTGCATATATAGGAGCTATTAAAGCTCTCGAGGAGCTAGGTATTAAACCGGATTATATATCAGGGACTAGTTCTGGTTCGATGACAACAGCTTTATATGCTGCTGGATTTTCTTGTGACGAAATGAAAGACTTAATATTTAAATCATATAAAAAACTAATTAAAATTGAAAAAAGACCTATTATTACATCTGTTGGATCTTATTTGACAAGTAAAAAGTTAAAGCTTAAAGGATTAATCCCTGGGGAACGATTAGAAAAGTTTATTCAAGATAATGTAGAGAAAAAAGGTTGTAAATCTATATCTGATGTTAAGATACCACTAGCTGTTGCTACAGTTGATACTATATCAACCAAAGAATGTATTTTTTTATCAGAAGATTTTGGTCTTAAGAATGGAGCTATTGATTATCTATATGATATTCCAATCGGAAAAGTTGTTAGATCAAGTATGGCCTTTCCAGGAATATTTACTACAAGTAATATTGGAAATTATAATTTTATAGATGGTGGAACAAGAGACAATTTACCAGTAAAAGTCTTAAAAGATATGGGCGCAGATATAACAATTGGACTTAGTTTCAAGCTAGATGATTATGATTCGAAGGATGAAAATGTACTAGGAATAATATTAAGGACTGTTGATATATTTTCTTTAAAAGATGTAAGAGCTGCGCAGAAAGAGGCTGACCTTGCTATAGAAATTGATGCAAGTGGTACAAGTTTAATGGTAATAGACGATGTGGATAAGTGCATAAATATAGGTTATAAAACCATAATGGACAATAAAGACAGGATTATGGAATTAATAAATAAACAAAAGAGCATATAATTAAATTATATGCTCTATATTTGTATTTAATTAAATCTTATACTAGTTATTTTTTACAGTAATACTAATCTCGTTTTTCTGTAAGAAATAAATTAGTTCATCAATTGTTTCAACAAGATCATGCATAGGCAAAGAATTTAAATCATCAATTATGCTATTTAAATATTTGCTTTTGGTTTTATCAGGAATAACTTGTGCTTGTTTCTTAAAGGATTCAATTTGATATATAATTCCTTTTGATGTTTTTGTTGGAGAAAGTAAATTAGTAGAAGCAACTAACATAAGCTCTTTCATATGTTTACTTATATCCAGTTTATTTATTTCTATAATTAATCCATTAATATATTTTTTTGGAAGCATATTGCTTGCATTATTCATAATAAAAAGTTGTTTATTCATATAAACCTCCTTCTAGTTTACATATTATATCATAAAGCAAATGCAATAGTAAATAGTAAGTTTATAAATAATCGATTTTTCTAGGATTTAGAACAATTTGATATTTATAAAATAAAAAGTACTAATAAATCTTGAAAAAAAGTATAAAAGCATATATAATGAAATCACAGCATTACAAAACAAAAGATACTAGGAAGGAGTGGTTTTTATGAACATAAAAATAACAGGAAAAGAGTTAAAAGCAACAGAAGCAATTAAAGAGTATGTTGAGAAAAAGTGTGAAAGACTACAAAAATATACAGATGAGGAAATAGATGTAAAAGCAACAATTAAAACAGAAGGAAAGAACCAAGTTGCTGAATTATCTGCAAATATAAATGGAAATTTTTATAGAGCAGTAACAGAAAAAAATGATTTATATGCATCTATAGATAAAGATATTGATATTTTAGAAGGACAAATTAGAAAGACTAAAGCTAAGAAAGAAAAACAAATGACATCTGGATCTATCAAGGATCAAGAAGTTATTAGTTTTAATGAAAATAGCCATGAAGTAGAAAAAGAAGTATTAAAAACAACATATTATGAAGTTAGACCAACAGCAGTAGAAGATGCTAAAATTAAATTACAAGAATCAAATAATATGTTCTTAACATTTGTAAATGCTGATACAAACAAAGTTAATGTTATATTTAAATTAAAAGATGGAGTTAACTTTGGAATAGTTGAACCAGAATAGAGTATAATTTAATAAGAAAATAAAAGAGGATGCAACAAGCATTCTCTTTTTTGTAATAGTCAAAATTGAAAGGTGACATAAATTATGGTATAATAAAAGGTGCAATCCAAATAATTCTGTAGAAAGGGTGTTTTTAATGATCATTATTAAGATTCTTGGAGCTCTTGTTGTGGTTGTGCTTATTGTTCTTATTCTCTTTGTTATTGGTTGCTTCAGCGTTGGAGTATACCGGAGCAAGAAGTATGAGTACAAAGTAGTCCAGGAGGAAGGTAAAGTTGTTAAGAAGGAAGCCATCAGCAATGAAGGCATCAAGACATCGAAGACAACACTTCCAATTGGGGTATTCGTAGAGCACAACGTGTACATTGAGATAGATGGTAAAACCATTGACTTTGACGATGAGGAACTATACCGCAGAGTCGAAGTTGGTGATACCGTCATTCTAGATGCACACAGAGGCTACGACAAAAAAGGAATACTGCGTCATGAATACCATGAAGTAGTAAAATGATCTAGACCCACGCCGAGATGGAATTCTTTCATCTCGGCGTACTTTTATTATAAAATTAATTGATAAATGACTAAATATAGAGTATAATAGTTTATGTATTAAATATGGGGCTGTAACGGTTTCGACAGTAATTTAGAAATATAAATAGCGAGTAGTGGATGGTTGCTTTGGCCACTATAAAAAAGCAAAATAAATATAAACGCTAATAACGAATTAGCTTACGCTGCCTAATTAGTGCGGCGCGTCTTACCTATAATTCCCACGTTATAGAATAAGGCGTCGATTTAGTGGGAAACGAAGCTATTTCATGCTATGGAAATAGTGGGTATTTTAAATAGCTACAATACAAATAAGTTTGTTTGTTAACTAGTTTGTGTTGGAATTTTAGATAACAAACTGCACTCGGAGAAGTTTATGTGGAAGAATTATTGGACAGGAGTTCGATTCTCCTCAGCTCCACCAAATAACAAGAAAATCAATCTTAGTGGATTGATTTTTTTTTGTAGCATCAGGGCTCAATATTTCAGAAAAAAGTTTACATAAGTTGACAAAAATAAGAATATATGGTACAATAAGTTTTAGTTTTTTGTAGAAATAATAGGTATACTTAATACCATAAAAAATCAACATATATATTTACTTTTAGTGGTAATTAATGATATAATATCGGACAAGGTAAAAGAGAGATGAAAGGAGGGTCTTTATGAAAATAGTTGGAATTAGTGGCGGTTCAGGTGCTGGAAAATCAACTGTTTCAAGAGGCTTAGCAAAAAGATTACCTAATGCAGTATTCATAGATGTAGATCCATTTTTTAGAGAGGCAACGGAAAAACTTGAAAGTGAAGTATTTAAGAAAATTGGAGTCGAGAAAAAAGAGGGAGTAATAAATCAAAATTACTTCTTTGCATCACAAGATGCCATGAATGGTTGGATTGAGGTAATAAAAGATTATGTTAGTAACAGGATAGAAGAGGCTGTTACTAAACTTGGTGCTGGTAAAGATTTTGTGATTGTAGATTGGTGTTATTTACCAATGTGTGATTACTTTTTTAAATGTAACTTGACTTTATGTATAAAAGCGGACTATCAAACTAGATATGATAGATTAGCTAACCGAATGAAAGCTATAAAGTCATATACTGTTCAGTATGGTCCATCATTCTATGAATATGGCGAAGAAGCTTTTGCAAATAGAGTTAAGTTTTCTGCGATTGATGATTTTGGTTATCAATCAGATTATGTAATAAAAAATGATAGTGATATGGAATCGTTGAATAAGACTATTGATAAAATTGCTGATAATCTAATGGAAATGAGCAGACCAAATATTAATAATAAAAGAATAACTACAGGATTTAGAATTTCTGAATTTTCAAGACAAAAAGATCCAAGACCAATTGTTCAATTAAGAAATGGAGTTGTAATAGCTGATTCAACAGGAATTAATCCAATAACACCCAAAAGTTCGCAGATTGCAGCTTGTAGATAATTTAGAAATGAGATAAAAGGAACTATTTAAAAGTAAATAGTTCCTTTTTTGCTTTTTATAAATAATATTTAGAGACAATTATTGTAGTATTTGTTATGAGATTTAAATTTGAATTTCATAAATTTTAATAAAAGATATTGCTAAAAATATGAAAAATTGATAAAACTAAAATAAAGGAAAAGTGTAAGCAAACAAAGGAGGAATATATATGAAAATAACAAATGTTAAAGCTTTAGAAAATATTGCAAAAGAAGTTAGAATTGGAATTATTGAAGAAGTATACTCTGCTGGATCTGGTCATCCAGGAGGTTCACTTTCTTGTGCAGATATACTAACAGTATTATACTTTAATCAAATGAATATTAATCCAAAAGATCCAAAAGCAGAAGGAAGAGATAGACTAGTTCTATCTAAAGGACATTGTTCGCCTGCTCTATATGCTGTACTTGCAAGAAAAGGATATTTTGATAAAGGTGAATTGACTACTTTTCGAAAACTAGGAAGTAAACTACAAGGACATCCAGATATGAATAAGGTACCAGGAGTTGATAGTAGCTCTGGATCGCTTGGACAAGGTTTATCTATTGCAAATGGAATGGCTTTGAATTCAAAGATGAAAAGTTTAGGATATAGAGTATATTGCGTACTTGGAGATGGAGAAGTTGAAGAAGGTCAAGTATGGGAAGCTGCTATGACTGCAAGCAAATATAAATTAGATAATTTATGTGTTATAGTGGACAATAATAATTTACAAATAGATGGAACTATCAAAGATGTAAAAGGTCTTGATGATATCGAAGGAAAGTTTGAAAAGTTTGGATTTAACGTGTTAATTGTTCATGGAAACGATATAAAAGCACTAATAAAAGCCTTTGATAAAGCAAAGACTAAAAAAGGAAAACCAACAGCAATTATTGCCATAACAACAAAGGGAAAAGGCGTTTCCTTCATGGAAGATAAAGCGGAATGGCATGGAAAAGCACCGAATGAGGAACAGTATAAACAAGCTATAGATGAGTTAAAAAAGTAAAAATAGGGACGGAGCAAAAATTTTATCATTAGTCATCAAAATTTAAGAAGGGAAGATTATTATGGATATAGAGAACAAAAAAGCTACAAGACAGAGCTATGGAGAAGCTTTGCTTGAACTTGGAAAAAAGAATAAAAATGTAATTGTACTAGATGCAGATTTATCTACAGCTACAAAAACAAATATATTTGCAAAAGAATTTCCTGATAGATTCTTTGATATGGGAATAGCAGAGCAAGATATGATTGGCACTGCAGCAGGATTTGCAACTTGTGGAAATATACCATATGCAAGTACTTTTGCTGTATTTGCTGCAGGTAGGGCATATGATCAAATAAGAAATGGTGTATGTTATCCAAATCTAAATGTGAAAATTTGTGCAACACATGCCGGAATTACAGTAGGAGAAGATGGAGCAACGCATCAAATGCTAGAAGATATTAGTTTAATGAGAGGTCTTCCCAACATGACGGTACTTAGTCCATCTGATGATACACAAACAAAATGGATGATAAATGAAATATCAAAAATAAAAGGTCCTGTGTATGTTAGATTATCAAGGCTTGCCACACCAATTATATACGATGAAAATGAGAAATTTACAATTGGTAAAGGTGTTCAGATTGGAAAGGGAACAGATGGAACTATATTTGCAACAGGAGATATTGTTTCAGAAGCTATTAAGGCAAAAGATTTGCTTGAGAAAAAAGGAAAATATGTAAGAGTTGTTGATATGCATACTATAAAACCAATTGATGAAGATATAATCATAAAGTGTGCGGAAGAAACTGATAAGCTTATATCGGTTGAAGATCATAATATAATTGGTGGTCTTGGATCTGCTATTGCGGAAGTATTATCAGATAAGTGTCCTAAAAAGTTAACCAGGGTTGGGATAAAAGATACATTTGGAAAATCTGGTAAGGCAGAAGATTTAATAAAACATTTTAAATTAGATGCAAAATCTATTGTAGATGTTTTTTTACAAAAGTAATATAAATAAAATAGATAATAAAGAGAGCTTGAAAACATTTTAAGAGCTCTCTTTTGGCTTTAAAATTGACAAAATCACTATTTTATAATATAATCGAAGCATATTATTTATAGTTCCCTCGCGTGAAGTATACAATTTTCACTAAGAGGGATTTTTTCGTAATGTATACGCAGTTTTACTATTTACAGAAAATGTATAATTATGATAAAATATGTACCGAAGGAAGAGAGTTTTATGCCCAAATTTTTTATTAAAAATAATCAATTAGTAAATGATGAAATTACAATTCTAGGTGAAGATGTAAAACATATTTCAAATGTTCTTAGAATGAAAGTTGATGATGTTATTCAGGTTTGTAATACAGATACATCAAAAAACTATAATGTTGAGTTAAAGTCATTTGAAAAAGATAGGATTACATGCAAAATAATTGAAACAATTGAGTCAGAAGCAGAGTCTAATATTAATCTAAAAATATTCCAAGGAATTCCAAAGTCAGATAAAATGGAGCTAATTATACAAAAATCAACAGAGCTTGGGGTAAAAGGATTTATCCCAGTTGATATGGAAAGATGTGTTTCAAAAATAAATGGAAAAGATGCAGCCAAAAAAATTGACAGGTGGCAAAAAATTGCTGAAGTTGCAGCTAAACAATCAGGAAGAGACATGATTCCGAGCGTCGAAAATGTTATGACTATAAAACAAGTATGTGGATTGGTTAGTAGTTTAGATATGCTTATCGTTCCATATGAGAAAGCTGAAGGTTATTCATTTAAAGATGCTATAGAGGAATTAAAGAATAATAATATTGAAGATGTTTCAATAGGAATTGTTATTGGGCCTGAAGGTGGATTTGAACCTTCTGAAATAAATATATTAAAAGAATCAGGGGCAAAAATCGTTACACTAGGAAAGAGAATATTAAGAACTGAGACAGTAGCTTTAGCTATGTCTAGTGTTATTATGTATGAACTTGGAGGTAGTATTTAATTGGAAAAGAAAGAGGAAAATAAGAAGGGAAAAAAGGTCGTAGAAGAGGAAGTAAAGAATACAGCAAAAAAAGTAACTAAAAAAGCTTCAGCTGAAAAAACAGGGGAAGCTACTGTCAAGAAAGATGCATCAAAGAAAAAAAGTAGTACTTCTAAAACGGGAACCAAAGCATCAAGTAGAAAAGTAGAAGAGAAAAAAGAGGAGACGAAAAAAACACCGGCTAAGAAAAGTACGACAAAGGCTACGGAAGTGGCTAAAAAAGATGAAAAGAAATCTACTAAACCTGAGACTAAGAAAAAAGTTTCTAGTTCTACTAAAACTGCTTCTACTGCAAAAGCAAAGACAACAGAGACAGCACAAAAGAAAGCTACGGCAAAGACTTCAAGTAAAGTTTCTGAGAAGGCAGCAAATGTCAAGAAAAGAATATCAACAGAAGTGGAGAAGGCTTCTAGTGAAAAATCTGGACAAATTAAAATAAATAAAAAAGCTAAGGATGAAGAAGAAAAAGATAAGCAAGTACCTAAAACAACCAAAAATAATCAAGCAAGCAATTCTGAAAAGAAAAGTAAAGAAAACGATAAAAATGATAAGGGAGTAAAGAGCACTAAAAAGTCTAATACAAGTAAGGTATATAAAGAGAAAAAAGAAGTAGAAAAAGAATCTGCAATAAAGAACATGCCAAAAGAAAGTGAACCAAAAGAAAATAATGAGAAAATATTTGATGATGATAACAAGTCTGATGAATATGATAAAGAATTAAACATTAACTTTTTAGAAGATGAGCCAGAAGAAAATTTTGATATAAATGAATTAGACAAAAAGTTAAAGGAGCGCAAAAAAGTTTCTAAACAAGAAGGTGCTTCTATTATAAAAAATTCATTCTATAACTTAATTTTTGCAGGTCTATTTATATTGTTCTTAGTATTTTGTAATTATGGTTTCTTTAATATCGAAAAAAATGCCATGATCAAAAATATTAATTTATTTTCTTTTATGTTTTTAGGGGTTTCAATTATGCTTATTGAAACTGCATATAAGGAAGATAAAGTAACAAAATGTGTAAATGGTATTGAATCATTACTAATGGGAATATTAACACTATTTTTACCATATATACTTCAAAATTTTACAGATAGATTTAGAAAAGTATTGTTAATTTCTGGTATTGTTATCTTAATATACTACATAGTAAAATCTATTATCGTATTCTTCATAAATAGGAGAAATCTTTTAATTAATAAAGATGATATTGTTAAGGAGAAAAAAGATGAAGATGAAATAGAAGATGAAGAAGATTATGAAGATTAAAGGAGCGTGTACTATATGATAAGCATGACAGGATATGGAAAAAGTAAGCTTGAAATAAATGGAAGAAGTTATAGTGTCGAGATTAAAAGCGTTAATTATAGATATTGTGATATTAGTGTTAGACTTCCAAGAAATATTAGTTTTTATGAGAACGACATAAAAAAGCTTATTTCAAGCAAAGTATCCAGAGGTAAGATAGATGTATTTGTTGAATATACAAATTATACAAACGAAGGTAAGGATGTTGTAATAAATAAAGATTTAGCTAAGCTATATATAAAAGAGCTTAAAGAGCTTGCTCAAGAAGAAAATATGAATGATACTATTAGAATTACAGAAATTACAAAAATGCCAGACGTATTACAATTAAAAAATAACGAAGGTGAAAATGATGTGATTTTAAAAGAGTTATCAGAGTGTGTTACAGAGGCAATTAATAATTTCGTTGAAATGAGAACTGTTGAAGGTGAGAAAATAAAAATAGATTTACAAAATAGATTGGACCATATTAAGGAGCTAGTTGCTGATATTTCTAAAAATACTGCTGGACTTATTGATGAATATGTAGTAAAATTGAGGGAAAGAATTAAAGAAATATTAAAAAGCGATGTAGTGGATGAGACAAGGTTAGCACAAGAAATTGTAATATTTGCTGATAAATCTTCAGTTGAGGAAGAGCTTACAAGACTTGATAGCCATATACATCAATTTGAAAAGCTTATTAATGAAAAAGGTGCTATAGGTAAAAAGTTAGACTTTATTATTCAGGAAATGAATAGAGAGGCTAATACAACAGCTTCTAAATCTGTTAAGCTTGAAATTACAAATGATGTAATTGAGATTAAAACAGAGCTTGAAGATATTAGAGAGCAAATTCAGAATATTGAATAGGCAAAACTAAAGTAAATAACACATGATAAATGTAATAATAGATAAAAAGAAAATAAAAAAGAAAGAGGGATTAATAATGATAGTAAAACCAAGTGTTGCAGAGTTATTAAAAAAATCAAAAAACAGATTTGAGCTTGTTATTGCTACATCAAAAAGAGCAAGAAAAATAGCTCAAGGAGATGAGCCTTTAGTTGTAACAAAGGAAGAGGCTCCAGTTACAATTGCTGCTGAAGAAATAGCAGAGGGAAAGGTGAAGATATGTTAGTTATATTATCAGGTGTGTCTGGATCTGGAAAAGATACCATAAAGAAAGCATTAATTAAGAAATTAGATAATGTTGAAAGTTTACCTTCATATACATCTAGAGCTCCAAGAGATGGCGAAGTTCCTGGTGAGATATATAACTTCGTTTCAAAGGAAAAATTTGAAGAAATGATTTCTAACAATGAGTTCTATGAGTATAATGTGCATCATGAAAATTATTATGGAACATCTAGGGTTCTTATGAATGAGAAAATAAAAGAAGGTAAAGTTATTGTTAAAGACATAGATGTAAATGGAACAGAAAATTTAGTTAAATTACTAGGAAACGACACTAGAGTTGTAACGATATTCTTGAAAGTTCCTAAGGAAGTTCTAGAAAAACGTCTTCTTAATAGAATGGGAGATAAACCGGACTATAAAGAAATTACTTTACGTCTTAATAGATACGACTATGAAAATTCTAGAATTGGAATGTATGATTATGTAATAAAGAATAATGATTTAGATAAATCAATTAATATTATTACAGAAATCATAAATAGCGAATTAAAAACTGAACGTACAGAATTTTAACTAATATAGAAGCGGATGGCTCTACAAGATAGAGCCATCTATTGTATTTAAAAAATTTAAAAAAAGTGTTGACATTTCTAATAGAATGGATTACAATAATAATCGTTCCAAGAAGAGAACATACTTATGCAGGTGTAGTTCAATGGTAGAATTCCAGCCTTCCAAGCTGGCTATGCGGGTTCGATTCCCGCTACCTGCTCCATACAAACCTTCTAATAAAAAGAACAACACATGCAGGTGTAGTTCAATGGTAGAATTCCAGCCTTCCAAGCTGGCTATGCGGGTTCGATTCCCGCTACCTGCTCCACGAATTGTCATTGTGCTAGATGAATCTAGTACAGTGGCTTTTTTCATATCTGGTAATAATTATTTATACATTGATAAATCAATTTGAAATAAGTATAATAGTATATAGAATAATGAAAAGGATTGAGATATGAGAGATTTAAATATTTATTTAAAGAAAAGTATAATTAAGTATAATAAATTATCTAATTTTGGATTCTCAAAGGTAGAGAGCGGATATTTATATAAAGAGCCGATACTGGATGGAGAATTTGAAGTTCAAATATTTATAGAGAAAGATAAAAAGAATTCTAAAGTAATAGATATAGAAAGCAATGAAGAATATGCACTAGTAGATATCGAAGATGCGGTTGGAGAGTTCATTGGAACGGTTAGATCTGAATACGATAGAGTTATTAATAGATTTTTAAATGAGTGTACGCAGAAGGAAGTATTCAAATCTAAACAATCAAAAGAATTAATAAAATATATCAGTGAAAAGTATGGTGATGAACTTGAATTTCTTTGGGAAAAGTTTGATGATAATGCTATCTGGAGAAATAAGAATAGCAAGAAATGGTATGCGACATTATTTTGTATTACAGCAGATAAACTTGGTCTAGATGATAATAATAGAATTGAAGTAACGAATATGATGTTTCAAAAAGATCGTATAGACGAAATTGTGAACAATAAAACTATTTTTCCAGCATATCATATGAATAAACGTAGTTGGATTACAATTAAGCTTGATGATGAAGTTGATATGGATATGGTATACGAATTAATTGATAATAGTTATGAGCTTTCAGGTGGTAGTAAAGATAAAAAAGAAATAACTGATATTACAAAAAAAGTGCTAGATTATCTTCTTACTATTCCAGAAGGGAAAGTTGTTACATATGGACAAATTGCAGAGCATCTCGGTAATAAAGGTCTATCTAGAGCAGTTGGAAACGCTCTTCATAAGAATCCAGATGGAGATAAATATCCATGCTATAAAGTTGTAAATAATAAAGGAGAGCTTGCAGAAGAATTCGTTTTTGGGGGAATTAATATTCAAAAACAAAGACTGGAAAAAGAAGGTATAGAAGTAAAAAACAACAAAGTTGATTTAAATAAATATCAATGGGAGGAATAATAAATGGAAAATTATGTACATAAGGTTCAGTATTATGAAACGGATAGAATGGGAATAACACATCATTCTAATTATATTAGATGGATGGAAGAGGCAAGAGTCTATTTCTTAAATAGTAATGGATGTGGATATTCAGAAATAGAAAAGCTTGGTTTTAGTTCACCGGTTCTTGGAATAGAGTGTAATTATAAAAGGACTACAACATTTGATGATGATGTAGAAATTGAAATTAAACTTGCAGAATATAATTCAGTAAAAATGGTTTATGAATACGTAATGACTAATAAAACAACCGGAGAAGTAGCTTTCACAGGTAAATCAAGTCATTGTTTTATAAATAGTGAGGGAAGACCAATAAATCTAAAGAAATTTGTTCCTGAAATTGACGAAAAGATATATAAAATGATGTAATAAAAAACGAAAATAAAAAAATATAGCCAGGATATATTCAACAATCAAGTTGATAAAATCCTGGTTTTATACTATAATATGTATAGATGCGGGTATAATTTAGTGGTAGAATGTCATGCTTCCGACCTGATAGCGCGAGTTCGATTCTCGCTACCCGCTCCAAAA
>CAMNND010000026.1 GCA_946545035.1 uncultured Clostridium sp. | reverse complement strand
CTTAGGAAGTACAGACAATTGTTTTCTTGGTGGCACTGTCTTTATAGGCAGTGTACTGGTAATATGGTTTGAAAGCTATACATTATTGAATAATGAGTACATATTGCTGGTGCAGTGCTTATAACGAGGTGATATCATGGCTAAAGAGTTTGCTAAAGAATTTTATCAATCTTCTAATTGGAAAAAAACAAGAGATTATATATTATCCAAATATCACTATCTTTGTCAGAAATGTGAAGAAAGGCCAGCAGAGATAGTGCATCATATTATTTGGCTTACTCCATTAAATATAAACAACCCTAAAATAACATTAGGAGAAGATAATCTTATACCAGTTTGTAGAGAGTGTCATGCTATTATTCACGAAGGTGTTGATGCTACTACAAATGAAGTGATGTTTAATGCTAACGGAGAATTAATAAGGAGATGATTTAACTGTGGTATTAAGAGTATTAACAGATACTAACTTCTTTGATATACATCTTAAAGAGGAAATAAATAAAGATGTATTGATTAAAGCATTAGATAGTATGAGTACGTTAATGGTTGAAACAAAAGAGGGGACAACACAATTTATAAATACAGTTAATATAGTTTCGTTAGAGTTAATAAATACTCCCCCTATTGAAACTAGAAAATAATATATAAATAAACCGCGCGATGAACCTTTTTTTGCCCCAACCTGGCAAAAATCATGTGAGGGGGGTAGAAAGGAGAAAGCATGGAGAAAAAGAAAGAAAAAGATAAGATAACCGAAGAAGAAATGAGCAAAAGAAAACTTGCAGCAAGAAAAGGTAGGATAACTAAAGAGTATAAAAGACTTACAAGTTTATTTTGTGTATCTCAAGATGACAAAACACATGTCATAAAGAAACTCTGTGCTAGAGCTTCTTTTTTGTTGATACTTGCAGAAGATATAGAAAAAAACATTAATTCAGATAATTTAACTGTTTTAACAATTAATGCTAGTCAACAATTCACAAAAGCTAATCCACTTATGAAAGATTATAGAGATACTGTTAAATCATATCAAACAGTTGTAAAACAATTGTGCGATTTAACTAAAAATGATAACTCATCAGCAGGTAAAAATGAACCTGATGAGTTGGAATCATTCCTTAATACATGATGAATTATATATTAACTTACTATAATTTAATTGTAAGTGGAAAAATTGAAGTTTCAAAAAAAGTAAAGAAACAATATGAAATGATAGTTTCTGATTTAAATAATCCTGATAAATATCATTTTGATATAGATAAAGCAACAAGACCAATTAATTTTATTGAAAAGTTTTGTAAACATTCTAAAGGACAATGGGCTGGCAAGCCTGTTGTTTTAGATTTATGGCAAAAAGCAATTATTCAAACGATATTTGGTTTTGTTGATGAAAAAGGTTTTAGAAAATATAGAGAAGTTTTTATAGTTGTAGCAAGAAAAAATGGTAAATCAACACTTCTATCAGCAATAGGATTATATATGTTGTTTGCTGATCATGAAGGTGGTGCACAGGTTTGCTGTGTTGCTTCTAAAAAGGACCAAGCTAAAATTGTATTTGAAGAAGCAAAAAATATGGTTTCTCAAAGTGCTTTATTACAAAAGCATATTAGAAAGAGAAAAAGTGATTTATATGTTGATTTAACATTTAGTACATTTGAACCACTAGCCAGTGATTCAAATACTCTTGATGGATTAAATATGCATTGTGGAATATTGGATGAAGTACACGCATGGAAAGATAGAAATATATACGATGTTTCTAAACAATCAATGAGTGCTAGGCAACAACCTTTATTAGTTTCAATATCTACAGCAGGATTTATAAGAGAAAATATATATGATTCTCTTTATGAACTGTCTGAGGATATACTAAATGGCACAAAAAAAGATGAAAGATTTTTGTGTTTTATTTATGAATTAGATTCAAGAAGTGAATGGACTATTCAAAAAAAATGGATTAAAGCCAATCCAGGATTAGGAACAATAAAAGGCATTGACTACTTAAAAGAACAAGTTAAAAGAGCTAGAAACGATAAAAACTATTTACCAACTCTCTTAACAAAAGATTTCAATATACGAGAAACTGGTGTTGGTTCATGGCTGACATTTGAAACCGTAGAAAATAAATCAGCTTTTGATTTAAAAGATTTAAATGGATGTTATGGAATTGGTGGTGTTGACTTATCCTCTGTTGGAGATTTAACATGTGCTACATGTTTAATTAAAAAAAATAATGATTTGTTTGTTACACAAATGTACTTTATTCCAGAAGAACGAGCAACACAACACGAATCAGAAGATAAAGTACCATATAAAGTTTGGAAAGAAAATGGTTACATAAGATTTAGCTCTGGTAATATGGTTAATTTTTCTGATGTAACTAATTGGTTTAATGAATTGAGAGATAAATATAATATTTATACTCTCTGGGTAGGTTACGACCAATGGGGTGCAAATCAATGGGCTGATGAGATGAAACAAAATGGTTATACATTAGAACCAGTTATTCAAGGAGCAAAAACTATGAGTACGCCAATGAAAATATTAGCTTCTGACTTGGCAGATAAAAAAATTAACTATAATAATAATCCAATCTTAAAATGGTGTTTAACCAATACACAAATTGAAGTAGATAAAAATGATAATATTAGACCAGTAAAAGGAAAAAATTCAAAACAAAGAATCGATGGTGCAGTTAGTTTGATAGATTCCTATGTAGTATATCAAAGGCATTATGAAGATTATTTAAATATATAGGAGGAATAATATGGGAATATTTGATAGGTTTAGAAAAAATGTAGAAGAGAGAAAAAATATAAAAAAATTAACAAACACTTTCAAAATGATTAATGGATATAGTCCCATTTTTACGAGCTATAATGGTGGTTTATACGAAATGGGATTAACAAGAACTTGCATTGATAAAATAGCGAATCAATGCAGCAAATTACATCCAGTAATTAATGGAAATAAAAATTATAATAGAATAAATGCAATACTACAGAACAAACCAAATAGATTAATGACTACGCAACAATTTATATATCGGCTAGTTACGATTTTAACTGTAGAAAATAATGCCTATATTGTACCTATATACGATAATGATTTAAATATGAATGTTGTAGGATTTTATCCTGTAAGAGCATCAGGCTCCAAAATAGTTACAGTAGATAATATTGATTATTTAGTTTATAAAATTCAACAAGAAGAATATGTAATAGAATATGATTTAGTTGGTTCACTAAAAAGGCATTACTACAAAAAAGAATATGTTGGGGAAACAAACAACGCAATTGATTCCACTATGGATTTAATTGATACTCAAGAACAAGGAATCAAAGAAGGAATAAAAAGTGGTGCTATGATTAGATTCCTAGCTAGACTTGGAATTGTACAAAATGATGAAAGCATTAAGAAAGAACAAAAAAGACTAAAAGAAGAACAATTATCTATGGAAAATAATGGAGGAATACTAATATTTGATAATAAATATTCAGAAATACAAAAAGTAGATAGTAAACCTTTTATTGTAGATAAAGAACAAATGGATTTAATAAAGAATAATGTATTTGATTATTTTCATATGAGTGAAGCCATATTGCAAAATACTGCAACAGAAGATCAATGGAATTTATTTTATGAAGATGTTATTGAACCAATAGCAATCCAAATTAGTCAAGTTTTAACAAATATGATTATAAAACAGTCTGACATTGAAAGAGGATTAAATGTTGTATTAGAAAGTACTAAATTACAATTTATTAGTAATAATACAAAACTTAATGTTTCACAGCAATTATTTGATAGAGGTATTTTAAGTACCAATCAGGTTATGGATATTTGGAATCTACCTCATGTTCCAGATGCTGAAGACAAGAGATATATTCGTAAAGAATATACAGAGGTAAATAATTTAGATAAAGATGTAGTAGATAATAATTCTAATAAGGAGGATGATAGTGATGGAGCAAGTACAAGCAACGGAAAAAAAGAAGATAAAGATTAAAGAAGTACATACAAAAAAATATTTAGATAAGTTAAGAGAAACAACTTATAAAAATCAAGAAGTTGTTTTTATTTTGCCAAGTGGGAAGGAGTATTAATATGAATGACAAAAAAGAAGTAAGATTTTTTGCAGAAAACTTACAAGTTAGAAATGATAATGATAGTGAAAAAATGATAGTTGAAGGATATGCAGTAGTATTTGATAGTCCTGCAACTCATGGATTCACCGAAATAATTGATAGAAATGCTTTTAATGGATGTGATATGAAAGATGTTCCACTAAAATATAATCACGATGATAGCCATTTAATATTAGCCAGAACAAGAAATAATTCACTAAGTTTATCTATTGATGACAAAGGTTTATTGATTAGAGCAGAACTTATAAATACAACTTCTAATATAGATATTTACAAATCAATTCAAGCAGGATTATTAGATAAAATGAGTTTTGCTTTTACGGTAGAAGAAGAAAAATGGGATTTATCTACTGATACAAGGACAATATTAAAGATTGATCGTTTGTATGATGTGAGTGTCGTGGATACGCCATTCTATGATACGACTTCAATATATGCTCGTGCTTTGAGTACACTGGATAGTGAAAAGAAGAAGTTGGATAACTTAAGAGCCAAAAGGGAACTTTCAAAAAGAAAGCTCCTTTTAAATTTAAAAATAAAAGAAATAGGAGGAATTTAAAATGAATTACGATGAAATTCAAAAAGAATTAAAGCAAATTGAAGAAAGACTTTCAAGTGATGAGGATATTTCAGAAGAAGATATGAAATCACTTGAAGAAAGAGTTGAACAACTAGAGGAAGAAAAGAAATCATTAGTTTCAAAAGCTGAAAAAAGAAGAGAAACTCTAGAAAAGATTAAAAGGGGAGCTATTGGCGATAAAAAAGAAGAATATAAAGAAGGAGAAAAAGAAATGAGTGAAGAAAGAAAGATATTAGAAAATGCAGAATATAGAACAGCATTTTTGAAAAAACTACAAGGAAAGAAATTAACTGATGCAGAAGAAAGAGCAATGACTTCAGCTGCAAACTCTGTCGGAACTGCTATTCCTACAGTAACACAAAATTTAATTATGGAGAAGTTAGAGCAATATGCTCCATTGTTAAATGAAATTGAATTGTTAAGAGTCGATGGAAATGTAACATTTGCAGTTGAAACTGACCAAACAGATGGTAACATTCATACTGAAGGAGCAACTATTACAGAGGATGGAGAAGTATTAATTCCTGTAAGTTTAACTTCATATGAGATTACAAAATATATTACTATCTCAAAAACAGTTGCAAAAATGTCAATTGATGCATTTGAAAAATGGTTAACAAATATGTTAGCAAGAAGAATTGCTAGAAAAATTATCAAATTAATTATTTCTGGAACAGGAACAAATCAACCTACTGGTGTTGAAAAGGCAAATACTTGGGGAGCTACTAATTCAGTTACTGTTGGTAAAACTGCAAATTTAACAGAAGCTAATGTAACTGATTTAATCGCTTTATTGCCAGGTGCATATGATGCAAATGCTAAATGGTTAATGAGTAAGAAAACATTATATTCAGATTTTAGACCATTACAAGACAAATCTAAAAATGATATTTTCGTAAAAGAAAATGGAAAATTCTATGTTGATGGTTATGAAGTAATGCTAGATGATAGTGTAACCTTCCATGAAGCATATTTAGGAGATTTCAAAATGTATGCAGGAAATTTATCAGAAGATGTAACTGTAGACACTGATAAAAAGTTAAGTGCTAATAGTTTTGAATACCTAGGTTGTGCTATGTTCGATGGTAAGCCAGCTATTGGTGAAGCATTCGTAAAATTAGTTAAAGCAACAGCTTAATTATTAAGGAGGTATAGGCAATGCTAGAAAAAGTTAAACTTTCTTTAAGAATAAATAATGATGCATTCGATGAAGAAATAAATAGTCTAATAAAATCTTGTAAAAAAGAATTAGAACTGGTAGGCATTGCCCCTTCTATTCTTAATTCAAACGATGCAATGATACTTCAAGCTATTACTTTGTATTGCAAAGCACATTTCGGATTTGATAATTCAGAAGCTGAAAGATATATGAAATCTTATGAGTCCCTAAAAATACTTTTATCAACGAACACAAAATATAAGGAATAAATATGTATTTTAAAAATATTGGTTATCTAATGAAAGAAAATATAACATTAGATAGGAAAAATAGACCAAAGGTAACATATACAGAACATCTTTTTTATTGTAATGAAAAAAGTATAGGGCAAAGTGAATTTTATCAATCAGAAGCTGCTGGATTCAAACCTGAAATAAAATTAGAATCAAAGTTATTAGATTTAAATGGCGTAACTCATATCAAATACAACAATATCATTTATAAGATATTAAGAACTTATAAGAAAGAAGATGTTATTGAATTAACATTAACATCAACGGTTATTGAAAATAAATAAATATGGAAAATACTAAAATTGAATTTATAGATACATCACAAGAATGTATTAAAATGATGAAAAAACTTTCTAAAGATGCATTAAAACAGGGTGGTAAGATAGTTACCAGTAAATTAAAAGAAAAAATTCCAGTTAAAAGAGGATATTTTAAGAAAGCAGTAAAAGCTTGGGCTAAAATTAACTATAAAACTGGGCAACCTTATTTAGAAGTAGGTTATTTAACTAGAGAACAAATGAGGAAAAAATACGGAATCAAATATTTTGTTAATCCTACATGGTTTGAATTTGGTACAAGGCCACATACAATTCAAACTATACAGTCTAAAGAAGGAGGTAAACTTACATATGAATTGCATGACAACCATACTAAATATGGCTATATAGTGCAGCATCCTGGAATGTCAAGTAAAAATTTTTTAAGAAATACAGCTTATGAAAATATTGATGAAATTCAAAATGCAATCCAAGAAGGACTTTGTAAATTGGAAGAATATACATTAGAACAAGGAATGAATATTGACTTAGGAGGAGATGAAGAAATTGATTAAAATAGACCATTTTTTAAATAAATTTATGCCAAAAGTCAATGAAATTATGACGGTATATTTTGAAAGAACTCCTAAAGATGCAATTTATCCTTATGGTGTTATTCCAGATTTATCTATTTCTACTCTTGATTATGGAGCTCAAGTTTTATTTGATATAGAGTTATATATTAATGAATTATCAGAATCCAATGTAGAAAAATTGTGTGATGATTTAAGAATAGGTTTAGATGGTTATCACTATCAAGATGAAGAAATTGGCTTTCATATTAATTTTGATGGCCAGTATTTAGGTAAAATGACCGAACAGGACTCTTCTATGCGAAGAGTTACTTTTATTGCAAGAATATTTTAAGGAGGTGCAATATGGCTTTAGTTAATCTTTCGACAAATGATATTCAAAAAATTCAAATAGACGAAGGCATTGTTGTTGTTAATTATGGAGAACAAGACGAAAAGGTGTTAGGACCTACAAGAGGTGGAGCAGAATTTACAGCAACACCATCCATTAGAGATATAGAATTTGATGGAAGAAAAGGCAAATCTAAAGGAATGGAAGTAAAAGACGGAGAAGATGTTTCTTTAAAAATTTCTACTTTATGTTGCAGTTTAGAAAATCTTAAGTTAGCTATACCTGGCGCAACAATTGCAAGCAATAAGCTTACTCCAGGGAGATTTGGAGTAATAGAAGGAAGTAGTTATTTAAAGAATGTTGCTGTTGTTACAAAAATGCTAGATGGTACATTCACGATAATTACAGTTAAAAACGCAATGCACGAAGGTGCGTTTACTTATAAAGGTGTATCTAAAAATGAAAATGAACACAGTTTGGAATTTTTAGGACATTATGATCCAACGGATGCTAATGAAGAATGTTGTTGGGATATTGAAACATCAGCAACTAATCCATTAGCAAGTTAGAATAGAGAAATGACTCTCTTTTCTTATGTTTATTAATAGCTAGTAGATGTAAGAAAAGAGAGTCGAAAAAAGGAAGGAATATAATATGGAAAGTTTAAAAATAAAACCTAGAGCATTATCAAAAATATCATTAATTATTAATAAAATGGGGATTTCATCATTAATTATGCAATTAGATGTTGAAACTGGAGATGAAAAGCAAGATAGAAAAGAATTAGTAAAACAACTTGTTGCATTAGTCATAGATAATTTTTATAAGGCAGAAGAAGAAATGATAGAGCTTATTGCAATGTTAAAAGAAATTACAAAGCAAGAAGCAGAAGAAGTTGATATTGTTTCATTTATAAAAGAACTTATTAATAATGATAAAATAAAAGATTTTTTAAAATTAACGTAGGACTTGGGACTCCAGCAGTTCTACGTCTTTTTTTTAAACATTATGGAGGAATAGAGTTTTTTTATGACAAAGATTGGGAACTTATGATTGATTGTTTAAAATACGCAGTAGAAAAAGAAAATGAGATTCCGAGAATTATTGAATTAATTTTTAAAAAAATTAATGGAAATACTCAAAATACAATTCAAGAATTTAATAAAAAAATGCGTAGTGCAAAAGAAATATTAAAAGATTATGGATTAAGTTAGGAGGTGCAATATGGCTAATATATTTAGCATTTTTGGACAAGTATTTATTGACAATGAAAAGGCTAATAAATCTATTGAAGAGACTACCAAAAAAGGAAAAGACAGCAGTAAAAGCTTTGGAGAAAGTTTTATGGATGTTTCTAAAAAAGCAATGCAAATAGGTACAGCTGTTGTTGGAGCTACTACAGCGATAGTTGGAGGATTAACTGCAGCCGCAAACTCAAGTGCATCAGCAGCAGATGTTATTGACAAAGGTAGTATTAGAATGAATGTGAGCAAAAAAGCGTACCAAGAATTGTCATATGCTGCAGGACAATGCGGAGTTGAAATGACTTCTTTGGAAAAGGCAGCAAAGAAACTTGAAGGAACTAATTTGAATATGGAAGATGCCATGAATCAAATCATGTCTTTAGGGACAGCAGAAGAACGAGCAACAAAAGCAGCAGAATTATTTGGAAACAATGTAGCATATACGTTATCTCCATTAATAGAACAAAATACAGAAGATTATGATGGATTAATTCAAAGAGCTAATGAGTTAGGGCTTGTAATGAGTGATGATGCAGTTAATGCAGGTGTTGTATTTGGAGATACAATGTCTGATGTTTCACAGTCGTTAGGTGCTATCGGAAACAGAATTATGGCAGGAATTATTCCATTATTACAAACAGTTTTAAACTTAATTATAGAGCATATGCCAGAGATACAAGCAATGATCGACAAATTAGCTCCCGTTTTGGTTTCAATGCTCGAGAGTATTTTACCAATATTTGTAGAGCTTGCAAAAGAATTATTTCCAATTCTCTTTGATTTAATTGAGCAATTATTACCAATAATAAGTGAAATAATTACTGGAATTTTACCAATATTTACTGATATTTTAAAAATAATTTTGCCTCCACTTGTCCAAATAATTCAGGAACTATTGCCAGTATTATTACCTATATTAGATGCATTGTTACCTTTATTACAACCAATTTTTGATTTGCTTCTTTGGTGTACAAACAATATTTTAAAGCCAATTATAAGTGTAATTACTTCTATTGCAAATGTAATAAGCAGAGTTTTAGTTGGGGCCTTAAATGGTTTAACGCCAGTTGTAAATGGAGTTAAAACTATTTTTCAAAATGTTTTTGGAAGTTTATATGGCATAATAAAATCTCCAATTAATTTTATGGCAGACGGATTAAACAGTTTTATAGAAAAAGTTAACAAAATTAAAATACCATCATGGGTTCCTGGAGTGGGAGGCAAAGGTTTAAACATACCATTTATTAAACGTTTAAGAGTAGGTATTGACGAAGTACCATACGATGAAATGCCAGCAGTTTTACACAAAGGGGAACGTGTATTAACAAAAGATGAGGCAAAAGAATACGATAATATTAAAAATCAAAAAAATGATATTAGCTACAATTATTACAATAGCATAACAGTTGAGCATTTAGAAGTAAAAGAAGAAAAAGATATCGAAAGAATAGCCGAGGAATTATTATACTTACAAAAGAGAGAGGTGTAATTAATGCATTATTTTATTTTTAACGAAATCAATTCAAATGATTTGGGAATTATTGTTAAAAAAATGCCTCAAGTACCATTGGCTGAAAGAGATATCGAATCTTTCAATGTGAGTGGTAGAAACGGCAGTTTACATATTGACAATGGGACATATAAATCAATAAATTATACAATCAGTTGTATTATATCTGACATTTCTAAAATTGATAATATTAAAAAAACGTTTAATGGGACCTCAAAACTTATTCTTTCAAAGTATAATGATAGATATTTTGAAGCGACAATAAAAAATCAGGTTAGTTTTGATAAATATCTTAATGTACTACAAGAATTTCCCTTGCAATTCGAATTACAGCCTATTGCTTGCAGTAACGAATTAATAGAAACAACAATTTCATCAGACACGGACGATTTTGATATTGGGGGAAATGCAATTACAAATCCAATAATTATTGTAGATGGAATAGGGACTGTGACGATTAATAATGTTTCAGTTCAGATATTAGAAAGTGATATAGTTATAGATTGTGAATTAATGAATTGCACAAAAAACAACTTAAATGCAAACGACAAAGTAGTCTTGGATAAATTTCCAGTATTAAATCCCACCAACAACACAATAACTATCGGTGACGGAATAAACAGTATTGAATTAAAATATAGAAAGAGGTGGTTGTAATGTTAGTTTTATATACTAAAAATACCACCTCTTTTTCTAATTTAGGATTAGGTATTTTAAGAGATTTTAGCACCAATCCCCTAATAACAGAAGTATTAAATGGAGAATATAACCTAGAATTTGAATATATAAATGGTGGGTGGTTAAGTGAAGAATTAGTTGTAGGTAATATTATAAAAGCTAGCGGACAGTTATTTAGAATTTGGGATGTGCAGCCAGATTTAACAAAATTTAAAGTCTTAGCAAAACACATTTTTTTCGATTTAGCAAAAAATTTTTTAGTTGATGTGTCTCCAACAAATTTAACAGCAAACAATGCACTAAATTGGATTTTAGCTAGAACAAGTAATCCAAATAATTTTGTTGTAAATGGCAATTGTACATCGGTTGCATCAGCTAGGTATGTTAGAAAAAATGTAATTGATGCAATATTCAATGAAGACAATGCTTTATTAAAAAAATTTGGCGGTGAATTAGAATTAGACAATTTTAATATATATGTTCACCAAAAAAGAGGCAATGTCACCAAAATGCCAATAATGTATGGAAAAAATTTAACTGGTGTACAAATGGATATTGATTTATCAACAGTAGTAACTAAAATAATTCCGCAAGGTAAAGATGGATTATTGTTAGATGAATTATATGTAGATAGCCCAATAATAGATAATTATTTTGCACCATTTTATCAAAAAATTGATTTTAATGACATAGGGATTGATGAAGAAGCAGAAATAGATGAGGCAACCGCAAAAAATCAATTAAGAGCAGCTGCACAAAAATTATTTAATGAAGGGATTGATAAACCAACCATATCAATTAAAATTGATTTTATTGAATTGTCCAAAACTACAGAATACAAGCAATATCAAAATTTAGAAACAGTTGCATTAGGAGATACAATAAAAGCAATTATTCCTAAATTAAATTTAAATTTGGAAACAAGAGTGGTAAAAACAGTTTACGATTGTTCGCTAGAAAGAATAACTAAAATAGAGTGTGGGACTGTTACAGCTAATATAGTAACTTCTCAAAATAACAATAACAAAGATATTTCAAACAAATTAAAAGAAATAGATGTTACATCCATTTTATCAGAAGCTCAAGCCAATGCAACTGACCTAATTAATCATCCGTTTGGCGGGCATATTTTTATTTCTGAATCAACTGGTGAATTATTAATTATGAATACAACTGATCCTTCAACGGCAACTCAAGTATGGAAATGGGGATTAGGAGGTTTAGGATTTAGTTCAAACGGTATCTCTGGACCATATGGAGTCGCAATGACGCAAGACGGTAAAATTAATGCAGATTATATAACAACTGGTACTTTATCAGCATCAGTAATTGAAGGATATTCAAATTTGTTAATCCAAGTAAATAAATTAGTCAATTTAGTAAAAAGCACTACTGGAGAAAATTATATTCACATAGAAGATGCAATGGAAGGGCAATTACAAGAATTAACAATTGAAGGGCATATTGAATTATTATATCCAGGCAACGAGTTATATCCAAGTAATGAATTATATCCAATTGATACATATCTAATAGTTAGTACAACTAGAACAATATCTCAAACATCAAAAAGATATCATCTTCCAATTAACGCGTTAAGTACAAATGAAAAGTTCAAATATAGCAAGGGGAAATGCTATATAATTCATTCAGATGAATCAACAGAAGAATTATCAGACATAGATATACAATTATTTGAAGGAGATAATTATTTATAT
>CAMNND010000025.1 GCA_946545035.1 uncultured Clostridium sp. | reverse complement strand
AAATGATTATATAAAGTTATTAATATCTTTTGTATTGGCTCTTTTGCATAAATTAAGTTTTTTAAAACTTCTAATGCTTTTTTCACATTCTTCTGTCCAAGGCTATCTGTTAAATCAAATATAACACTTTCAAATTTTTTTATACATAGAGCATCAATATCTTCTTTAGTAATTGTTCCATCTTTTCCTGCATATTCGATTAATTTTCTAATTTCATTTATTAAATCTTGTAGATCTGTTCCGCAAGATTCAATAAAATATCCAAGAGTCTGGCCATCAATATTTACATTATAGCTATTACAAATAAACTTCATTCTTTTTGCGATATCTTGTGGTTTCTCCGGCTCGAAACTACAAACCACACCTATTTTATCAATCTCTTTGTATAACGCATTCTTATCCACGTCTTCTTCAATAAATACTATTACATTTTGATCTTTTACTGTTTCAAAGTCATCCTCTAAAAATTTAACTAATTTATCTATTTCATCCGATAAATTAGTGTTTTTCTTTTTCCCTTGTTTCTTTAGAAGCTCTGAATCTTTAACAATAATTAATTTTTTTTCAAAACCAAAAGGAGGTGTCTGCAGTTCAACTATTATTTTGTCTGAGCTAGCATTATCAATCTTGATATAATTAAGACCATCTTTTAATTCACCAAAGCATTTCTTTATTTTCTTTAAATTATTTTCTAGCAAATAGGTTTCTTTTCCATGTAATAAATAAATACTTGATAAATTATTTTCTTTAATAGTCTTCTCTAGCTCAGCAATAGTCACTTGGACATCCTCCTTAAATTGTTATTTATAATATAATTCTAAATACTTCTGCAACACTCCAACTTTGAGCAATTGCACCTTTTGATAAATAAGGTCTTCTTGAATCATAAAGCTCTGTTATGCTTCCAATTGTTTTTCCTTCGTTTATTTCTTTAGTAAATGTTTTTCTTGTATTCTCAACAAATTCTTTATATGCATCCTTTAATTCTTTCTTTTCATCCTTATCTTTGACACCCTTAGCCAAATTAACAAACGCATCATTATATAAACCTAGAAGCCATGGCCATGTAATACCTTGGTGATAGCTTATATCTCTTCTATATTGATCTCCTTCATAAACTTCCGTATAATGTGTTTCTCCTTTTGCTAATGTTTTTAAACCATAATTATTAAGAAGTTTTTTAGTAACTGTATCAAACACATTTTTAGCCTCTTTAGAGTCTAAATCCATAATCGGATAACTTAATGATAGAGCATATAATTGATTTGGACGAATCTTATCATCTCCTAAAACGTCATATAGACATTTCGTTTTGTTATTATAGAATTTTTCATTGAATGATTCTTTAGCAAGCTTTGCAATCTTTCTATAACCACTTAACACGTCTTTATCTTCATCAAACTTTTTACCAAGTTCACACATAATCATTAATGCATTATACCATAAGCTGTTTATCTCAACTTGTTTACCATTTCTTGGTGTTACAATGTAACCATTAACCTTGGCATCCATCCATGTGCTTTGAGTTTCTAATGTTCCTGTTGAAATTAGAAAATCATCATCTAAAAATATATTGTTATTGTCCAAATTTGTTCCTTGAACATAATTTTGGATTATATCTTTCATAGAGCTATAGATTTTATTTTGTATAAAATCATAGTCTGATGTGTAATTCAAATATCTCTTTACCTGTTCAAATAATAGTAAGCTGCTATCCACACTGTTGTATATAGGTACGTTATTATCCTCTGTATATCCATTTGGAATCAATCCTTCCTTTATATCTTTTGTGAATGTTAGTAATACTTTTCTAGCTACATCAAACCTCTTATTCTTTAAAGTTAATCCTTCAAATGAAATAAGTGAGTCTCTTCCCCAATCTAAGAACCATGGATAACCAGCTATAATGGTAAGAAGATTTTTTCTTGAAACAATAAAATTGTCTGATGCAATTATGTACTCTTTTATTAATTCTTCATCGCCTTTTAAGTCTGTTTTATCGATTAATTGTTTAATTCTCTTTCGTTCATTTGCAATTATTTTTTGACCATCTTTTCTATCGATTTTTATTTCATCTAATGAGCATGCAAATGTTATGTATTTTTCTTCTCCTGGAGTAAGTTCAACTTCATAATATCCAGCAATAGCATGGTTTTCTTCACTAGATAGTCCTCTTTTTTCTTCTTCCATATAATACATATTCCTGAATGCATCATTACTACGCTCTATATACTTTCCATCTGAACAATTCATATATATATGATGTTTGCTGTTATCTAATACAACATCAACAAGTCTTTTATTAACAGATTGTTTTACCTTGAACTTTCTATCATAACTTGTTTCATGAAATCCTCTTTCATTTAGAAGTGGTGTTAACTTAAATTGTATGTTTTTATCTGCATTTTTTATTCTATATAAGACAATCGTAATATTTTTTCTGTATTCCATGCAGATAGTTTTTTCAATCTCAATACCATCTACTTTGTAGGTGAAAGTTGGTACTTCATCCTTTTCAAAGGATGTTTGATTTTTATATCCTTCTGTAATATTTTTTCTACACATATTTGTATAAAGAATATGCTCTTCTCCATCTATTACTATGCTCTCATCTACTTTAGATACTAAAAGATGCCTCTTTCCAGGAGGATCCAGTGGAGCAATTAAAAGTCCATGATACTTACGTGTATTTGCACCTATTATTGTGGAACTTGCAAATCCACCTAGACCATTTGTGATAATCCATTCCTTATCAATTGCTTTTTCAAATCCCAATCTTTTAATAAATAATTTCATCTTTTGTCTCTCCTATCTTTAATCTTTTCTTGTGTTTATTTTAAACTATCTATAAATCTTTTCTTTTCCGCTTCTTCGTTTTCCTTACGCTTTTTCATTTCAGAATTAAATCTTCTCATCCCACTTACCTTTTCAAGTATTTGGTTATTTGCTGCATTCTTTTTCATATCTGCTTTTATTTTTAAATTAGCCTCCCTCAATGACATAATTCTGTCTTCATATTTAGAATAGAATCTACTTTTGCCTGATTTATCAAGCTTTGGTTTCTTCCATTTTTGTTTAGTTGGTGACGTAATTTTTTTGTATTTAAGTTTTTGTTTAAGCATTAAATATTGTGGATCATTTTGTTTATCTTTAAACTTCAAATCTTCACAGATAAGTTCAATAACTGCTCTTGCAATTGCATCTGGATCATGTCTAATATGTTCATCTTCAACAGTTGCCAAATCACGTTTTATAAGATTAACTCCTTCAGCTTTAGCTCTTTGTATATCTTGGTCAACAAGCTCAGCACCCTTTAAATTATATTTTCTTATAAATTCAGGAGTTACTTCCCCAGTATCATATATACAATAATCAACCATTCCTTCACCAATATGACGTTTTATTGCTTTTATATGATCCGATAAAGAATAATTATATGTTTGACCTGGCTCTGTCATAATGTTACTTATGTATATTTTGAATCCATTAGACTCCTTAATTGCTTTTGAAACACCTTTTACTAGTAAATTTGGTATTACATTCGTATACAAACTTCCTGGTCCAATAATAATAGCATCAGCATCTTTTATTGCTTCAACAACACCTGGTGCTGCTTTTGTATTTGAAGGACTTATATAAACTCTATTTATCGAAACAATCTTTTCGTTTATCGCATCTGGAATCTCACTTCTACCTTTCACTGTTGTTCCATCAGAAAGCTCTGCACAAATTTCAATTTCTTCCTGCGTTACCGGTAATACTCTTCCAGTCATATTTAATATTTCTTTTGTTTTTTCAACTGATTTAGAAAAGTCTGCATGAATATTCTGCATTGCAAGAAGATAAATATCACCAAAAGATAATCCTTTTAATCCTCCATATTGAAATCTGAAATTCATTATATTATCCATTTCGATTTCATTTCCAGACAAAGCAACAATACTTTGTTTTATATCATCAAGTGGAAGAGTATCTAAAAGCATTCTTGAATCAGAATCCTTATCACCATAGTCGCTAACTGTAACGATGGCTGTAATATTTTGAGTATATGTTTTTAAACCTCTTAAAACTGTATTTAATCCATTTCCTCCGCCAATAACAACTATCTTTGGACCCTGATCATAAACTTTTTTGTTATATATTAAAGACTTAACATCCGATCTTTTATCAGTTTTTTTTACTAATATTTCCAAACTTCGTTTCTGTATAGAAATAAGTCCAATAACCATACCAAGAAAACCAATAACAAATAATGCTACAATTTTATATATGGTCTTCATATCTAAAGTATCTGTTACAAGTATTATTGAAAATGCATAACATATTGATATCATTGAAAGTATTATTAGTACTAACCATCTTTTTATTTTATTTCCTGATTTAAACCATGAAAAAAATCCCTTCATTTAAGCAAAACCTCTTTCTCTATTCTCCTAGGACTTCTATTTCAAGTTCAATTTCTTTGCCAAATTTTTCAAAAACTTTTTCTTTTACATAGTTCACAAGATTTAATACATCTTCAGCAGTTGCATTTCCAGTATTTACAACAAATCCAGCATGTATTTCAGATACTTGTGCACCTCCTATAGAAAAACCTTTTAATCCACATTCATCTATAAGTTTTGCAGTAATAAAATCTGCTCCTCTTTTAAATGTACTTCCAGCACTTGGGAAGTTTAATGGTTGTTTAGCTTTTCTTGACTCCAAATATTCAGCCATTTTTCTTCTGATTTCTTCTGAGTTTTCCTCTATATTCAATAATAATTCTGTTTCCAAAATTATTAATTTTTCTTCTGAAAAAATACTATGTCTGTATGAAAACTTTTGCTCCTCGTTATTTAGAACTATAATATTTCCGTTTTCATCCATACATTTTGTCTTAACAACAATATCCTTGAATTCTCCTCCATAAGCACCTGCATTCATTCTTACAGCACCACCGATAGTACCTGGAATTCCAGATGCGAATTCAAATCCACTTATATTTTCTTTAGCAAGTGTTTGTGCTAAACTACCGAGCATTGCCCCAGCTTCAGCTGTAACTTTAACCTGCTTGTCATTTAAATTTTCAATTTTTATATCTTTAAAATCTAGTTTAATAACAATACCTCTTATACCATTGTCTTTAACTAGTAAATTACTTCCATTTCCAATTATTGTATACTCAATACCATTTTGTTTTGAAAAGTTAAGTATGGCTTTTAAATTATCAATACTATTTGCTTTTACAAAAACATCAGCTGTACCACCAATCTTAAACGATGTATGTTTACTCATTGGCTCATCTACTTTAACATCAGCAATACCAAGGTTTTCTGTACAATAATTATAAATTTCATCCTTTTGCACGAGATAATCCTCCCATTTTTTTCACATTATATCGTATATATAATTAAAAATCAATGAGGAATTTTTAGTCAAACTTTGTATAAAATCTGTTAAATATTCATCATTTTTATATTGTTATATTATTTTTTATATTCATCTTCTAAGAATTCTTTTAGCTCTTCTTTACTTGAGAAAATTTTATCAAATATATGATATAGAGAATCTGTAGCTTCGAACTCTCCTATCGCATAACATTTTTTCCCAAGACCATATGCAACACCAGCTTCAATATGACCTGCCTTGCCTGCTGGCAATACAAGTAGAAAATTATCTGAAGTTTTCTCCGCAGCCATATCTGTTTTAAATATATTTTTTACAATATCACTATTGAAATCTAGACTTTCGAAAATATTTTGTTTATCATCTGCACTCATATTATTATCTGCGTATTCAGTTTTATTTCTTAGAAAGCAATAATTTGAAATATTCATATTATCGAATACCTCACATATCTCCATGATCATATCTTTATTTCTTGCTCTTCCTGCTATAAAGAATTCATATTTTTTGTTTGTTTCATTTTTCATAATCGTTTCTTTCTCCCTTTTATTTGTATTATTGTTAATATTATATAATTGAAATACTATGTATTCAATATTATATTCTTTAAATTGATAAAACACTTCCTCAATAACTATCAAGGAAGTGTTTTTTTATCTTAATTTATTTAGTTCCATATATTCTGTCGCCAGCATCACCAAGACCTGGTACTATGTATGCATCTTCATTTAATTTATCATCAATATGTGCACAATAGATTTTTACGTCCGGATGTTTTTCTGTTACTGCTTTCAAACCTTCTGGTGCTGCAATTAAACATATAAATTTGATTTTCTTTACGCCTTTATCTTTTAAAAGCTCTATTGCATCTATAGCACTTCCTCCAGTTGCAAGCATTGGATCAAGTATTACAGCCTCTTTATTTTCAATATTTTTAGGTACTTTAAAGAAGTAATTTACCGGTTTATGATCATTCGTATCATCTCTATACATTCCAATATGTCCAACCTTTGCATTTGGTATTACATTTATAACTCCATCTAAAATTCCCATTCCAGCCCTTAATATTGGTATAAAAGCGAATTTATCTTCATCAAGTCTACCCGTCTTCATTTTACAAATTGGAGTTTCAACCTCTGTTTCATCAAGCTCCACATCTTCCATTGCTTTAAAACATAGAAAAGTTCCAATTTCATTTGCAAGCTCTCTAAATTCCTTTGTTCCCGTATTTTTACTTCTAAGTATTCCAAGCTTATGCTCAATTAATGGATGATTTACTTCAATAACATTTTTAAATTCTTTCTTCACAATATCTGCTCTCTCCTCTTTCTTTGTATTCTCATTTATTATTGAAATTTGCTCAAATTCTTTTTCTTCAGGTTTATCTTCTTGCTTTTCTTCTTCCGGCTCTTCTTGGCTTTCATCTTGATTTATTTCTTCGATTTTTATTTTTATTGAATTTTCTCCTACTGTTTCTGCTTTTATGCAAGTTTCTTTTTTTTCTTCAGTATCATTACTGTTATCATCATCATCTTTCTCGTTTGGAAGAATTAAGTTTAATAGTATACCCATTATAGCAGCTAAACTCATTCCAGAAAGTGGAACCACCATATCTCCGCTTGTCTTAAAGTTTATAACCGCGCCTCCGAGACCAAGAACTAGCATACATGAAGCTACTATTATGTTTTTATTTTTACTAAAGTCTGTTTGATTTTGAATTAGTACTTTTAAACCATTTACAGCAATAAATCCATATAGAAGAAGTGATATTCCTCCAAGTACAGGACTTGGTATTGTTTGAATTAAAGCCGTGAACTTTCCTAAAAATCCAAAGATTATTGCAAATATCGCAGCTAAACCAATTACCCATACAGATGCAACTTTTGTCATACCCACAACTGAAGTATTTTCTCCATATGTTGTATTAGCAGGTCCTCCTAAAGCACCTGCTACAAATGTTGCAAGACCATCTCCCATTAATGTATTCTCTAAACCCGGTTTCTTTAATAAATCTTTTCCAATAATTGTACTAAGTGCTGTATGATCTCCAATATGCTCTGCCATTGTAACCAAAGCAATTGGTGCCATTGTCAATGCTATCATAAAGTTTGGGTTATAATTTACATATGGAATATTAAATTTTGGAACTTGGAACCAAGCTGCTTCCTGAACAGCGGTAAAATCTACTAAACCAAGACATATTGATAAAATATATCCAACTACTATACCAACTAAAAATGGTATTATCTTTATAAATCCTTTTCCTCTAACCATAATTAATGCTGTTGTTAGGAAAGTTACAACTGCAACCAGCACACCTTTCCAGTCAATACTTTCAACGTCTGCACTAATTCCTATACTACTAACTGCAGATCCAGCTAGTCCTAAACCAATTATCATAATCATTGGACCTATTACTACTGGTGGTAATAATTTATCAATCCAATTTTTTCCTATAATTCTAATTAAAAGTGAAACGATAATGTAAACAACACCAACAACCATTATTCCAGTCATTGCTCCTGCCAAACCATCTGCAGCATTTCCAGTTGACGCTCCTGCTATATATGCCGCAATTATTGGCGATATAAAAGCAAATGAACTTCCTAAAAATACTGGTGATTTTCCTCTAGTACACATTATATAAATAAGTGTTCCTATTCCTGCTGTCACTAATGCAACCGCAATTGAAAGAGCCTCTCCCGGTACTCCTGCGGCAGCAATTCCTTGGTTTACTAGTATTGGAACTAAAACTGTTGCTCCAAACATAGCAAATACGTGTTGAAAAGCAAGTATAATCCATTTAACTATTCCTGGCTTTTCATTAACATCTAGTAATAATTTTTTCTTTGTAGATGTTTCTTCCATTTTCTTTCATCCTTTCCGAAGCAAATGCTTCATACAAAAATTTAACTTTTCTAAGGAATTTGCACAAAAAAAATACTAGAAATGTTAATTCTAGTATTTAAAAAACAAAATATTAAAAACAGGAAATTTTTTTAAATTTCCTTTAATAGGTGCTTTTGTTATTTCATTACTACATCCTATTGTTTTCATACTTTAATAATTCCCCTCGATTTGTTATCGTTCACATCTTATAACATATTAAGTTAAATTACAACACTTTTTTATAAATTTATTATTCAAAATTAGTCTTCTAATTCATATCCCATATACTCAGCAAATTGTTTCATTGTTTCTTTGTCAAGCTTATCTCCTTCAATTCCATATTTCTTAGAAAAATCTTCAGCAGAAAAAGCTATTGTAACTTTTTTATCATCTCTTACTACTTTAATATTTGTTCCTTCAATCTCTTCTTGTGAAGACTCATATAGCTCTTTTGCATCTTCCTCATCATTAAAATTAAAAGTAAATACTAATTTTTCTAGTATATCGTTATCATCAAAAGACATTTCAATTTTTGAATTTCCATCATCTTCTTCCATTTTTCCAGTAATAATATTGTCTCCAGATACTGATATTACCTCTTCATTGTCTTTATCTTTTTTCTTTGAAGACTCTGAATCATCATTATCTCCACATCCTGTTAGCATAAATATTGCTCCCAATAAAATAACCATTAAACTAAATATTTTTAATAAATTTTTCTTCATATCTATCAAATCCTTTCATTATTCATTTTTAGTATTTTTTTAGCTCTTTTTATTATATCCAGTACATATTAATTAAAATTTAAAGCTATGTGGTAATAAATCTTTCATTGTGTACACTTTTACTTCATCACCTTGTCTTGAATATATTTTGAAATCTTCATCGACATATTCATTCATAAATTGTCTACAGTATCCACAAGGAACACACTCATCAACAGCTTTTTCACCTGCTGGAGCTCCAAGAACTGTTATGCTTTCAAATTCTTTTTCGCCTTCTGATAATGCTTTAGCAAATGCAGTACGCTCTGCACAAATTGCTTGAATTCCATTGTTTTCAATATTGCATCCTGTATATACTTTTCCGCTCTTCGTTCTTAATGCTGCACCAACTGCATAATGAGAATATGGTGAGCAAGAAAAACTTCTAGCTTTTTCAGCTATTTCAAAATCTTCATTCAAACTAACACCTCCTTTAATTAATTTTATTCAAATAATAATTATAACAATTTATTGAATCTATGTGTATTGGTCTTTCTTTTTCTAATAAATGGTTGATAACCCATTTAGAAACCTCTACCATACCTTTATCAATGTTTTCTTTTATTGTGTTAACATAGAACTCAGATTCATACTTTCTATTTTCATCTGTTGCATCCGCTAGATATATAATTTTTTCAAGTAAGCTCATTTCAGCCCTGCCAGTTGTATGGTATTTTATACTATTTACCATATCTTCCGTAAAGCCATACTTATTTTTGCATATTTCAGCACCAATCTTTGCATGTACTAAATTATGATTTACCTTCTCAAAGTCATCTAAAAAAACATTATATTCTTTTATTATGCTTTCCTCTTCTTCAGGAGTTAACTCCTTTGCAATATCATGAGCTATAGCCGTAAGCTTTACTATTTCTATATCAGCATTATAGATTTCAGCATATTCAATTGCTCTTTTTACAACACCTTCAGAATGTCTAAATCTTTTTTCAGATAGCATATGCTTAACATCTTCATATAAATCTTCATATTTAACCATATAATATCTCCCTTCTAAACTGATGTAATCTTAACAAATAAATAAATAATAGTCAAATAAAACTAAAGCGTATTTTAGTCCTTTTGTCGTTACTTTTATTATTTATTTAATACTTCCTTTTCTTCATTTTTTACATATAAGAGCTGCTAGAGCCGCAGACTCTTTCGAATCTACGGCTCTGTTTTTACAGCATAACAAAAAGGCTTCCATCCTTACGGAGTGTGCCAAGCGTTGCAAACTTGAAAGCTTCGCCCATCACATCACCCTTCGGATTTCCGTCACATCCGCATACGTCTTCCGCAACAAGATACGGAACAGCATATACGTCACCCTTCGGATTGATCATGATTACACTAACTATCGAGTTGCTGAACCTGCTGCCCTTGAACTTAGGATCCTCGAGAATCGTGTAGCTAGACACCTCGAAAACCAGATTACACAGCAATCTCGACACATCATCAGTATCAACGTGGTCAATCTTTTCAGATCTGTCGATGGTCATGATATCCGGAATAATCCAGAGATTTTCCGGCTTAAGCGGACAGTCGACACATCTACCATCTCCGAGCTCAGTCTTCAGGATATACGAGTTTTCCTTACTGTCATCTCTGATCAGATATGTGTATGTGCCCTTATAGTCAATCAGGATCACCTTTTTGTCTTCCTTGTCGAAGTAGATCTTAGCATCACCAAACATCTTCGACGGCCGTTTAGTGATGATTTCCTCCAAAAATCCCATACTTATGCTCCTTTCTGGCTGATACTTAGCTTGGGACAAAGTGGATGTTTACTGAGTACTTGAAAGAACTTGCTTAACTCAGGTTTTAAACTCTCCACACGGAATAGAGCTATTATATCATCTTATTTATGTTAAGTCAAATATGTTTTATTTTAACTAAAATTTTATATAGAGCAAAAAATAAGAACTACTTTCCAGTAGCTCTTATTACTATATTATTTTTTCTTAAAGAAAGATTTAAATAACTCGTTTACAACTTTTCTTCCTAGTGAGTTTAATGCTGAATTTGCTGTTCTTCCCGCTTGCTTTTCTACTTTATATCCCCATGAATTCTTTCTTTGTTTTTCAGCCTCTCTTTCAGCTTCTTTTCTAGCTCTCTCTTCCTCTTTCTTAGCTTTTTCTTCTTCTTTTCTTATTCTCTCAGCTTCTTTTTCTGCTTCTTTTTGTGCTTTTTCTTCTTCGATTCGTGCTTTTTCTTGCTCTGCTTGCTCTTGAGCTTCTTGCATATTTTTAGAAATGATTTCATAAGCAGATTCTCTATCTACAACAGTATCATATTTCCCTTTGAATTCACTTCTATTAATCATCATAAGTCTCATAGAATCATCTAGAGCTCCCATCATACTTTGTGGTGGTAATATTGTTCCTTTGTTTACAATGTTAGGCTCTCCTCTTTCATTTAAGAATGATACAATTGCTTCACCAGTTCCAAGACTCATTATTGCTTCTTCAGTATTAAATTCTGGATTTGCTCTATATGAATCAGCAACAGCTCTTATAACTTTTTGATCTTGTGGAGTATATGCTCTTAATGTATGCTGAACTTTATTTCCAAGTTGAGCAAGTATCTCATTTGGAATATCAGCTGGTGATTGAGATATAAAATATAATCCAACACCTTTTGATCTAATTAATTTTACAATTTGTATTACATTTGAAAGCATATCACTAGGAATCTCGTTAAATAATAAATGAGCTTCATCAAAGAAAAATACAATTTTAGGTTTATCCATATCTCCAACTTCTGGTAATTTGCTGTTTAGTGTTGATAATATCCATAATAAAAACGTAGCATATAAATCTGGTTTTTGATATAGTTCAACTGCATGTAAAATATTTATATTTCCCATACCATTAGAATTTGTCTTAAGAAAATCATTTATATCGATTCCAGGCTCTCCAAATAAATAATCTCCGCCTTGCTCTTCAAGTTTAAGCAATGCTCTTTGTATTGTTCCAATACTTTGAGAAGCAACATTACCATATTGAATAGTATATTCTTTTGCATTCTCTGCAACATATTGAAGTACTAATCTTAAATCCTTTGTATCTATTATTTCATAATTATTTTCTCTAGCAATTCTAAATACTATAGCTAAAACCCCAGCCTGTGTTTCATTTAAACCAAGCATTCTTGAAAGAATAGTTGTGTCCATGCTTTGAATTGGAGTTCTAATTGGATGACCATTTCTTCCAAATACATCCCAGAATATACTAGGAAATCCTTTATATTCGAAATTCTCTATTCCAAGACTTGCAAGTCTTTGATTTAATTTTTCATTTGCTTCACCAGGCATACATGTTGCTGCCAAATCACCTTTTATATCTGCTAAAAATACCGGAACTCCCATACTAGAAAAGCTCTCAGCCATTACTTTTAGAGTAATTGTTTTTCCGCTTCCAGATGCACCTGTTATTAACCCATGTCTGTTTGCCATACTTGGTACAATAAATAAATCTTCATCTCCGCTTTTTCCGATTAAAATCTTATTATCAATATACATAGAAAAGCTCCTTTCATACTTATTATCTGCATTGTATCATGAAATTTGCTAAAATGATAGCACTTTCTTAATCTATATCACCTAAACAATGAATTGTTTTATATTTTGAATTATGTACTTTATGTCCTCTATCCATAAGCATTACATCTAAACCTTTCTCTACAGCAATATCTAGTAATGGCTCTTTGTCATCAACAAATACCGCTTCTCCCGGTTTAATATTGTAATCATTTATTGGATGGTCAAATAAAACTTTATCACTTTTAAGCTCACCATAAACTGAAGAAATATAAATTTTATCAAA
>CAMNND010000024.1 GCA_946545035.1 uncultured Clostridium sp. | reverse complement strand
AATTTAGACAAATCGGCAGAAATTCCAAAGTTTGATATATATGTAGTATGGAGTGTAAAAAATCTTCAAAATAACAAAGCATTACTTGCTACATCATTACCAGACAAGATGTATTTTGAATGCACATATAACGGAGACAAAAAAGAACTATACTTTGATGCCTACGTTAAGCTAGAAAATAAATGTATAAAAATGGAGGATTAAAAATGGATTTTGGAGATGCAATTAAATTATTAAAACAAGGTAAGAAACTACAAAGAGCAGGTTGGAATGGAAAAAATCAATACATAGAATTAGCAACAGCTATCAGTTACAAAAATGCAGATGGTATGGTAATAAATTGTGACCACAGCTGTATAGGTAACAAAGCAATTGCATTTGTTGGAACATCAGGTGTTCAAATGGGTTGGTTAGCAAGCCAAGCCGATATGCTTGCTGATGATTGGAAAATAGTAGAATAAGTTAATTATTAGTGCCAACCGAGAGCGACCGTTGGTTAAATGGTGTCCCTACACCAGCTAATACAAATAAAAAAGAGCCTAAGTCGACGAGGTTCTTTTTTTAGGCCTTTTTTAGTTTTGGCATAAATAAACTAAAGTGTTGGGCATACGACGTTAAAAATAGCAAATATTTTAAATTCAAGGGGAAGAAAAACCCCGTTAACAAATCGTAGGAGGAGAAATATATGAAAAGAAGTTTTTTAGAGAATTTATTAAATGTGATTGAAGATGAAAGCACAAGAAAAAGTATTATAGATAGTATCATAAACGAAAATGGAAACGATATAAATGCAGAAAAAGCAAAAACAGAATCAGCAAAGAATGAAGTATCAGTAAAACAAAGTTTGATAGATGAATTAAATACAAAAATAAAAGAAAATGAAAGTCTAGATTTAGACAAAATTAAACTAGATGAGTACAACAGAGGTAAAGAAGAAGGTTCAAAAGCATTTGATGAGTTTAAGAAAAACAAAGCACTAGAGAGCTGTATCAAAGGTGCAAAAGATTTTGACCTTGTTATGAGCAAATTAGACAAGGAAAAAATCAAATACGAGAAAAATGAAAAGGGCGAATACTCAGTAACAGGTGTAGATGAACAATTAGAGGATGTTAGAAAAAATTATTCTTATTTGTTTAACGAAGAGCCAAATACTAATGATTCGCAAAGTGAAGTTGTACTTGGTGGAGACCATACCAACCCAACTAAAGATGATGGACTAGCAATGTTGGAAAGAGCAATGGGAATTCAAGACAACGCAAAAAAATAGAAATAGAAAGGAAGAATAAATATGCCAAATTCAATTACTTTATTTAAGGAAAATGCTCCAAAACTTTTGGACAAAATATATGCATCAGAAAGTACAACATCTGATTTCGATATAAATGGAGATTTAGTACAAGCTGGTAAAAATGCAAATGAAATTATAGTTCCAGTATTAGATATGGATGGACTAGGAGATTTCGACAGAAATAGTGGATATGTAGGAGGAGACATCCAGTTAACAAATGAAACTAAAAAGTTCAATTATGAAAGAGGAAGAAAATTAAAAACAGATGCTATTGATAACGAGGAAACAGGAGGCGTTATCCTTGCAAATGTATCTGCAGAATTTTTAAGAACAAAAGTTATTCCAGAGGTAGATGCTGTAAGATATAGCACATATTGTGCAATTCCACAAATAAGCAAAACAACTGGTACATACGCAGATGCACAATCTGTATATAGTGCTATAGCTGCATTATATGACAAAATGACAGATGACGGAGTTCCAGAAAGCGATAGACATTTAAGAATTACATCAACTCTATTAGGATTTATAAGAGATATGGATACATATAAATCAAAAGAATTACTTAATAAATTTGCTAGTGTAAAGACAGTTCCACAAGCAAGATTTAAGACTGTAATTAAGTTAAAAGATGGTGTATCTGAAGGAGAAAAAGTTGGTGGATTTGAACCAGGAACAGGAGCAAAAGATATTAACTTTATGATTATACACAAGCCAGCATTATTACAATACACAAAACATAATAAAATGAAAGTATTTACTCCAGACCAAGACCAAGATGGAGATAACTACAAATGGTTATACAGAATCTATGGTTTAAATGATTATTATGCTAATAAAACTGCAGGTATTGCAGTATCATACAAAGCATAGAAAGGCAGGTATTCTAAATGGCTAGAGAAGTAGGAATAGGACATTCTTTTAAGAATGATGAAAAAAATGTTGAAACATTAAAAGCTGAAAACGAGGCTTTAAAAGATAAAATAAAAGAATTAGAAAAAGGAACTTCAAATGTTGATGTTGAAAAGATTAGCAAAGAAAATGAAAAATTAAATGCACAAATTAGTGATTTAAAAGCTAATGTTGAAACATTAAAAGCTGAAAACGAGGCTTTAAAAAAAGAGAATGAAAAGCTAAAGAAATAGGTAGGTGTTGCAAATGAATTATGCAGACCATACATACTATAAAACAAGTTTTTTGGGTAGTCTTGATAGCCAAGAGTTTTCAAGACTATGTATAGAGGCAAGCAGAATAATAGATTATAATACCAATCAAGATTTGACAGATGATGTAATCAAGAGTTTATCAGATAGAGCACAGGACAGGTTGAAATATACTACTTGTGCTCTAGTCGATTTATTACATCAAAAAGAAATTAGTGATAGCAGAAATGTAGCATCTTATTCTATTGATGGTGTAAGTAAAACGTTTAATAAAATATCTGATAGCGATTTCAAGGAAAAACGAAAAGACATTCTCAATAACTTACCAGATGAGTTGACTTGCTATGTATGATGATTTTCCAAAACAAGATATAACGATATATCATAAAAACCCTAACAAAGAAAATGAAAGATTTAATGTAAAGGCTAGTGTTAGACTAACATATACAATAAATCATAATCGTACTGGTTCAAATTCTGTTGATAGTGCTTTGATTAGAGTTTTTGAAAACGATATAACAAAGAAAGATATGGTTATTGCTAAAGATGATGTAATTGTAGTGAAAGAAATTACAGATACTATCACTAATAACAGTGCACCATATACTGAATTGTCAGAGAAATATGGTAAGGATAATGTCTTTAAAGTTCATTCGGTAGAAAATCTTGTATTCAATGATATTGATATTCAAGAATTAAATCACATTAAGATTGGTTGTATCTAATGCCTTGGAAAACAAAATTAAAAAGTAAAAATCAAATAAAGTCTCAATTAGGCCTTGACGAACAAGGAAAGTTGCAGGCTTTTTTTGATTTAACAGTTGCAAGAAGATTACAGCCGTACGTATCAAGAAAAGAAGGTGTACAAGAGGCATCTATTTTAACAGGTACAACCCCTGGAAGTGGAAAAGTAAATATAAATGTTCCATATGCTGAAGCTCAAGCGTATTCAAAGAATATAAGAAAAAAAGATGGAAAAAGAGGAACAAGGCCTTTTGAACGTATGACGCATAACGAAAAGAATGTGATTACAAAAGAATTGAATGATTATGCAAGGAGGTTGTCAGAATGAATGAGGAAAAAACAGAGAAAAGTATTACAAAATCTATAAATGATTGGTTGTTAGGATATGAAAAAATAACAGAGTTTGCCGATGAAATACATACAGAAGAATTAGAAGACAGTAACACCAATTTGGCACTACAGCGAAGTGGCGTTGAAGAAATGCCAAATAAATATGTAGGCGAAAAATGTTGGTATCGTCAATATAATTATATTCTGTTCTTAAAAAATTATAGTGAAAGTGATGAGCAAAGGCTCGAAAATTTGGATTGGTTAGACGATTTTTCGGACTGGATTAACCAACAAAATAGGGATAGAAATTATCCTACTATTAAGAATAAAAAAGTAATAAAAATTGGGTGTAGTGATGAGATTACCTATCAGACTGATGAAAAGGGAACAGTTAGTAATTACTACATCCAATTATATTTTTTAATAAAAGGAGGAATTTAAGATGGCAGATAATACTAATGAAACACCTCAAGAGCCATTAGTTGATGTTATGGCTTACGATGAGGCAAGATATTTGGGTATTGGCGCTGCAGATAGCACTAATTTTCAACTAATGAATGTTGGTGTTTCTAAAATGGAAGAGAATACAAGCCCAAAAGAAAAAAATACTCAATATGTAGGCGACAAATCAGATACAACAAAAGTAACAGGATATAGTAACGCATTCAGTCTTGAAATGGATTTAATAAAGAATCAAGTTGTTATCGAAGACTTACATGATATTTTATATTACAGAAAAACTGGTGTCGATGCACAAAGACCAGTAATTTTAGTAGACCTATGGAAACCTATTGAAGGACAAACTGGTGTATACAGAGCAAGAAAAATATTAACAACAGCAAGTATGACTGGTAAAATCCCAGCACCAGGAGAGCAAATAAAATTGAATGGTGACTTAAAAGGTATAGGAGATTTCCAATATGGAACATTCGACGTTGCAACAAGAGCATTTACAGAGTCAAGTAATGGACAATAAAATAAGATATAAGATAATTAAGTTTTATAATAAGGTAATTTGTAGTTTGAGTTAATAATATGCCTTAAAATAGATTTTGGAAAGAATGAGGATATAAGTATGAGTGATGATAAGATAAAAAATATTAGTGAAGTTAAGAATAAGAGATATAGTTTAGGTTATGAAGATGTTAATAGAAATATAGAGATAGAGATTTTTGGATTAGATTTTAAAATGAATATTTATAATATTGAGCACTTTAAAGAGAATACAAATAATAAAAGTTTAGATGAACAAATTGATTTCATTATTGGAGAAAATGCGACAAAACGCTTAAATGATAAGATGGTAAAAGATGGCCATGGAGAAATGATGGCAAATGATAAAACAAGAATAATAGGTTTCTTAATAGAAACATATACAAAAGTATTAACAGATAATATGATGAGAAAAGCTAAAGATGGAATTGAAAATGCAAAAAAAGAAATGAGTAATAATGGAAATCAGAATTATATGAATAGATCACAAAGAAGATATAATGAGAGATATAACAGGAGAAATAATAATAGGAGATATTATTAATGAGAATGTTAAACAAACTGCCTTATTTCGTATTTTTAAAAGGAAAAAAATATAAAATAAATGCAGATTTTAGAGTAATGATTAAATTAGAAAATGCTTACATAAATAAAAAATTAACGAACGAATTAGCGTCTGAAATTTTCAGACAATTTTATCCTGCATTTTCTAGTTATGAAAATTATTATCGTCTAGCTTGTGATAAAGAATTATATGCCGAGGCTTTAGATAAATTATTGTGGTTTTACCAGCGAGGAGATAGAAAAGATTACCACCAAAAAGTAACTGGAATCAATACAGGGAAAACAGAGCTTTCATTTAATTATGAGTATGATGATGATTATATTTTTGGAGCTTTTTGGGATAGAGGAATAGATTTAACAAAAGACTTTGTTCACTGGTGGAAATTTAAGGCTTTATTTTTAAGTATGAGCGAAAAGACACCTTTTGAAAAAATAAAGGGATATAGGGCATATAGTGGAGATGATGAGCAATTAAAGAATTTAAAGAAATACTGGTCATTACCAGTTATAGATAGAGAACAAGAAAGGCTAGATGGTATATATGAAAGATTAGAAGAATTAAATAATAATCACAAAGAATGACACTTGCATTATTGCAGGTGTCTTTTTTTCTATGTCTGCATAGAAAGGAAAAAATATGATAGCAGGCACGTTAACCTACGAAACAAAACTGGATAAAAAAGGTTTTGACGAAGGTATGGACGATGTAAACAAGAAAGCTTCAAAGCTTGAAAGTTTTATGTCGGGAGCACGGAAGTGCAATGAAAACAGCTTTTGCTGTTGGAACCGCTGCAGTACGGAGTAACAGCAACAGCCTTGGGAGCTTTAGGTACAGCGAGCACAAAATCATTTGCAGAGCTAGAGCAAAACATAGGTGGTGTTGAAACACTTTTCAAATCAAGCTCTCAAACAGTTATTGATAACGCAAATAAGGCTTTTTCAACTGCTGGAATTTCAGCAAATGAATATATGTCGAATGTTACAAGTTTTTCGGCAAGTCTTTTACAGGGACTTAATGGAGATACAGCCAAAGCGGCTCAAATTGCAGATATGGCAATTATAGATATGGCTGATAATGCTAACAAGATGGGAACATCTATGGAAAGCATACAGAATGCATATCAACGGATTCGCAAAACGGCAATTTTACTATGTTAGATAACCTTAAATTAGGTTACCGGACGGAACAAAAGAAGAAATGATCCGTTTAATGAATGATAGCGGAGTATTAAAAGAAAAAATAAGTAGCTTAGATAATGTTACTTTTGACCAAATGATAGAGGCAATCCACGCAGTACAAACTAATTTAGATATTACAGGTACAACAGCAAAAGAGGCAGCAACAACAATATCTGGAAGTGTTGCATCTATGAAAGCGGCATGGGACAATTTCTTGAATGGTAGTGCTGATTTAGGAAAAGTAGTAAAAACTGCACAAACTGCTGCGGACAATATTATAAATGCGGTTTCAGAATTACTTCCAGATTTGATTGAAAATATCTACGAGTGGATGCCAGATATAATCGAGGCAATAAGTGAAATATTAAGTAAGATTTCAAGCGTATTGATGGATAATTTGCCAAATTTCATTGGCATTGTTACAGATATATTGCAACAAGTATTACAAGCATTAGTCGATATAGCCCCACAATTATTAGAATGCATAATGCAAGTAATAACACAATTAGTACAATTCATAGTTAATAATATTCCACAAATTATCGAAATAATTATGCAATTATTAACTCAAATATTACAGGCATTAACTCAATTTGCACCACAGCTTATTGAGATGATACCAAAACTAATAAGTGATGTAATTACAGCCATAACAAGTAATTTAGATGCTTTAATAAATGCAGGTATGGAATTACTTATGGCTTTGGTAGAGGGATTATTAGCGGCAATACCTCAGTTAATAGAGATGTTACCACAAATAATTGAAACAATATTAAATGCTTTACTAGATGCATTACCACGTATTTTAGAAATGGGAGCAGAAATACTTCTTGCTTTAATCGAGGGTCTAGTACAAGCAATACCAAAATTAGTTGAAATGATACCAAAAATAATCAACACTATTGTTTCAACACTTGTTCAACACATTCCAGAAATTATAAATGCTGGTATTCAAGTAATTATTTCTCTAATTACTGGTTTAGTACAAGCGTTACCTCAATTGATTGCAATGTTACCAGAAATTATTATTAGCATTGTTACAGGATTAGTCGAAAACTTTCCTTTGATAGTGCAAGCTGTATTAGATTTATTCGTTGAACTGCTAGCCCATCTTGGAGAATTTGCAGTAAATGTAATTACTTGGATTGTAGAAAACATTCCAATATTCATTCAAAATGTAATTACATTTATTTCAGAATTACCAGGTAAAATATGGGAATGGCTATGCAATGTAATTGTTAAATTAGCACAATGGGTTGTAGAAATGAACCAAAAAGCAATCCAAATGGGAAAAGAATTCTTACAGAATGTTGTTAACTTCTTTAAAGAATTACCTGGAAAAGTGTGGGAATGGTTAGTAAATACTATACAAAATATAGTTAAATGGATAGTTGAAACTAATCAGAAAGCTAATGAGATGGCGAGAAATTTCATAAGTAACATTATAAATAAAATAAAGGAATTGCCTGGGAAAATATGGGAATGGCTAAAAAATACAATTAGCAAAATTGCACAGTTTGCTGTAGAAATGGCAAATAAAGCAAAAGAGGGTGCAGTAAATCTGTTTAACAATATTGTTAATAAAATAAAGGAATTACCTGGAAAAATGCTCGAAATGGGTAAAAATATGGTTCAAGGTATCTGGAATGGTATTAGTAATGCTGTTGGATGGATTGTTGACAAAATAAAAGGTTTCTGTAGTGGAATTGTTAATAAGATAAAGGAATTTTTTGGAATTCATTCTCCATCAAAATTGTTAGCTGACGAAGTTGGTTCAATGATGCCTCCTGGTATTGCAATAGGTATTGATGCAACGACAGACGATGCCGTAAAAGCAGTAGATGATATGAATAATGCTATTTTAGATGAAATGAATAAATCGGTATTATTAGAAACGGGAAAAGTAAATGCTAGAGCAAAAATAGAGGCTAATAACAATTCGTTAACAGTTATTCAGGTTAACTGTGAAATAACAGGAGATGTTGATTTAGACAAAGAAAATGTCGGAAGAATTGTTGCACCAGTTGTTTCTGAAACAATTAGAACAGGGGGTGTTTAGATGGGAAAGTACCTAAAAATGGGAAACAAAAAATATAGACTTCTAAAAAACCTAAAATATAAAAAGAGCAATAACGAAGTTACATTTCAAGATTTTACTATTGATTTTTCAAAGGGAACTATACTTGATCTACCGCTAAAATATCAAGAATGTAAAATATACAAAAAAAACGATGAATTAGAATTTACAGGATTTGTAAATACTTTCAAATTTGCTGATATGAAACTAGATGCAAGTATCGAAGGTAGAGAAATGACATTAAATGTTTTAAGCCCATTAAAAATGGCAACAATTAGGACAGTTACTATAATTGGTACAATGACAAAAAAACAAGCTATTCAAAGAATATTGGAACCATTACTTAATGATGGATTTACAATAAAAGAAATGAATGTTCCGGAAGGTCAGATAACGTTGAATTTTATAGCACAGACTGTTGAATATTGTATGAATAATGTAGGATTTAAAATAAACGTCTTTTGGAATATTAACGAAAAAAAGGAAATTTTTGTAAACAGTATTGACTATCTATTTGCAAAATTACCAGTAAAAACTATAACTGAATTAGATGGACGAAATGAAGGACTATTCCACTTGCAACCAACAATCAACAACGTTGACTATGCTAATGTAATAAATTTTAAAAATGTTAGAATGATATACACTACAGCCGTTGATATAACAGAATATCCAAATTTAGAGGTAAATAAAACCATAAAAAATGGAGACTCTATTACTTTCCTACATCCTATTATCCTTGATGAGAATTATTTAAGGAATTTTATGGCGGAGCAGTATTACAAGGAAAACAATTATATAGATTTTGAACTAGTTACAGTATGTAACGATGGAACAACAAAAGTTTTCCAATCTAACATTAATTATTACGATTCATCTAAATCAGACTACAATAAATATACAAATAGCGGAAACTTTACTTTCAATGATGATGGAGGAAATGAAGGTCAAATTGTTCTGCAGCGTGACCAGTTTTATAAAAATTTAATTACAGGGTTTAAATGGAATGTAGGTCAAAATGCAGAGATATTGGCTATTCGAAGTGATACCTCATTAAGATATACAACAATGAGGTATTTCCACAGCGACGAGATAAAAAAATCAAAGGGAATTATCTCTGATAGTGGCCAGGTAGAAAAAACCATTGATTATAAAAATAAATGGACATCTCTACCACAATTAATAGAATATGCTAGAAGTTTAATAGTTCAAAATTCCAATGTAATAAATCAAGTTGTTGCTAAATATACTAAAAATCCAAATGTCGAAATTGGAGATATCATTGAAATTAACAAGCCATCTTTCTTTATTTCAGGAAGATTTGCAGTTAAAGATATCACATACATATATACAAACGATGAGGATGAAGAATGGAACATAACATTAAAATCAAGTGATTTAATAAGTAGTTATATTGATCTATTTAGACCAGCAGAGCAACAAGAAAGTTCAACAAATAGTGAAGGTCTTGTATTGAGTGAATTTATAGAAGAAGGATTTGAAGAAAAACACGATATTGTTAATTTTGAACCTCCAGCAGATAAGGCTATAAGACTTGCAAAAGAGGCATGGGATAATGAAATGGGCTCAGGTTCAGATTATTATGTTTTCTCTATACAAGGTTATGGTCAAACTGAGGACGATTACATTGTTGCAGTAAGAGACCCTGAAACAAGTAGAAATGTTGGGTTTGTCTATGTAAATGTTGTTACGGAAGAATGCGAGGTGGAATTCGGATGAAAATAAAAAACGAATCAATAGTTATTAGAAATGGTAAAAAGAAAATAGAATTAACCAATTTAATTTTAGACGCATACCTAAATCAGTTTGCAGATAGTCAAATTTCAACAGCTAAAGCAGTTTTAACAAAAAATCGAAAATTCTTAAATTATTGTCTATTGAAATTTGATACACCTCTAACAGACTACGACGAAACATCTCGAATTCCAAATGAACAATTTAGTATTTGTCTTATGGACGGGGCAAATGTTAATCAAGTTGGTAATGAGAAAAAAGTTACAATTCAATATGATTATGTATTTAATGTTAGTAGTTCTCTATGGGACTATGAGAATAAAGATTCTGGAATGAATTTATCGCAATTCTATAACAAAAAAATAACAGCGATAGGTTTTAACGTTTGGTGGACACCAACAATACAAGACGAATTTGAACCAGTATGTGCTATTCTTGATGTTTCTGACTACAATATATATTTACAAGAAAATCAAGAGTTTTCAATTACAAGAAAAGATGTGATTGAAACTGATATTGAATTTTATAGTCCTTCAGACAAAATAAAATATCCAGTTCATATAGCACCAAAAAATATTGAAAATTTGTATTTGCCACCTTTAGCAATGTGGAAATATTGGGACGATGTAGCCTATCCAATTCTTTATTCGATAGGTTTCAGTAATGAAAAGGATAAAATACTAGAAGAGCATATAATTGCGAACGATGAAATGTATTGTAGGGCAGATACCAACAAACTATATATTAACAATGTAAATATTTTAGAAAGTGTGCCAAGAATTTTTCTTCCACACTTTTTATCGTTTACTCCACAACGAAGTGCTTACAAATATATTGTTCTAAAATATAAAATATATCAACAGCTCTTTGACAATAGTGGAGAAGACATAACAAGCACAATGGTTGATAGTGGATATTACTACCATTGTATTATGCCAATAACTGAATACGGAAAAAAGAGCATTGTAATTTCATATGAAAGGAGGAATTAGAGTAATGTTTGAATTATTTCAAGATAGAATTTTAACCAATCCAAGGTTATTAAAGTTAAAAGACCCCAGGACCAATGAAATTATCAATTTTGAGATACAAGACTATACAGCTGAAGAAATCGTGCAACCTGGAACAGAAATTACGGCACTACGTATAAACAATTCATTTTTGGCTATGCACCCAGTTGGATGTATATATTTGACAGATAATATAACGAATCCTGGAGAATTGTTTGGTGGGACATGGGAATTAATTGGTAAAGATAGAGTTTTGATTGGTGCTGGAAATAAATACACTCCAGGACAAACTGGTGGACAAGAAAAAATTACAATTCAAACTCAAAATTTACCACCCCATACACATCCCATACCATCACTACGAGGTGCGACTACGACAAGTGGAACTCATTATCATAGAGGTCGATATGGAAGAAATGGTGTTAGTTCAGGTGGAAAACTTACTGTACGTAGAATAAATCCAGATGATGATTATGCAGGAGATGATACAATAACATATACTGATGGAGGACACTCACACGATATACAAACAAATGCTAGTACAACAGGTTCTACAGGAAGTGGGACACCTATTTCTATTGTTCCTCTTTATTTTGCTTGTTACATTTGGCACAGAACGGCTTAGAAAGGGGGATAATATGAATTTTAAAATTGATAAAGATAAATTAGAAATAACGGAGCCTAGAATTATAAATTCGGGCTCTATTGCTTATTATTCTGTCGATTGTGAATTTGATGATAGCTGGAATGGATTAACTAAAAAGGCTGTTTTAATAAAAAAGGGAGATAGTCAAGGTACACAGATTGCTGTAATTGGTAATCAAATCTACATAGATAAATCGTGCTATGGGGATTATTATATTGGCTTTGTGGGCTATATGCTTAATAATGATAATCAGAAAACACTACAAATTTCAACGGAACTTAAAGGGTTTTATATTCAAAAAGGAGCAGGAGAGATACAAGTAGTAGAAACAGAAGTACCACCAATATCTGAGTGGGAAATATATATAACACAATTAGTAAATATAAGTGATATTGCTAATACAAAAATTCAAGAAATATCAAATTTAGAGCAATCTATTGAAGATGCAGAGAGAGATAGATCTAGAGCAGAACAAGGGCGAGAAGATGAAGAGCAAAAAAGAATATCTGCTGAAACTACAAGAGCAGAAAACGAAACTTCTCGAAATTCTGCAGAAGAAAGCAGAGCATCTGCAGAGCAAACTAGAAGGACTAATGAATCCAATAGGATAGTCAACGAAAATGGTAGAATTGAGGCTGAAAACAACAGAAAAAATGCAGAGACATCTCGTAATAGTACAGAAACACAAAGGCAATCTAATGAAACAGCAAGACAAACAGCAGAAAACGCAAGAGAAGATTATATAACAGCTTTGAGACAAAGTATAGAAAATGGAGACTTTGATGGTGCTACATTTATTCCACATCTCGATGAAAATGGAAATTTAAGCTGGAGTAATAATAAAGAATTAGATAATCCACCAACAATAAATATTATGGGTCCTCAAGGTCCACAAGGAGAAACAGGTCCAAAGCCTGTAGCTGGTACAGATTACTATACGCAGAAAGAAAAAGAGAATTTTGCTGCACAAGTAATTGCGGAAAGCAAGACGGAAATAGACAATTTTACATCGGATAAAAAAGACGAAATAACAGATTTAGCAACAGATAAGCTAAAGGAACTTTCTGCAGTTAATACTTTAAAGATTATATCAGAGGAGGCAATCGACATATGATAGAAAAAATTAAAAATATAGCTCG
>CAMNND010000023.1 GCA_946545035.1 uncultured Clostridium sp. | reverse complement strand
CAATAACCAGTCAAATTCTTTTGACTGGTTATTTAGGCTACTCTATATTCAACCCAATGAAGTAAATCTTTTGCACGGAATCTACCGCTAAACCTTTTCGCTGTTATAAAATTGATTCCTGGGTATGCTTTTTGTAAATCTTTGAAGCTTTTATCAACAGTGTGTGCACCGCTTGTTACAAAAACATATACATCTTTTCCGTCCAAATCATTTTCTTCTATAAATGTATTAATTATCGTTGGTGCTGTATTATACCAAACTGGAAATCCTAAGAAAATCGTATCATACTCGTCTGCATTCTCCAATTTATTTTCAACCAACGGTCTAAATCTTTTGTTTTTCATTTCTAAAAATGACCTATTCGTTCTGCTTGGCCACTTTAAATCTTCTGTGGTATACTTAATTTCTGGCTTAATCTCAAAAATATCTGCATATAAAACATCTGCCATTTTTTCTGCCAATCTCTTTGTCGCCCCTGTCGCTGAAAAATAACTAACTAAAACTTTGCCCATACTACACCACTCCTTTTCTTGATAATTTATTACTACAGCAATGCAATTGCCCATTACTTAATAATATAATTTAATTATTGTGAAAAGTTTGGTAGTTTTATTATGACCTGCTCTCTTCCATTCCTTTCTTTAATTTTGGCTTCCATTTAAGCCCTCTTTTATGAGAATTCTTCATAATAAAAAATAAGAGCCACTAGATAGTGATGTCATCACTTCTAATCGCCCTAGCTACCTATCTGATTTGATTAATTTTTATCATAAAACAAGTTAAAAGTCAATTAGTTAGTAGTCATAATTATTCGCATTTTTTTGCAATTTTTTGCACTCATATTTTCTCTAATACCGATTTGCTTTTACATATAAAAAAGCTTCAAGATTTTCTCTTAAAGCCTTTTTTATTTCATATTTAACTTCTTTTATAACTCAGGATCATCGTTATTATCAGATTTATCGTGTTCTTCACCATCATTTTCTCTATCTTCTTCATCTAAACTAACTATATCTGGCAAATTTCTATCCACAAAATCTGGATCAGATTCATAAACATCCTTTACGAACTCCTTTATCATTCTTATATCAATTGAATTATGAGTCCAAGACTTACTCTCGTATTCACCTCTTAATCTTAAAATAGCCACTTTGTCTAATTTCTTAAAGATACTTGTTATCTCTTCTTCTGTTAGCCCATCTTGCTCTAATAATTCCATAGCCTTCAAGATTGTATCTTTACTTTCTATTTTAGGAAGAACAAAAGAAAATTTACGTTCAAGAGATTCTATTTCATGCGAAATATCAGATATACTCTTCTCGGCTTGTATATATTTAATAAAATCAGCTTTTTGCTCATCTGATAAGCCAAGAACAAACTCATGCTCTTTTATCGCTATCTTATTATTTCTGATATTATTTTCAAGTTCACTAATTTCATTTTTTAATTTTGTTATTTTTCTTTGCTTATTTTCATTAGAAATAAATAATATTCTTTTTTCTAATTTCTTAAGTTTTTTCTTAGATTCTTCATATTTGCTTTGGTTATCCGCTAATGATTCTTTTGCTATATTTAAATAAGCTTTTGGCTCATCCTCCATTAACAGACTTTCTGTTATACGAAAACGCTCTAATCCATTGATTGTTTTAGCTTGATAATATATGTATGAATCCCCAGTCTCTCTGTATAAAGATAATCTACTTTTTCCCCATGTACTACAATGATATTCTCCTGTAAATCTACTTAAGTAAATACCAGCAAGCTGCTTTCTTTCCCCAAATTCTATTCCAGATTCTTCTAATTTTTTTTCAATTTTTGTTTTTTCCACATTATATTTTTCAGCCAAAGCAACAAGTTCCTCAGCTTTTGCACGATACTCAGCTCCAGCTTCATCTCTAACTTGCTGAACCTTTTGGTATAGCTTTTGGAAAAAATCTTTAAGCTCAGCATCATTACCAATTTCCTCATCAATACATTCAAAATAACTTGGCATGTTTTCTGAATAATCACTATATGAATTATTTCTTTTTTCTTTTGATTTTCTTTCTTCTTCCTCTCTTCTTTTGCGCGCTCTTCTTGCAGCAGCATGTCTTTGGTCTTGTTTCTTCTTCGCAGCAGCTGCTGCCGCTAACATCCACATTCCCATAAAATCCCTCCTAAAAATAAATTTAAAGATACATTTTAACAAACTTTCATTACCTAAAATTGGTATCAAAAAAGCCTTTATATAGAAAACTATACAAAGGCTTTTAATTTACTTTTATTTTATTGAAATACGATACCTTATTACATATAGCTTTCCATATATAATAAGTCTCATTTTTTAATATAGACCCAGAAACGAATGTTTCGATTGTTGAGCCTATCCCATTTAATTGGTAATTACTCCCTTACTACGATAGTGATTATATCATGATTTATCGCTTATGTCAACTATCTTTTAGGCTCCTTTTGAAGAATTACACCTGTTATTCCACAAAGCATTCCTCCGATTGGAAATACAATCCAGTTAATATTCCAACTATTAAAAGCAAAACCCCAAATTAAGAATACGATTGTCGCTACAAGCATAATTACACCACAAATTTTTCCAACTAGATCATTTGTTTTTTTGTACTCTTCAGAATTTTCTTTATTGTATCTTTCAATATCATACTTAGCTTTTTTCTTATCAGCATATACGAGTATAGAAACACCTATTGTTACAAAATACATTAAGATTGCAACTGGTAAAACGCTATCTCCAAATACATTAAGACCTATTAATAACATCATTATTGTTACACCTAATAAAACAATGCCAACTCCACCTGCTACAAACTTTGTATATTTTTCTTTTTGCTTTTCAGTTTCTTCTTCTGAATAAATATTTGCAATTTTTTGATTTTTATTTTTAAAGTTTTCTAATTTTTGTCCACTAATAATAAATAACGGAACTGCAAATACTACACCAATTAAAATTAACACAACACCTATTAAAGCAAATTTATCTTCTGCTTGTTCATTTGGCGCTAAGCCTAGTAATGTTAGCATAAATGATACACCAAGCAATATTGCAAATATTCCAATTGAAGTATATTTTGCTTCCTTATCCATTACTTCAGCATACTCATTTTTCTCTGATTTAATATCTGCTGTAATTTTTCCTTTAACTAATTCATCCATACTACAATCAAATATTTCACAAATAGAAATAATTTTCTCCGTTTCCGGGTAACCATTTCCACTCTCCCATTTTGATACAGCTTGTCTTGATACATTTAATTTTTCTGCAAGTTCCTCCTGTGACATATTTTTAATTTTTCTTAAATTTTGTAAATTATCTGATAAACTCATATCTATCCACCTCCTATGCTCTATTCTAAAGTTGCATATACTTTTTTTCTACCAACTTACATTTGCAACTTAAAATTTCTTTGCAACGTTAAGTTGCATGCCTGTATTTTCAATACTTTTAGGATTCAATATATTTAATTATTATTTATATATCTCATAATAATTCTAACATATTTTTTTATATTATTGAATTATTATCTTACTTATTATATTATTTAGTAAATTTTATGGAGGTGTTTTTATGGAGAAATTAAAAAAATCATTACTATTATTTTTAGTCCTTGCTCTAAGTATCTTTCTTTTAGCTGGTTGTGGTGATGATGATGACTCATCAAGCTCTAGCTCAAAGAAAAAGAAAAACAATAACACAGATGATAACACAACTTCATCATCTATCACTTCTAAAGAATCTGCGCTTGACAAAGTTGAAACAGAAACTTTAGGAGTAACTGCTGGTGGAGATTATGTTATTAAATTAAAAAATACAAACAATAAAGATGTTTATATTGAGTATGTAACAGTTAATTTCTTTGATGCTAACGGTTCATTTGCAGAATCATTTTATGCTAATAATTCATATTTTTGTATACCTGCTAACAAAGAATTCATTACATATCTATACCCAACCACTTCTACAACTGATTACTCAAAATTTGCAAGGAGCGAAATTGAACTATCTACCGGTGAACCATTTTATGAATATCGCACAAATGTAGACGCAACATTTAATAATACTGGAAGTCAAATAGCAGCTACTATAACAAATAATACAGATATTGATTTAGATTATGTAGATGTAAATGTTGCATTTTACAAAAACGGCAAAGTTGTTGCAGTTAGTAACGGATCTAATTTTGGGAAAAAAGTTGAAAAAAATGGTGGGAAAGCCTATATAAATGTATCTTATGCATATGATAAAAATTATAAGACTGTCGAGTTTGATAATTTTGAAGGATATGTTGTTTCTGCGTACTCACGCAATAACTAATAATTTAGTACGTAATTATAAATTACATAAAGGAGTTAAATATTGTTCATATTTAACTCCTTTTAATTTACTATACTTCTACTATTATCACTTCTAGTTTTCTATTTTCATTTTAATTATTTAAATTGTTCAGCTCCACTAGGTAAATATATTTGTTTTTTATTTGTATAAATAATCTTAATAAATCCAACAATTATTGCACCAATTATTATATATACACACGAAACTTTAAATATATATGTAATTATTATTCCAGAAAGGAAAACTCCAATATTAAACTTATTATTCAGTACTGTTTTTCCCATATCTATCGTTGATTTTATAAATAGAACGCATATATATACCAAACATCCCTTCAATGCAGATTGTACAAAACTATATTCAAGAGCTCTTTCTATAAAGCTATATATTATCAGCATTACAATTAACGGAGCGATTGTGTAACAAATTGTTGCTAATATACCTCCCCAAAAACCAGCTATTTTATTTCCCAAATATGCAACTGCATTTGCGGTTGTTGCACCTGGACCTAGTCTTGAAATTGTAACAGCATCAATAATATCTTCTTCCTTAACTAATTCATTTTTCTTTATCAAATTTTCTTCAAGTACAGCTGTAACAGCAGACATATTTCCTAATGATTCTAATCCAATTATAAAAAATACATAGATAAATTTAGTTATTCTTCTTAATTTTTCCATACACTTTCTCCTTTACACCATACATACTCCAGCAATTATCGTAGATATTAGCATTAACTTAATTGATGAAGTTTTCTTTATTCTCATCATTCCATATAGAACTATAGCAAGTATTAATGCTTTTATATTAAATGTTTTATCCACAATAAATGCACTTTTAAACAAAGTCATAGAGCTTACTACAAGCATAGAAAGAGCAGCAGCTCTAACAACTTCTATGACCTCATTTGCTTTACTATTCTTCTGTACTTTCTTTATCATTTTAAAACATATTCCTGCAAAACAAGCAGCCGGTAGTATAAAAGCAATATTTGCAGTTAGTGCTCCTAAGATTCCTTGAGCGTTCATTCCAACAATAGTCCCAATATTACATGCAAGTGGTCCTGGAGTAACTTGAGATACAGATAATATGTTCGTAATTGCATCTGCTTTTATCCAATTTGTTCTTTCTGCCATTTCATATACATATGGAAGTGTTGCCATTCCCCCTCCAAATGAAAAAGCCCCTATCTTTAGAAATTCAAAAAATAATTTTAATATAACCAAATCAATCACATCCTTTTTATTCTTTTATATAAAAAAATCCCCTGTTATAATGCTTTGTTATTTGCATTATAGCAGGGTATTCTTGTGATTTGAAATGCTTATATTTTATCCAATTATATCATTTTGTTATAATTATCTTATCTGTCTTCTCCACAAATATCTGATAAATTAATTTCATCCGCTGACAATATTGTATCTTGGTTTATTTGTTCTATCATGCATTTTTCACTTAACTGACTCAGTAAAACAAATGCATCAATATCTTCTACATTATCAAGCTTTCTCATTTTAGGTTCATTTATATATTGTTTAAGTGTTTCCAATAATGCTGCTACCGCTTCTTGAGTAACTATAGGTATGTCACCATTTAATAGTTTTGCCCTTAAACATTCATATAATTTTATTCTTTCTTCATTACTTATTTTATCATAATTAATTATATTATTTGCATCGACAACATCAGCAAGGTGCCAACATACACTTACTGTTAAATATGTTCTTATTTTCTCTTCCATCATTTCATATTCTTCGTCACTTATAACATGATTATTAAAACACATATGCTTTGGATTTAATTTAAAATCCACCATACCATCGCCTAATAACGAGTATGAGCCAAGTATATATTTCGGAGAAATTACCTTTTCACTCATAACCTCATCTCTTAATGTTGATATCTGATATCCCCTTGATTCTTGAAAACGCCTGTATTCCCCGTAAATTTGTGTATCTCCTAGATACATAGAACTTCCACTTTTAGATTTTATTATGGTTGGTATTGCAACAATGCAAATCTCTCGTCCGCCATAATTATAATTCATTATTCCATCCTCATTGATATGTTGTACATTATCTGCATCATCAATTCTTCCAAAAAACTCTACCGTTCCATTAATAGTTCTATTGTTGAAAATAACCATACCTTCGCTCATAATTTCATCAGCAGTTCTAGCTATCTCTTCGTCGCTAGCTTGTATTCCATCACCCCACCTTGGGCCAAATGATGATATTCCGTGCAAACCAATTGAATAATTGCCTTTAAGCGTCGCCCTTAATATTCCATATATATCCGACCTTCTAATTATCATACTATCTCCTTGTTATTTACTAATTTTCACTTTATTCCAAAAATCTTTTATTATTTTTATGAGCATCTTTAATTCAGCTGAGCTATTATCTTTTCGATAATAAATTCCCATTTCTGTTGTTGGTATTTTAAAATCAATATCTAATATAGAAAACACACCTTGCTTAATTTCTTTTGAAAGATATAAACTATTTGCAATACCAACGCAATTATCATATTCTTGAACTATTTGAGACATTGAAACTGAATCAATTCTTTTTATTTCATTATTTAAATTAAATTTATTAACCAATTTTTGAAAAGCATTTGTTGAATTATTATCTCCTCTTGGAATATAGATTATTTTATCTTTTAAATCCTCTATTCGTATTCTTGTTTTTTTGCATAATTCAGATTTATTATTAGCAACCATATAGAATTCTATATCTCCGAGTTTAATATATTTATATTTGTTTTTATCATACTCATCTTCATTAAATTTTCTAAGTACAGCTATATCAATCTCACCACTTTGTAGTGGATTATTTAATACTCTTGAATTATCAGTAATAGTTGTTATCTTAGCATTTTTATTTTTTGAATAAAAATCCGCAATTGCTCCACTTAAAACTTTACTTAGCATTGTTCCATATGTCGCCATAATTAATTCATTAGATATGCTATATTTTTTATCCACTTCAATTATTTTTTCAACTGAAATCGCAAGCTCATCATATAATCTTTTACCCGCTTCAGTTAGCTCCATACCATTTGTTCTTTTAAATAAAACAATATTTAACTCATTCTCTAAATTTTTTATATGTCTTGTAACTGCTGGTTGAGATATGTGAAGATTTTCGCTTGCTCTAGTTATATTTTTTTCTTTTGCTACTTCAACAAATATTCTATATAATTCTAAATTTGCCATGAATACCTCCAACTTAATAGATTTACAAAGTCCTTTAAAATATGATACCTGTATAAATTATACCTATATTTTTTTGCTTATACAATAAAAGAAAGCTACAAGAGTAATATTATTAATTCTACCACTTTTGTAACTTTCACTTCTATCTTCCCAATTCTTCAAGTTTTTGCTTAATTATAGATTTTTCATGTTCTGCATCTTTTACCTTTCTTCTATATCGTGCTTCATCCGCAGTTTCCAACTTAGCATCTTCATGAGTTCTAAATATATCTTTATATGTTTTGATTAGTCTTTCTAATTCTTCATATTTATTTTCTAAAGTTCTTATTGACTCTTCTAATATAATATTTAATAAGTACGATTTTGTATCTTCATCTACATTCAATGTACTAATCTCATCGGTTATTTTTGAAAAAGTATCTTCATAAATTTTATCATGATTATAACTTTCAATAGAAACTGAATCATTTGTTGGAATGTCATATCCTATTTTTTCCAACTCAATTAACATTTCATTTATCTGTTGCCATCTTAACCCACCAAATTTCGTTAGTTGCCTTCTTGAATATTGAATAATATCGCCTACTTTTGTTAAGTTAGAATTTCTAAATGCTTCCTTTGCCTTTTCACTTATCGGCATACTATCTATTGATAATTCTTTTTGAGGAAATCTTATTCTAGTTATTACATAATTCACTAACGCCTTTGAGTCCTTTTCATCAACAACTTGTTGTTGGTTATAAAAGCCATTACATAAAATCTGTATTGATTCTTGATCTAATCCCGAGCTTCTAATTTCTTTTTCTAATAATTTATAACTCTTCTTTGCATTATCATCATTCGGTAATTTACTAATTCTGTCATTAAATAATGCTATTATCTTGTCTTTATTTGCACAAGCTATTTCTTTTACTTTTTCTTCTGCTCTATCTACCAAGGCTCTTTTTTTCTCATCTGATAAAATAGAACTCCTAATCTTTGTCTTTACATCAAAGCTTTGAAAAATGTAATTAAAATCACCTGTAAAAGTTAAATATTCAATTTCTTTAAAAAGAATTGCTTCTACGAGTTCAAATTTTCTCTTACTTACCTTGCTATAATCAGACTCCGCTACGGCATCATCTTCCATTAAAAAATTTTGCATTACATCATCAACGATAGCTTTATCAACAACTAATTTGGATAAAAGTTGTAATTGTCCATTTTTTCTTCCGGCAGAAAGTCTTTTAACCGCTCTTTGCTTTCTAGTAAGAATGTCCCTTTGTCCAATGTGATATATATTATCTAAATCCTCCACAGTTCTTTTTTTACCATCTAAATTATATAATGCTCTTACAATATCTTTATCTTGCTCACTAAGAGCTTCATCCATAGATGAATTGATTATTTCGTCTACTGGTCCATATGTCACAAATCCTGGCCTGATTTTTAAAATATCCGCTACTAGTTCAGCATATCCTGAATTTTCACCTATTACATACATGTTTGATAAATCAAAAAAATTTGCTAAATTATCTGAAACTGATTTGGGAATTCTTATTCGTACTGACTTATCACCTTGAATATAAAGTATATATCTTCTACAAAATTCTTCGACCGATCCATAGTCTTTAACAATCTTTTTATTTTCTTCATTACTTAAATCTAATTTATAAATAAGATCAAATTCACTCATCAATTCACCCTCTTTTTTTGATTTTATGCATAATATCATATCATATTATGTTAATTATGTCAATTTGTTATAATTAATAAAAAATAATGTGATGTTTATAATACATCACATCATTCTTTATCATTTATTCAATTCCTTGTGTATCTTCCATTTTAAAATACTTACTTATATATGGATTCCTAGTTCCACCTCTATAAAAATCCTGAACTTTAGAACGAACTAGTCTATCTTTCTCTTTTACTATTTTTTCTATTTCTTCTAACTCCCTATCAATTATAGAATACTCGCCATCATATTCTATAGCCAATATATTTAATCTTATTTTTTTTAATAAATTGATAACTTTTTTTCTAACTATATCGACTAAACTTCCTTCTTTAATCGTATTTTCATATTTAGAATTTTTAAGCTCTTCTAACCTTTTAATTGCTGAATCTTTTTCACTAACAAGCTCTGCTATTTCTCTTATCTCTTGACTAATCACTTTTCTTTGTACTGTTGTATATTTTTCTCTATCAAAGCTCTCACATAAATTTCTTAATTCAGTAAGTACTTCTTTTCTAATTCCAATAATTATATTTATGAGCCATTCTCTCTTTTCTGGCTCATTACTTTCTAAAACACTATTACCATCTTTTAACATCCTGGTATCCTTCCAAATCATTATTTGTACGTATTTTAACACATTTTCGACATTTTGTGATATAATTATAAAAATTTTTATTAATATTTAAGGAGTTTTTTATGATTATTGAATATCCATCTTATTATAAGGCGTTTAAATGTACAGCATCAAGATGTAAAACCAGCTGTTGCTCAGCTGGTTGGGAAATTCTTATAGATAAAGAAACAGCTGATTTTTATAAATCTGTACCAGGAAAATTTGGAGATAAATTACGCTCAAAAATTGATTTTTCAAAACAGACAAAATTTAAATTAGAATCAAACGGTAGATGTCCATTCTTAAATGATAATAATTTATGTGACATCTATATTAATCTTGGAGAGGACCATCTATGTCAAATTTGTACAGAGCATCCAAGATTCTATGAATGTTTTAAAGATAGAATTGAATGTGGTCTTGGTATATATTGCGAAGAAGCTTGCAGAATTATTTTATCTCAAGAAAATGAATTTACAACATATACAGAAGAAACATCTGAAATATATAATTGTGAGTATAATGAAAAAATCTACAATTATCTTCGCGACAACAGATCTAAAATATTCAAATATCTTTCAAACACATCTATAGATTTAAATCAAAGAATTGCTGATATTCTTTGGTTTGCTAATACTTTACAACAAAATATTGACTCGGACATGTTAGATGATGAAGATATATTCAATGTCTCATCTGTTGAAGAGAAAAATATTGAACCACTTTTTATGTACCTACTAAAACTCGTACCCAACGATTCTAGATGGTTTGATTATTTAAATGATTCAATAGAAATATATAAAAATAATATTGAAAAATTTCATATATTTGAGAAACAAAATCCGGAAATTCAAAAGTACTTACAAAATCTTGCCATTTATTATATATATAGATACTTCTTACGTGGAGTTTATAGTGAAGATATCCTTTCTTCCGTTAAATTTATGGCATTTAATATTGCTATTATTAAAACTTTATTTTTCTGTAAGTGGATTGAAAATGGAATTTTAAATTTTTCTGATTGTATATATATTGTTAAGAAATATGCTGAGGAGATTGAGTGCAATGATGATAACATATTAAACATTCACATTGCATGTTATGAAATTGAAAATTTTTCAACGGAACATCTTCTAAGCTTATTTGTATAAAACTCTCAAAAAGGAGCCCCTCATCATGTCAGGGCTCCTATTTTGTTTCGATTACGCTCAATTGCCTGGGTTTATTCCCTGAGCGAAACCTTTGGTCTCAACTGAATGTCAACTTCTCAAAGTGTCTTGGACGGAGCTTTTGACTTGCAATCTACTGAGTACACTCAGTATCGCTCACCTCAAGCCAGTCCTTGTGCTTTGCCTGAAGCCAGGTATCAAAAGCCTTCGCTGCCGCCTTCTTGCGGAATCCTGCGAATGCTGCAACCTGATTGGGACCCACAGTACGTGAACCAACACGTCCCGCGCCACACTTCAGTGCATACTGCAGACCATCGTGAGCTTCGCCGTCGTCGGTCGTGCGGAATCTAACGATCAGCTCGCTATCCGACTGCGCCTCGACCTTTTTCTTAGGGATCTTGCCAGACTTCTGCTTTGCCATGTGGGTTTACCTCCTCTTTTGAGAAATCCTTTTCATAATAACATATAAAGAAACCATGCACAACACTTATGTAAAATTTATTTATTTTTTTTATTTTTCATTATCAATTTTATTTGTGCTCTCTTCATCAAGCTCATAAGAATCTAGATCATTATCTTTTATCCTTTGTAAATAATCCATATATGTTTTCATTTCTTCATCACTTAGCTTATATTCATCAAAAAATGTTTTCTTATCGCTCAATTGTGCTTCATATGCATATCTTAGATTTATTGCATGTTTCTTCGATATGTTAGCTCTTTCACTTTCAACAATTCCTTCTATTATCTTAATAATTTTTTTATTTTTCCATCCTTCAGTATATATTGGATGTTCTTTTTTTGAATCAATATATGCTCTTGATATCTTGAATTTTCTCTTTTTTATCCTAGATGTTAAAAATCTTTTATAGAAATCATCATCGTCAAGTAAAGTTTTTCGAACTATATTTGTACAATCAAATCTCATATTTTCATCTTTTATCTCTTTATCATTTAGTAATTGCTCCATATCACATAGTCTATCAATGGTACATGACGCATAATCCTCAATGCATTTTTCTAATAGGTCATCCACACTTAAATCAAGTTCGTCTTGAAAATATTTTAATCTATTTTTTAAAATATTAATTAGCCTATATTCTGAAAAAGCTATTTGCTCTTTCAATTCGATTATTTCTTCCAAAGAATCAACATCTGTACATATTAAACGATCCTCAATCTTGCTCTGACACAAAGAAAACATAGAGTCTATTCCAGCTATTAGATTCTCTTGAACTTCTTGCTCCGTCATTTTTCCTCTTAATGTACTTGCTCTATCATCATATAATGATGATAATAACAATGTTCCTCCAACCTCAAGTTCATCTAAAAACTCTTCTGCTTCATATATTTCTTCACCTACAGAGCCTGCAAGAAATTTTGCAAGTTCATACCTACCATTTAAAGCATTTTTTAATAAATCTTGTTCATTTACACCATATGCCGCTTCTATAAAATCAAATATAAAACAAATATCTTCATAACCAAATGCATTAGCATTGTATCCTGTCAGGTCATTTTCAACTGGATATACTAACCTATATGAACCTTTTTCTGCAACCAGCTCCTGATACAAATTACTCCTAATTGAAAGCATATAATTAAACTTATCAAACTTATCAATTCCACTAGAATTCTTTAACATTACATGAAAGAGCTCATGCGCTAAAACTTGATATATTCGCTCTGGTGGCTCTTTTAATAGGTCTTCCGATAATAAAATTTCTTTGTCTGCACACAAATACACAGCTAATGCATAATTATGAACCGCCATTTTTGTTTTTTCAACAATCCTTACACGCTCTAAATTATTAACTAGCGCTTCTAAATCAGCTCTCAGCTCTCCATAATTTCTATTATATTGCGCAGCTCTTCTAAGTACAATGTCAGCAACAATTGGTTTAAATCTTTCATCAATTGGAAGCTTTTTTATATACTTATCTATTCTGCTTTTTAAAACAAATTTTCCAGTTATTCTTTTCATTACATCCTCATTTATTTCTTTATATCATCAGAAAAACCATG
>CAMNND010000022.1 GCA_946545035.1 uncultured Clostridium sp. | reverse complement strand
GCCTTATTGCGCTCCGAATTCTTCATAGGGCTACCTCCTCCCTTTTAAGATGTTCTCCATTCTATCATGGTATATTTCTTACGTCAATCTATTTATGAATATTTTTCCTTGATTTAATCCTCAAAATATTATATTCTATATGGCAAACGGAGGTAACAAAATGAACAATTATTTAGATACAGTAAATGACGAAATAAAAGAATATTTTAGTATTCTATCCCCTGAATTTCCAGAATGGATGAATGACTATATAAATACGCCTGAACTACAAAGAATTCATAAGATTTCCATGAGCTGTGGTACTGATTATACAAAGGTATTTAATAATACCTATTGGTACTCAAATCTAGATCATAGCATCGGTGTTGCTTTAATTATTTGGAATTTTACTAAGGACAAGAAACAAACACTATCTGGTTTATTCCATGATATAGCAACTCCAACATTTAAACACTGCATAGATTTTATGAATGGCGATTCAGAGCATCAGGAATCAACTGAAGAAAGAACTGAACAAATAATACGTGACTCAAAGGAAATCATGGCATTACTAAATAGAGATGGTATAAAAGTTGAAGAAGTTTCAGACTACCACATCTATCCGATTGCTGATAATGATACACCACAATTAAGTGCTGATAGATTTGAGTATAACTACTCAAGTGGTCTTGTCTTAAAAAGAGTTTGGAATCTAGAAGATATTAGAGAAACTTATAATAATGTAACAATATTAAAAAATGAAAATGGAATAGTAGAGCTTGGATTCAAAGATAAAGCTATATGCGAAAAATATGTAAATATAGTTTCAAGCTTATGGCCTGCATGGGTATCTGATGAAGATAGAGCTACAATGCAATTTCTTGCTGATAGTGTTAAGTCAATGAATAGAAAAGGATTTATTTCTATAGATGACTTATATGAAATGTCTGAAAAAGAAATTATTGATAGAATACTAAATTGTAAAGATACATATATCTCAAGTGCATTCAAAAAATTTCAAGATTCAACATCTATTATTTCATCTAATGAACCATTTGAAGAGCAATACTGCACATCTGTAAGACCAAAGAAAAGATTTATTGTTCCTCTTGTTAAAGATGATGATTCTATTAGAAGAATTTATGATATTTCTCCTGTTGCAAAGGAAAATATTGATAAATATAACGACTACTTTAATAATAAACTTTCAAAATATGTTGGATTTAACTTTGAATTTAAACCATATTAAACAGCAGATTATTTTATATAACCGATTTATTAAGGAGGAATAATAATTATGCAATATGAAAATATACTATTACCTAATTATGACCATTGTATATTAGGAACAATGTCTTCTATATTAAAAAACTATAATGTAGAGTGCGCATGTAAATCAAATGAAGCTCTAGATAAAATCTTATCTGAAAAGAGATATAAAAATATAATCTTCATGATACTAGATGGTCTTGGAGAATACAATTTAAATGAAATATCAAAGGATGGTTTCTTTAAACAAAATCAAATAGACTGTGTTACATCCGTATTTCCATCTACTACAACTGCTGCACTTCCTGCTTATTATTCAGGAAAGGTACCTTACGAAACAGGCTGGATTGCATGGTCTCAATATTTCAAAGAATATGGAAGAGCATTAGATACATTTTCTCACAAAGAATCATATCTTGGAGATTATATAAAAAAGCCTTTAAAAGATGTATTCGAAACTGATATGAATTACAAAAGCATCTTCTATCAAATTGAAGAAGCTTCCCCAGATGTAAAAGCATTTGAAGTTCAACCGGAATATGCTGAAAGAAGAGCTAAAAGAAGTATACGTGCAAATAATCTAGATGAACTTATTTTTACAATCGAAGATATTGTCACAATGCCAAGTAATAATTTCATACTAGCTTATTCTGATAATCCAGATGGATTATTACATAAATTTGGAACAGATTCAGAAGAAGCCAAAGAATTTGTTTTAGATGCTGAGAAAAAAATTAAAGACTTAAGAGCTAAACTTGGAGATGATTCTCTGATTATCGTAACAGCAGATCATGGACACAAAAATATTACTAACGCATACACCATCTTAGATTATCCAGAGCTTATGGAATGTTTAATAATTCCACCTTCTCTAGAATCTAGATGTTTATCATTCTGGGTTAAAGAAGAAATGAAAGATATATTTGTACAAAGATTTAATAGTTTATTTGAAAAGAATTTCTGGTTAATGACAAAAGAAGAATTTCTTGATATATACAAAATGCTTGGAACTGGTAAAAAGCATAAAAAAGTTGATGATTTCATTGGCAATTATATTGCAATATCTGTTGATGGAAGTATGATGAGAATTGAAACCTATTTAGCAGAAGGAAAGCCTCTAAAGAAATCTACACACTGCGGTCTTAGCAGAGAAGAAATGGAAGTTCCAATAATCGTATTAAAATAAAAAAGACTTATCTAAAGATAAGTCTTTTTTGTTGCATTTGCAACTAATTATACTAAATAATAATAATCTCTAATAGACTTCTATGTTAATAACTTGATTATTATCATTAAATATCAATTTAAAGCATTGTATAAAATTAACAACACCTTCATGTATTACATTTCCATTATATTCAAATCTTCTAATTTTCTTTTCAACGTTTGTTATCTCAATATTACACCATTTTCTTAAATAAAATGTAATCGCAGCACCATGTGAAACTACTATAGACTCTTCCCCTCTATTTTTTTCTATAATATCATTTATTGCTTCGTCCATTCTCTTAATTATTTGATTAACCGTTTCTCCTTCTGGGAAACAAAAATCTGGGTTATCAAATTGCATCTTATAATACTCTTCAGGTGTTATATCTAAATTAGGAATACCACCTAGTCTTTCACCGAGTCTATCATCTATATTTATATCACTTTTTCCTGACAATATTTCTGCTGTTTTCCTTGCTCTAACATACTTTGAACTGTATACATTTTTTATATCTTTAAAGTTCATTTTTTCAGAGAATTCTTCAATCTTTGGAATAAAACTATCATCCAAATCAACTTCTTTATGACCTGTAAGTTCACCTGAGCCATCTACTAATTTTGTCTTATCAGTCTTGCCATGTCTTATCAAATAAATAACTGTATCCATATATTTCTCCCTTTAAAAGCGTATTAATTTTTATTATTAGCTCCATTTTCTATTTATATTTTCTTTTTCCTTATTCTTTATCGCAGAATATAAATCTATATTTAATTCATTACATATCGTGCTTAGAACAATAAAAACATCAGCAACTTCACTTTCAATTGTATCATAATTATTAATTTTATTATTATCAATACACATCTTTGTTTTATCTTTTCTAATTGCTTTAGCAAGCTCTCCAACTTCTTCAGTCAATAGAAGCATCGTTTGCTCTGGAGATTGTTTATTAAAGCCTCGTATTTCAATTACCTTCTTGATATATTCTTGAACTTCTCTAAGTGTTTTATTTTCATTTAATTCGTTAAATAAATCTAATTGTTTGTTATTCATACTATCCTCTTCTATATTACTTTTATAAAAATAAAAAGAGCTAAATCTCAAATTTAATATATATTTGAAATTTAACTCCTTTCTATTTATTTTGGCGCAGTCTAGAGGATTCGAACCCCCGAAGGAATTACCCTTACTTGTTTTCGAAACAAGCGCATTCAACCACTCTGCCAAGACTGCAAATTCTTAAGGAGACGTAATATTACATCTCCTTAAATTTATATCATATATTTTATTCTATAGCAATTCTTTTCTAAGCTCTTCTCCGCTCTTTTTTGAAAAATATGCTGGTGGAACATCTAGAACTGTTTTCGCACCATACTTTTCTTCTTGATTTAATCTATATGTTGCTCTTGCTAAACAAATAAGAACTGAAGCTGTAAATTCTGGATTAGAATCAAGCTTTAGAGAATATTCAATAATTTGTTTATTTCCATCCCCAGTTTCTCCACTATGGATTACAAATCCACCATGTGGCATCTTTGAGTGATTAGCTTTAAGCTCCTCTTCAGATATAAAATGTACTGTCGTTTCATATTCATCAAAATAATTAGGCATTGTTTTTATTTGTCTTTCTATTTCAGCTTTATCAGCCCCCTCTTCAGCAACAACAAAACATTCTCTTAAATGTTTTTCTCCTGTTGTAAGAGCTGGATTTTCTCCGCTTCTTACTCTATCCATAGCATTCTCTATTGGAATTGTGTATTGTTTAGCATCTTTAACTCCTGGAACTCTTCTAATTGCATCAGAATGTCCTTGGCTAACACCTTTTCCCCAAAATGTATATGTGTTTCCTTCAGCTAGAATACTATTAGCATATACTCTCATAATAGAGAACATACCTGGATCCCAACCTCCAGAAATTAATGATGTATTATTAGCTGACTTAGCAGCATTATCAACTTTTTCAAAATACTCTGGTATCTTAGCATGTGTGTCAAAACTATCAACTGTGTTAAACATCTTAGCAACTTCTGGAACTTGCTCTGGCAAGTCTGTTGCTGATCCACCACACATGATTACAACATCAATTTTTCCTTTCCAATTTTCTAATTCTTTGATATTTACAACAGGTGTATCAGAATTAATCTTTAAAGATTCTGGCTCCCTTCTTGTAAATATTGCTGTTAAATCCATATCCTCAGATTTAACAATTTCTTTTTCTACTCCTCTTCCTAAATTTCCGTATCCGCAAATTGCGACTCTAATTTTATTACTCATGATTTGTACCTCCTAAATCACTAGAACAAACCGATAAACCACTTAATTAAGTGTGTTCATATTTAGCTCATTATATTATATGAAAAAATAGATAGCAAGCAAAATTTAAGGACGGAGCAAAAATTTCTGGAATATAATTTTGCTTCGTCCCTAATTTTACAATTTTTATTTTTTTAAATACAGTTTCTTATCTTTAATATAATTTAAAACCTTTTCATCTAAAAATTCTTTTGCATTTTCTGATTCTATATTCGATCTTATATATGTTGATGAAATTGATAAAAAGTCAAAATCATCTAAAACAATAAAGTTATCTTTCTTATTAAACTTCTCAACATATTCATTAATATCAATATTATCTCTATTAACTACGATAATATTATATTCTAATAAATGATCAATATTCTTCCATTTATCAAAATGAATAATATTATCAGCCCCCATAATTAAGAATAAATAATCCATTGGATATTTCTTTTCAAGCTCTTCTAATACTTGATATGTGTACTCATACTTGTTAAGTGTTGTAGAAATTTCAATCTTTTTACTTTGAATAAGCTTACACATTTGTATTCTATCTTCCAAAGATGCTTCCATACTTTTACTCCAATAATCGCCAGTTGGAACAACAATAATCTTATCAACTAAATTATATTGAAGCAAGTATTTTATAATATGCATATGACCTTTATGAATTGGATCAAAAGATCCTACAAAAACCCCAACTCTTGGTCTTTTATATGCCGGCATATTAAACTTATGTTTATTGTTATTATGCATTCTTGCTATTTTTTCTTTAACAGCTTCATCTAATGGTTTAGCATAGATATATTTTTCAATATCATCATATGTTATCCCCATCTTATCCTCATCTGATTTACCAGATAACCCATCTGATGGAGTTTTATAAAGAACCTTTTCTGGAACCTTTAAGTATTCTCCAATCTTAATTACTTCAGAAACAGTAAAATCCGATATAACTTCAAAATCATGTACTTGATCTCCACCTTTAGTAAAGTATCCAACATATAATTCACTCTTATTTGAAGTACCTGCTACCAAATAAGTTCCGCCTTTTAAAGATGAATATAGTGCAGCAATATAATAAAGTGTTGCCATTCTTAAACGAGGTCTTACATTAATATCGCTATTTTTCAAATCTTTTTCAGAATATTCGATGCCAGTTTTATCAAGCTCGCCTTTAAATGTATTAAATGTATCTGTTAAGTCGTAGTTAATACATTCAATTCCATAAAAATCAGCAATCATTTCTGCATCTTTTTTATCCTCGCTTATTGAATTGCATGGCATTGTAACCCCAACAACATTTTCTTTTCCTAAGGCATTTACAAGTATTGCAGTTACAACCGCACTATCTTTTCCACCACTTAATCCGACAATCGCACCTTTTAGATTGTTATTCTTATAATAATCTTTTACAAACTTTATAACATTTTCCGCTTCTTTCTTTCCATTAAATCTCATTTTGTATCTCCTCGCTATCTACGTTATCCAAATCTGGTGCTCTCAAAACTTTCTCTGCATATGATACACTTAATCTTCCATCAATCTTACACGGAGCTTCAACGGTTAATAAATATTTATTTCCTGCATCATACTGAGCTCCTCTACCACCATATATAGCAACATGATGGTTAAAACAAAGTATATCACCCGGTTGCAAAGACTCTCCTTTTTCAAGTTTTCTCCAACCGTGATTTTCCAAATACTTAGATAAGTTATTTGCCGCATTAAAGTTATTATCTACATGTTCTTTTTTAGTTATATATCCTGTTTCTTGTAGAACCCATGATACATATGTAGCACAACATGTATTATGAGCTCCATTCTTTGAAGATTCAAATGTAGCATTTAATCCACACTCACCTTCATGCTCACATCTACTATCATATGTACAATAACCATAATTATTCTCTCTCATATAATCATGAATTTCTTTTGCTTTTATTGAAATCTTATTTTCGACAACAACCTCTTCTTGTACATATCCTCCATAATGACTTTTTATTCCTTTATAAATTAGTACAGCAGCAATTATAACAACAATTATAATTGCATATATAAAGAAACAAGTTAATACTTTTTTCTTCATAATTATTACCCCGCTTGTCTCTTTTCCTCAATTAGTTTTATATATACCTCTATGGCTGTAAGCTCAGGATTTTCGTCAGATATTATCTTAGCTGTTCTTTCTTTTATTGTAATAGCATCTGGTAAATCGTAAGTATTTTCTTTTAAATAATTTGCAAACTCTCTAATAACATCTTGATCAAGTGCAAGCTTGTCCAAATATACAATTTTTCTATCATCACTTACACTAAGACTATCCATATATTTTTCAAGTATGCTTCCGTCTTCACCCATTATCTTATGACACTTATCTTTTATTTCATTTTTTATATCAATTATTTTGTTAAAACTTGTTGGATTAAACATCCCATATGAGCTTGATGTTTGATTCTTAGAAGACATATCCTCACCCTTTTTATTATCTTTTTTACTAAATAACTTATCAAATAATCCCATACAGAATCTCTCCTTATTATTTATTTTTCTCAAGATTTTATTTCTTGATAAATTACTTATCTTATATCATAAAAGAGCTAATTTCACAATTAGCCAGCAGAAAATAATAAAAATTGTTTATCTATAAAAAGCATAAAACCCATTCGCATATGCTCACTTCAGAGTATATGTAAATAGGTTTTAAATGAAATAAATTCATATTCGCTTGCAATATTTTTCTGATTATCAACTTATTATTTGTCGAACAAACTAGACATCATTTCTTTTGCGTACTCAAGTGTCATTCCTCTAGCAGTAGACATGCGTCCTTCCTTAAGATGAACAAATTTTGCATCTGTAATAGAGATTCCGCCACAGTACGTCAAGCACTTACCTGTAGATAAATATTCCTCAAGCTCATCATCAGAAATCATGTCGACTGAAAGTCTTGAGATATCTGTAAGATTAATGCTCTGAAGAATCTTGTCACCGTCTGCAAGAATAACTGCATTTCCAGTATATGTATAAACTTCATCAGAGCCCATCATACTAGAAATAAGCTTGCGTGCCTCATCAATTGATGCAGGTTTTCCATACATTTTCTTCTCGAAAACATAGTTTTGATCACCAGCAACAATAAGACGACGACCTCTTTCTTTTGTCTCTTCAAATACTGTCATTGCTTTACGATTAGCAATCTCAGCAAGCTGGTCTTTGAATGATTTAGACTCATCCGGAGTCTCATCAGCATCACTAACCATAACCTCAAAAGGAATACTTGCATCAATCATTTGCTGTTTACGAACTTGAGATTTAGAAGCCAAGATAACACGAGGAAAATTCTTTACAATTCTCGTGAAAGGCTCAACCAAATCCTCCGGATCATCATAGAAAATAACTTCTTCTGCAACATTACTCATTGTTGTCGAAATGTCACTACCTGTTTTGGCAATTACGAAAATCGGTTTACCTGCGGCATAACAATATCCACCATTCATCCCAAGGCCAACACCTTTTTCTGAAAACTCGATAATATTGCAGTCGCACTGTTTCATTGCAGGAAAAGCATAATCTCTCATTAAAGCTTTTCCTTCTGGAATAGTTGCCTCTCCCCATTTCTCAACATCTCTTGCCATAAGTGTGATTGTGATACCAGCCTTATTCAACGCAGCTTCAATCGCGTTAACTTTAGCCAAGTCCTCATCACCATCATGGAACTTAAGAGCAAAGAAAGAATGGATTGTTTGTGGCTTTCTCTCATACGAGATAATTGCCCTCTTTGCATCTTCTGACATAACCTAAAGTACCTCCTGTTTTAATATTGCATATGCACGTATGCAAGCTCATTATACCACGATAAATTTTATTGTCACCTTTTTTAGAAAAAAAGTGGAAATTTTTTTCTATCTACTGTATAATTGCCAAAATTGGTTATAAAAGTACAAAAGGCATAATTAGATTGGAGTGATATTTATGAAATTAAAGATTTTAGGAACTCAATCACCATATAATACCTCTGGACACAATTGTCCTGGATTTTTGATTGTAGATGGTGATACAAAAATAATGCTTGATGCAGGTAGTGGTAGTCATAGTATGCTTTCGTTTCCAGATGATTTACAAAACTTATCTATTATTCTAAGCCATTTACATAGAGACCATTATAATGATGTTTTTAATATGCAATATGCTTCTTTTGTATTTCACAATCAAGGTAGAATTGAAAATCCTATTAGTATTTACCTTCCTGCAACACCAGATAACATTTATGAGGATATCATGGGAGAATCTAATTCGTTTGCTAATTACTCTACTATTGATGAAAATTCAAATTTAATAATTGGAAATATTACAATTTCATTTTGCAAAACAGATCATCCAGTTGAAACATATGCAATTAAATTGACTGATGGCAAACAATCAATTGTATACACTTCAGACACATCATTTTCATGTAAGGATAAAATTGTAAAATTTGCAAAAGGCTCTGATTTAATTATATGTGAATCAAGTCTACTAACTTCATATGGTTTTCCAGAAATAAATTCACATCTAACTGCAAGACAAGCTGGAATTATAGCAAAAGAATCAAATGCCAAAGGACTAATACTAACTCACTTTTGGCCAGAAGAAAATCCTGAAAAATATGTTCAGGAAGCTAAAACAGAGTTCTCAAAGACAATTGCAGCAAAAGAAGGCTTAATTATTAATTTAGATAAAAAACAAGAAATCAATGAAAGCACAAGATAATCTTGTGCTTTTATTATTTATTATTCTTTATACATAGTCAATTACAATATTTCATTCTAAAAAAAATAGACCCTAGCTTGCGCCAGGGTCACCCGTTCCAACATAATCTCCTTAGAACTGCGGGAATCCTCCCGCGAAGTATTTATCCACAATATCCCAAATGATTGGAACATTGTTTGGGAAGAAATGCGTTGCTTCCTCTCCGTCTTCCAACAGAGCCCTGATTTCTGGCAGTGTGAGCCATCCGAGTTTTCTTGTCTCAGACGAAATCTCTGCCTCCGTATCCAATGCTGTGTCTTCATATTTGAGGGCGTACAAGACGACCGTATGGTACACAACATCGCCGTTTGGATGCACTGAAACATGTGCGGGTCCGGCGTAAACCCCGAGCAACTTGAGTTTATCTTCAGAAGTGACCAGTCCACTTTCCTGATGCAATTCGCGAACAGCACACAGCTGATAGCTTTCACCGAGCTCAATGCCTCCTCCGAGAAGCCCCCACTTATTGTGGTCACTTCTTAGTTGGAGAAGAATCTCGATTTTGCCATTGTTTTCGCGCCACACCAGTACTCCCGTACCAGGCAGCTGGAGAGGCATGTGCCCTACCAGTTTCCGAAGATCCTGCACATAGTTACCCATTTCTAAGTCCTCCCTGTGGATACATTTGTAGGAGACCCGCTCCCACATACGATTATTATATTACCTTTTCTATTTTATGTCAATTTGTTTTTTTGATTAATTGACAAAACGCTTAGACCTTGTTATAATCCGTACATATTGGCTGGTCCAATATTGTAAGCAAAATCCTAAACTAATTTTTAAGGAGGATGATTCAAAATGGAAAAAAAGCTTACTTCCGATCCGTATGCTGACTTGGGTGTCTCTTCTACCAAGAAGGGTGTCCATAAGGCAACAAAAAGCATGTACAAGGGACTGTATCCTGGTGCATTCTGTCAGATTGTACCAATGCCACGGAATCTGCCTGACGACATCGTAAGCAACTATGCTCAGGTTATTCACTCTGACGGAGTGGGTACCAAGAGCAATGTTGCTTACCTTGCCCTCAAAGAAGGTATCACCGATGAATTCCTGTATGGTCTTGCTCAAGATGCTCTCGTTATGAATACAGACGACATGGCATGCGTTGGTGTGGTTAATGATATTTTTATATCAAATCACATTGCACGCAATAGCGGTCGTGTAGATGACGAAGCCCTTGCTAAGATTATTCAGGGATACAACATCTTTTTCCAGAAAATGAGTGACCTTGGAATCAATCTTATCAATGCAGGTGGCGAAACAGCTGATGTCGGCAGCTATACTACAACTGTCGGAATTGATGTCACAGCTGTAGCCACAATCAAGAAAAGTGACATCGTTGACTGCAGCAACATTAAGCCCGGTGACTGTATTGTTGGTCTTGCTTCGTACGGCCAGGCAACATATGAGGACAAAGAAAACTCCGGTATTCGTAGTAACGGACTCACGCTTGCTATCAACAGCCTGCTTTGCTCTTATTACCGCGGTTATCCCGAAGTAATGGATGGTACTATTGATCCTGGAAAGCTGTTTACTGGTGAGTATCGCCTCGAAGACAAACTCGAAGGTTCATCTCTTACAGTTGCTGAGGCAATCCTGTCTCCTACAAGAACCTATCTGCCAGTTATCCGTGATATTCTGGCTGATAAGATTCCTGTACACGGTATCATTCACTGCTCCGGAGGAGGCCTTACTAAGTCCATTAACTTTGGTGACAATCTCACTTACGTTAAGGATGATGTATGGAAGCTTCCGCCTCCGCCTATCTTCAGAGCAATTCAGGCATCAAGAGGAATCGACGACTATCACATGTATCAAACATTCAACATGGGTATTGGCATGGAAGTATATGTTCCTTCCGTTGCAGATGCTGAAAACGTTATTCGTCATGCAGAAAAATACGGTATCAAGGCACACATCATCGGTTACGTAGACACATGGGCAGATAAAAACCATGTTAGAATCGGTGACTGCGATTACGAGAAATAAGCAAATCCTAAAGCACGGAGGGCGATGGTTCATTGAATCATCGCCTTCTTTGCTTATTCTTAGTATATTTTTATCTAATCAATAGAAAAGACCTGTGAGAGAACAAATTTCTCCCACAGGCCACAAACAAAATCAGTTAGCATCGTTTCCACTTTCGTAAAACTTGCGACAAGCATCATCTCTGGAGCTTGCACATCCGTTGCAGATGTCGTAGACAAGAGTTGCAATGCAGTAATCAACGAAGACTCTGTACCCCGTCTCAAACTGAAACTCTCTACCACACATACAGCACGTTCCCGGAAACAGAGCGATATGATGATGCACCGTTCTCAAATTTCTTCGATGCTCCCGCTGGCTCTGTCTCTCCTTAGTCTCTGAAAGAGAATACTTCATAAAAACGCCTCCCTTTATGGTTTGTATAAATTAATGCATAATGCATGTAAATCATTATACCATAGTAAGTATTTAAAGTCAAAATCTTGTTACTTAGATCCGAGCAGGCGGAGGTTGCAACAAAGCACCTCCGCCTCTCTTTTAGTTAACAGCGATTAGTTCATCATAAAAACATCCTCGTAGGTCGGCCAGGACACCACGCTCTTGCCCATCTTAAAGACGAGGTTATGAGTGGGATGATCCTGAAGTTTCTGCTGGATGTACTCGAGAGTGTACTTAGCACCGAAAATTTCGACGCCAAGACCAGGCACATTCTTCATGCTCTGGATAACCTCGATGGTCCGGACGCCCTGACGCATGCATGCACCAAAAACATCCACCTTACCATTCTCGCCGTGCTTGATATACAAGCAGTTAACCTTTTTCTCCATGATTCATACCTCCGTTGTATATATTTTTGTTTTTCATGGCTTGCACTACATGAGCTATTTGCTCTTGTGCATCTATCATTATAGCATATTTTATGTAAATTTTCAAATTTAGTATACTTTAGCTAAGCATAAAGTTCTTTTCTAGAATAAAAATACATGTTATAATATTGTTGCAAAATATAAAAAAGAAATGAGGAATTAATATATGGATATAATAAAATTTGGAACACCATTTCCAGTAAAATTTAAAGATGCTGATACTAATCTTATCCTTTCTATTGTTTTCAATGGAAATATTGTTATTAACCAAGAAATCTCAGAAGACTTACAACAACAAATTCGATTTGCTGTTGTGAATGATATTTCAAGCCAAATATCAAAATTAAGTTCAACTAATAGATATGCTTCATTAATTTCACATGTTAATGAATTCACACAAAACGCAGCTTCAACAGTTGAAAGTAATTTTGGAATAAAAGCTGAAGTACAATTAATGAGTCTAACTTTAACTGAAGAATCAAACAAAGAGCTTATAGCAAAACAGGAAGAAATTATGAGAAGTAGGCTTTATGGTAATACTCCAACACCAAACATGATTCAAAGCAACGTGCCTAGTCAAAAACACTGTCCATCATGTGGAACTACATCTAGCGGAAAATTCTGTCCTAATTGTGGGATGAAACTATAAAAAAGAAACATAGCTTATGCTATGTTTCTTTTTGGAGCGGGTAGCGAGAATCGAACTCGCGCTATCAGGTCGGAAGCATGACAT
>CAMNND010000021.1 GCA_946545035.1 uncultured Clostridium sp. | reverse complement strand
TTTATTCCAAGGTTTCTAAGGTTTTGTGCATCTTTTTTTACCTTATGCCATAATGTACAATTATCTGGATAGTACCATTCAAAATACTGCATCATCGTTTTATTATTTCCCATTTTATCTTTTGCTCCCGTTTTTATTCTATTTGCATTTTATCACAATACAATTTATAAATCCATAAAAAGAAAAAGCTAAAATAAAATTTTTAGCTTTTTCTATCTTACATTTTTATTCAAAAATTTTCATTGCATCTGATAATTTATTTAATTTTTCCTCAGAATCTGCTAAACTCGTTCCTTTAACACCAATATAAAACTTAATCTTAGGCTCAGTTCCTGATGGTCTAACACAACACCATGCATCATTTTCAAGTTTGAAGTATAAAACATTTGATTCAGGAAGTGTCGTCTCCCCAGTTGTATTGTTTTCATAGTTTTCAACAATCTTATTTTTGTAATCTCTATATTCTAGAACCTTATAATCACCAATTTGCTTTGGAGGATTAGCTCTCATATTATCAAGTATTGCCTTTATCTTCTCAGCTCCATCTGCCCCTTTCATTGTAATTGATGTTTGACCTTCTCTATAATATCCATATTTTTCATATATGTTAATCATTTGATCCCACAAAGTTAAACCTCTCGATTTATAATATGCTGCAGCTTCACATAGAGCCATTACGGCAACAATTGCATCTTTATCTCTTGCATGAGTTCCAATTAAACAGCCATAGCTTTCTTCGTATCCAAATAAATATTCAAACTCTTTTGTTTGATCAAATATTTTCATTTGCTCTCCGATATATTTAAATCCCGTTAATACTTCTATTAATTTAATATTATATTCTTTTGAAATTGCACCAGCCATATTTGATGAAACAATTGTTGTTATTAGAGCTCCATTATTTGGTAAAATTCCTTTTTCCTTTTTTTGAGCCAGTTCATATTCAGCAATTAATAAACCAGACATATTTCCTGTAAAAGGCATATATTCACCTGTTTTAATATCTTTGGCATATACACCTAGTCTATCAGCATCTGGATCTGTTGCAAGAACAATGTCAGCATCAACTTCTTTCGCTAGTTTCAATGCAAGTGCAAATGCTTTTTTATCTTCTGGATTTGGATATGTAACTGTTGTGAAATTTCCATCAGGTTTTTCTTGCTCTGGAACAACATATACATTTTCAAATCCAATTTCTTTTAGTATTCTTTGTACTGGTAAATTACCAGTTCCATGAAGTGGTGTATATACAATTTTTAAATCTTTTTGAACTTTTCCAATTACATCTTTATTAAGAACCAACTTTTTTAATTCTTCAATATAACAATTGTCAATGTTTTCTCCAACCTCATTATATAAACCTAACTTTTTAGCCTCTTCGATATCCATTTCTTTTATTGTACTAAAGTCAGTCACAGCCTTAACTTCATCCATAATTCCTTTGTCAACTGGTGGAACTATTTGAGCTCCATCTTCCCAATAAACTTTGTATCCATTGTACTCTGCTGGATTATGACTTGCAGTTATTACAATTCCAGCTATGCAATTAAGATATCTAACTGCAAATGAAAGCTCTGGAGTTGGTCTTAGTGATTCAAATCTATACGTTTTAATTCCATTAGCATTTAAACATAAAGCTGCCCATGTACTAAATTCAATAGACATATTTCTTGAATCATATGCTATAACTACACCTCTACCTTCTCCACCAACTTTTTTTATATAGTTTGCCAATCCTTGTGTTGCTTGCGTAACTGTATACTTGTTCATTCTATTTGTTCCTGCACCAATAACACCTCTTAAGCCAGCGGTTCCAAATTCTAGATTTTTGTAAAATCTATCTTTGATTTCGTTCTCATCTGTAATTGCTTTTAGCTCTTTTTTTGTATTCTCATCAAAAACATCGCTGTTACACCATTCATTATACTTTTCTAAATAATCCATTTTTAACCTCCTAAAAGACATAATGAGGCATTCTAGCAAAGCTAAAACACCTCATCAAAATATTTATTATTTTTTATAATAATCTTCATATAATTTTCTAGCTGTTTCTGGGCTATCTGTACCTTCTGCATTTTTTACCGGCGCAAATTCTTCTTCTCTCTTAACTCTTAATATAGCCATATCATCAAGCATATCAAAAGCATCAAAAATAAATGATTCGAATTTGTACGCATTTGGTTTTTCTGGAACCACTAGGTTTCCGTTTTCATCAATGTAGCTAGCTTTTTTATGTGCTATATGATAAGGTAGATTTTTATTTGCTACTTCTTCAATTGCTTTTACACTGAACATATTACAATTTAAATGAGATTCGGCAAATACAAGTTCACCATTTTCATTTTTTCTTTCAGCCATTTCCTTCGAAATCTCTGTGTATTCAACAACACCTGGTTTTCCGTTTCTCTTGCAGAATACACCAACCTTTTCGGCAGCATTAGCTTTTACTGTGCTTTTTCCACCAGCTTGAACATTTTGATCAATCATAATTCCTAAAAGAACAGGATCAACCATTTTTACAAGTATATTATCAACTGGCCCAACAAATGCCCATTTGATTCCTTTTTTATTCATGTCATCTGTAACGCCATTTTTTTTCATTGATTGGAATATACCACCATGGCCATCAGAAGCTTCTTTAATAATTCCTTTTTCATTTATTAAGATTTTACCAGACTCATCAACCATTGGTAGTTTTCCTTGTTCAAAAAACATAATAGCATTTTTATCATAACCAAAGTAATTGTTATCTTCGAAGAATTTAACAGTATCTCCGTTGTTTTCTTTACTTGTCATGATATACCAAGGAATAGTAACGCCATACTTTTCGCTATCTAATTTTAAACTATCTATTAAAATTTCAAATATTGACTTGTGTGAATCTAAACCAATATCGAAAGTTCCTTTAGGGCCTTTGTGACCAAGCCTAGTTCCCTGACCTCCAGCCATTGTTACAACAGAGTATCTCCCTGCTTTAATTTCATCTTCACCAAGTTTTAGATATCTATTAAGTTCATTCTCTGATAATTTTTCTTTGTCAATATATGGAATTGCCTCTATTACATCATTATTAAAATTAACTTCATGTTTTGTTGTCTCGTATAAATCAGCAATCTGTGAAAAATCAATTCTTTCAACTTGATCAATTAATTCTTTTTTAGTATCATCATCAGCTCTATTGTATGCACTTAAAATTTGCAATTGATTAGCTGATTTTAATTTGCTCTCTAGTTCGTCAATATTCATAATTTCCTCCTTTTTTGTTATTATTCTGTTATATTATAACAAATAAGTTTATTAGTCAATAAAAAAATAATTATTGTGAACTAATCAAAGTTTCTCCTTTTGTTGTTAATATGTTAATATATGATTCATCCCTCAGCAACTCACTTTTTTTCTCAATTTTTTCTATATCAAAACAGTTGATAATCTCTACGTTACTCTCCTTATTCTTATAGAATAGATTTATCTTTTTATTCATATCTTCCATATATTCATTTGAACCTGCAACAATGTAAATTCTTTCATTTTGTGTATAATCCTCATCATTAATTTCTATGTTCCATTGTATATTATTTAATTCATCTTTATTCCTAAAATCCAATTTATCAACCAATTGTTTCATTTTATCTTCAATACTATTCTCAAACTTCATATAAATTCTATCTTTTTCGAATAATTTTTTACTTATAAATGGTAAAAGCATTATCGTTAAATGCCATTCACTTGCATATAAACAATATGTTTTTTTAATACAATCATTATTTTCCATTTTAAAGCCTCCTTATAATTTCAAAATTCTAACACCTTCGCATTATGGTGTCAATTTAAATCGCCTGTCATTTTTCGACATTTTTTTCTGTTTGTTTGCTCAAGCTCTTTTGTATATTTTTCCAAATAATGTTTATACTTTAGTTACTATATTATGGAGGTCTTATGAAGAAACAAAAAAATTTTTTATTATTTTTTATATTATTGCTTATATTAGTTACACTTTTTATATACTATTCGGCAAAATCATATTCTATTATTATGTTTAATAATATTTCAAACTCCTTTGTTAGATTCCACGTTGTTGCTAATAGCAACTCTACAAATGATCAAATTATTAAATATAAATTAAGAGATAGAATCATGGGCTACCTATCACCATTATTAAAAAATGTACACACAAAGGAAGAAGCACTCAAGATTATTAACAACAATTTAACTGAATTAAATGATATCTCTCAAAATCTAGTTACGGAAGAAAATATTAATTATTCTGTTAATATATCAATTGGTAAATCATATTTTCCGACAAAAGATTATGAATCATTTGTTTTACCTGAGGGCATTTATGATGCTTTAATAGTTGAACTTGGGGAAGCACAAGGTCAAAATTGGTGGTGTGTCATGTTTCCATCAGTTTGCATCCCCCAATCAGATAATATGAACTTAGTCAACAATTCAATGTCGATTTTAGAAGATTCTTTAGATTTAGAAGAATTTTCAATTGTTTCAAAAAATAGTTCCTCAGCAGATATAAAAATAAAATTTAAGCTAATAGAATTATTTGAAAATCTGTGAATTTTCTTGTAAAAAAATGTATTTTATGTTATATATAGAGAGATTATATTCGTGGAGGTATTAAATTGGAAAAATTAGTTATTCAAGGTAGAACAAGATTACAAGGTGAAGTAACAATTAGTGGTGCCAAAAATGCTGCTGTTGCTTTAATTCCTGCCACATTACTAGTAAATGGAGTTTGTACTCTAGAAAACGTACCAAACATAAGCGATGTACAAATTCAATGTGAAATATTAAAAGATTTAGGGGCTAAAGTTGAGTGGATTAATCAAAATACAGTAAAAATTGATTCATCACTATTAAATGGATATAAAGCTCCATTAGATAAAACTAGCAAATTTAGGGCTTCTTATTATTTAATTGGAGCTCTATTGGGAAGATGTCATAATGTAGAAGTAGGTCTACCAGGTGGTTGTAATCTAGGTGCAAGACCAATAGATCAACATATAAAAGGATTCGAAGCATTAGGAGCGACTGTAAAAGTTGCAACAGGAAAAGTTTCTGCAACTGCTCAAGATCTTATAGGTGCACCTATATATTTAGATACAGTTTCTGTCGGAGCAACAATAAATGTAATGTTAGCTGCAGTTTTAGCAAAAGGAACAACAACCATAGATAATGCTGCAAAAGAGCCACATATAGTTGATGTTGCTAACTTTTTAAATTCTATAGGAGCAGATATTCGTGGAGCAGGAACCGATATTATTAAGATTAATGGTGTCGAGAAATTAAAAAGTGGATCAACGTATTCTGTTGTTCCAGATCAAATTGAAGCAGGAACATTTATGCTAGCAGCAATGGCAACTCAAGGTGATATAATTATTAAAAATTGTATCAGCGAACATTTAGACTGTCTAACTGCTAAAATAATTGAGATGGGCGGAAAAGTTGAGGAATCTGGTGACGAAATCCGTGTTAGTTGTAATCAAAGACCAAAGAAAACAAATATAAAGACAGCTCCATATCCAGGATTTCCAACAGACTTACAAGCACAAATGGGCGTAGTATTATCGTTGGCCGAAGGAACAAGTGTTATATCTGAGAATATATGGGAATCTAGATTTCAATATACTTATGAATTAATAAAAATGGGAGCAAAAATAACCTCTCAAGGAAAAACTGCATTTTTCGAAGGCGTTGAAAGTTTATCAGGTGCACCTGTATCAGCAACAGATCTAAGAGCTGGTGCAGCACTAATCATTGCTGGTCTAGCTGCCGAGGGTACAACAGAATTATACAACTTACAACACATAGATAGAGGTTATGAAAATATCGAAGAAAAATTTAGAAAATTAGGAGCTAATATTATTAGAGTTAGAGATTAGGAAAACAATGTTTAATTTTTGTAGTTTATATAGTGGTAGTAGTGGAAATAGTTTATTCGTTCAAAGTGAAACAACAAATATATTAATAGATGCTGGAGAAAGTGCAAGAAAAATAGAAAATGCACTTTCTTCTATTAATGTTGCTGCTAAAAATTTAGATGCAATCCTTATTACACATGAGCATATTGATCATGTTAAGAGTCTAGGTACTCTTGCCAAAAAATATAATATTCCAGTTTATGCAACAAAAGAAACATGGAATGCAATGCCAAATCAAGCTGAAAAGATTGATTCATCATTACAAAAAATATATACTCCTTCTGAAAAATTTAAAATTGGAGATTTAATAATCAATCCTTTTCCAATTTCACATGATGCGGCAAATCCTTGTGGTTTCAGTATTTCTAATAATACTAAACAAATTAGTATAGCGACTGATTTAGGTTATGTATCAAATGATGTCTTCAAAGCTTTAGAAGAGAGCTCTTTTATTTTATTAGAGTCAAATTATGACCCTGAAATTCTCAAATTTTCACGATATCCCTATCCCTTAAAGAAAAGGATATCTGGAGAATATGGTCATTTATCTAATAGTGACGCTGCTAAACTTGTTGTTCAGTTGGCTAAGAAAAATTTAAAGACTGTAATGCTAGGTCATCTAAGTAAAGAAAATAACTTTCCTGAACTTGCATATAAAACAGTAGCTGATGAATTAATCAACGCAAAAATTGACTCTTCTTCAATTAACTTATCCGTTGCAAGCAGAAATACGCCTTCAAAAATTATCGAAATATAGTAAGGAGAATTTATGTTACATATAAATATAATATGTGTTGGAAAACTAAAAGAAAAATATTTACAAGATGCTATAGCTGAATATTCAAAACGACTTTCTAAGTATTGTAATTTCAATATTACTGAGCTATCTGATGAGAAAGTACCTGATAATCTAAATGAATCAATTATAAATAGTATCAAAGAAAAAGAAGCTGATAAAATTGTTTCTCATATTGATAAAAATTCTTACGTTATGACATTAGATTTAAAAGGAAGACAATTCACCTCTGAAGAATTTTCGAAAAAAATTGAGGACATTTCATTAAATAGCTCAAGTAATATTACTTTTGTCATTGGTGGAACTCTTGGGTTATCTGAAAATGTTTTAAAACATTCTAATGAACTAATCTGCTTTTCCAAAATGACTTTTCCTCATCAGTTAATTAGAGTCTTTCTAGCAGAGCAATTATTTAGAGCTTTTAAAATTTCAAATAACGAAACTTATCATAGGTAAATTTATTTTAATGTAGAGGATAATATTTACATTTTTGTTATAGGGGTTTGTAAATTATATTTAAGAAAAGGGGGCTTTTCTATAAAATAGATTTCCTCTACAAAATTAAAAACATAAAATAATATTGAATTAAAATTTTTGACATAAATATTTGATTTAATCTTAATTAAATGATAAAACCTAAATACTGAAAAGTCAAGAAAAATTCATCGACAAAATTCTACAAAATACTACTGCCGCAACTATTCCTGCCATATCTGCAGCTAATGCTGCTGCAAATAATTTTCTTGATTTACTTACTTTTAATTCACTTGTATATACCGCTATAGTATATATCGTTGTTTCCGTTGCTCCAACAATAACAGCAGCAACATTTCCTAAATAAGAATCAACACCATATGTTTTCATTATGTCAGTTGCCACTCCAATTGCTCCACTCCCAGATATTGGCCTAATAAGCGCTAGCGGTAATACTTCAGGCGGAAAGCCTGTTTTTTCAACTAACGGTTTAAGTAGGTATGTTATAAATTCTATAAAACCTGAAGCTCTCAATGTTTCTATCAAAAAAAATATTCCAATTAATGTTGGAACTAGTCTTATCACTATTTTTATTCCTTCTTCAGCACCATCCAAAAATAAATCAAATACCCTTTTTTTTTCTTTTATTCCAACAAACATTATTATTCCTATAAAAAACGGCATTATATGATATGATAAATTATTAATTAAATACATTTTTATCTCTTTCTAAAAAATATTTTTAAGGCTATTATGCCAGTAGTTGCAGCTACTGTTGTCGCCAACCATACTGGTATTATAATATTGTTAGGATTTTTTGAATTTAATGATTGTCTTATTGCTAACATAGTTGTTGGAATCAATTGTATTGAAGCACTATTTATTAGAACAAGCATAATCATTGAATTGCTCATACTTCGTTTTTTACTGTTCTTTTCATTTAATAATTTCATGGCTTTAATTCCAATTGGAGTAGCTGCATTCCCAAGTCCCAAAAAATTAGAAATCATATTCATCGAAATTATTTGTCTTAATTCTAAATCACTTTTTGTTTCCGGAAATAATCTAACAATTATTGGGCTTAATAATTTACATAGTACTTTTATAATCTTCGTTTCTCTAACTATTCTCATCAAGCCGTTCCATAATGCAATATTTCCAAACAAAGTAACGCATAAGTTAATTGCTGACCTAGTTGAATCATAAATACCATCATTTAATATATCCATTCTCCCAAAAAAGAAAGAATAGCTTATTGATATTAGTATGAGCCATGGCCATATTGTATTAATCATCTTTATCTCACCATCAATAAACTATTCAAATACAACCAAAAAAAGAATAAACAATTATTCTTTTTGTTTATTCTTTATCTATAAATTGCATATATATTTCATTCTTTTTTACACCATTATTTTTAGCAATTTTTTTTATTATTTCATTTTTACTTAATCCTTCTTTTCTATATAATTCATATTGCTCTTCAATTGATAAATTTTCTTTTTTTTCTTCAGAAGAATCTTGATTTCCTTCTATAAGTATAATCATTTCGCCTTTTATATTTTCCATTTGAGAAATTAATTCTGATACTTTTCCTCTTAGAAAGCTTTCATGAATTTTTGTTATTTCTTTAGCCAGAACTATATTTACATCCCCTATATTTTTATGAATATCATTTAGCGTTGATACAATCTTATGTGGTGCTTCATATATAATAACAGTCCTTTTTTCTTTTTTCAGCTCTTCAAATTTACTTGCTCTTAATTTTTTATTTAGTGGCAAAAAGCCGTAAAATGTGAACTCTTTCGTATCAAAGCCTGAACATATTAGTGCGTTAATAAGAGCACAACATCCAGGTATTGGAACTATATTTATATTATTTTCTATTGCTTTCTTAACGATAAGTTCACCTGGATCAGATATAGCAGGAGTACCTGCATCCGTTATTAACGCTATATTTTCGCCATTAATCAACTTATCAATTAAATAGTCCGTTTTTACATCTTCATTATGTCTGTGATAACTAAATAACGGTTTTGATATTTCTAAGTGATTCAATAACTTTAAGCTATGTCTTGTATCCTCTGCGGCAATCAAATCAACTTCTTTTAATATTCTAATTGCTCTTAATGTTATATCTTCTAAATTTCCAATTGGGGTAGCAACAAGATATAATGTTCCACTCATAGTATCTTCCTTTCTACTTTTTATTGTATATTCTTAATATTTCATCTGTATATGTTCCATCTTCATTATATACATATAATGGCTCGTCTATCTTTATATATGATTTTCCGTTTTTAATCGCTTCGATCAAAACAAGTTTACTATCACTTTTTCCATTAGAATAAACAAACCTTAGTCTTTTGGGTTCCATTCTATTTTTTCTCATTTCATACAAAATATCAACAAGTCTTTCTGCTCTATGAACCATGTATAGTGTTCCTTTGTCTTTTAACATCTTAAAGCTTACTTTTATAAAATCTTCTAAGCTTGCCTTTACTTCGTGCCTTGAAATTAATTTTGTTTCGCTTTCATTTACTTTCCCAGAATTAATTTTTTTATATGGAGGATTAGTGATTATTGCATCAAATGAATCAATTTTTAATTTTTCTTCTAGGTCATTTATATTACAATTTATTATCTCAAATCTATCTTCTAATCTATTCATTACAATGCTTCTATTTGCCATATCAGCAATATCAGATTGAATCTCTATACCTATAACTTTATTTACTTTTGTTTTTGCAATCAATAGAAATCCTAGAATTCCAGTTCCTGTCCCTAGATCTAAAACATTGGAATTATATTTTATATTCTTAGCAAAGTCAGATAGAAGAATACTATCTATTCCGAAACAAAATCCATCTTTTTTTTGAATTATTTTTATATCTTTTATTTCTAAATCATCTACTCTTTCATTTTCTTTAATGTTATCCACAAATTCTCCTTTATATATTAACAATTACTTTCAACATTTAATATTATATACTAAAAGTCCTTATTTTTAAAGACTTTTAACTTATTTTTGAGAGGAATTTAGTTTATGAAAAAATGTATACAAAAAAAATCAAATAGCAATCATTTAAAATCACTATTTGAAGTAGAATGTTTTTTAAATAAAATAACAAAAATAAAAAACATTATTTCAATATCTAAAAAATGTAAAAAATTGAATAAATAATTAATCTTCATTAGTAAATAATTGCTTGAAACTTATATTTCCATTTTTAAAACTACAATCATCACTTCCATCAATTAAAATTTTTATTGCATTTATTTCATTAAATTGTGTCATTGTATTAACTATCTGAGAAATCGCAAGGCTTTGATTTTCAATATTATCATCCATATTTTCAATAAATTCCTTTGATAAGTCAATTATTAAACACTCTTTTTCTCTATTAATATTGTTAATCTTAACCCCCTCTGGTATATATGTTTTATTATTACTATCATCATTTTTATTAATTAATAAGCTAAGTGCAATAAAATATGGATTTTCTATTAATTCTTTTGAGTCAACCTTTTTTACAATTTCTTTTAGTTCATTATCCTCTCCTACAAAGTATAAATTTATTGTTGTTTCTCGTAATTGATTATCCGTTAATTCTTCTTCCGGAATAATTTCATTATACGAGATTTCTTCTTCAACCTTCTTTACATCAACATTCAAAATTAATAAAAATACTAAGCTAATACTAATCGTAGTTGATATTATAATTACAGCAATTTTTTTTGTCTTTTTATTCATTTTTGACCTCCTAACACATATTTGTACATACTATTATTATTTTTTATTAAATATGACCAGAAAAGCTTATTATTTCTAGTACTTTTGTTTGACAAAACGCTTAAATCAATATACAATACATACTGAATTATACGAATTCAAAAGGAGATAATTATGGAAAAAATCTTACATGTTGGACTTGATGTTGGATCAACTACAGTAAAAATAGTAGTACTTGATTCTGAATTAAATATTGTGTACCAAAATTACGAAAGGCATTTTTCAGATACGAAAAACACTGTATGTAATGTTCTAGAAAAATTAGAATCTAGTTATCCTAATTCTAAATTTACGATTTCTTTAACAGGATCTGGTGCTATGTCTGCTGCTAGCTTTTTAAATTTACCTTTTATCCAAGAAGTTATATCTTGCAAAAAAGCTGTAGAAAAATATATACCTCAAACAGATGTAGTAATTGAACTTGGAGGAGAAGATGCTAAAATCATATATTTTGATAAATTTATAGAGCAACGTATGAACGGAACATGTGCTGGTGGTACGGGTGCATTCATTGACCAAATGGCATCCTTATTACATACAGATGCAGCAGGGCTCAACGAGTTATCTAAAAAACATACAACTATATATCCTATAGCATCTAGATGTGGCGTGTTTGCTAAAACAGATATTCAACCACTTCTTAACGAGGGTGCTGCGAGAGAAGATATCGCTGTCTCTGTTTTCCAAGCAGTTGTTAATCAAACAATTAGTGGTTTAGCTTGTGGTAGACCAATAAAAGGAAATGTTGCTTTCTTAGGTGGACCTTTAAATTATTTATCAGAGCTTAGACAAAGATTTATTGAAACTCTTAATCTAAAAGACAGCGAAATTATATTACCTAAAGAAGCCCATCTTTTTGTTGCCAAAGGAGCTGCCATCAATTCAATTGATAATAAACCAATTACTAATGAGATATTAAAGAGCAAAATAACAGTCTTAAGAGAATCACATGACTCAACAACTATACCTCTTGATCCGTTATTTTCTATTGATGCAGATTATGATGAATTTAAAGAAAGACATAGCAAAGATTGTGTAAAAAAAGGTAATTTAGAAAATTATTCAGGTGATTGTTTTGTTGGTATTGATGCCGGATCAACTACAACTAAGCTTGTTTTAATAGACAATGATGGTAAGCTATTATATTCGCTATATGGAAATAATGAAGGTAATCCGTTAAAGAGCGTTATGAATATGTTAAAAAAATTATATGCTGTTCTTCCTAAAGAGGCAGATATAAGGTTTAGTGGTGTTACTGGATATGGTGAACAACTAATTAAAACAGCATTAAAAATTGATTTAAATGAAATTGAAACAATCGCACATTATACAGCAGCCAAAGAATTTATGCCAAACGTAACTAGTATAGTTGATATTGGTGGTCAAGATATGAAATACATAAAAATAAAAAAAGGATCTATCGATAATATTATGCTTAACGAAGCATGTTCATCTGGCTGTGGATCTTTTATAGAAACTTTCGCAAAGAGCTTAAATTTATCTATTGAAGAATTCGTTCAAGCTGCCATTGAATCAAGACAGCCTGTTGATTTAGGTTCAAGATGTACCGTTTTTATGAACTCTAAAATTAAACAAGCTCAAAAAGAAGGTTATTCAGTCGGTGATATTTCTGCAGGGCTTTCATATTCTGTCATAAAAAATGCAATACAAAAAGTTATGAAAATTAGAGATGTAAGTACTCTTGGAAATTCAATAGTTGTCCAAGGAGGAACTTTTTATAACGATGCAGTTCTAAGAGCTTTTGAATTAATCGTTGGTAAGAATGTCATAAGACCTGATATTGCCGGTTTAATGGGAGCTTACGGTGCAGCATTGCTTGCCAAACAACAATTTGAAACTAACTTAGATATGGAATATCATTCTACAATGTTGGATTCAGAAGGTATAGATAAATTAGAAGTTACAACATCACATGTTCGTTGTCAAAACTGCGAAAACCATTGTCTATTGACTATAAACAAATTTAATGACGGTAGTAGATATATTTCAGGTAATAGATGTGAAAGAGGTGCTGGAATAACCCAAAAGAAAACTGAGCTACCAAACTTGATTAAGTATAAATATGAAAGATTGTTTAACTACATACCTTTAACTGAGGAATATGCTAAACGTGGAACTATTGGTATTCCTAGAGTATTAAATATGTATGAAGATTATCCTTTTTGGTTTACATTTTTAACTAATTTAGGATTCAGAGTTGTTTTGTCCGAAAAAAGCAATAGAAAAACATATGAAAAAGGTATTGAATCAATGCCATCAGAATCCGTGTGTTTTC
>CAMNND010000020.1 GCA_946545035.1 uncultured Clostridium sp. | reverse complement strand
GTCAAACATCAGTTGAAGTTCACGTATTACAAGGTGAAAGAGAAATGGCTGCTTATAACAAAACATTAGGAAGATTCCAATTAACAGGAATTCCTGCAGCACCAAGAGGAGTACCTCAAATCGAAGTAACATTTGATATTGATGCTAATGGTATTGTTCATGTATCTGCAAAAGATATGGCAACAGGAAATAGCCAAGATATAGCTATTACAGCTTCTACAAACTTATCTGATGAAGATATTGAAAAAGCTGTTAAAGATGCTGAAGCACATGCTGCTGAAGATAAGAAACAAAAAGACGGAATCGAAGCTAAAAATAACGCATCAAGTTTAATCTATAACTGTGAAAAAACATTAGCTGATTTAGGTGACAAGATTAGCGCAGAAGAAAAAGCTAAAGTTGAAACAGATATAGAAGCACTAAAAGCTGTTAAAGATTCTGATGATATAGAAGCAATTAAAACAGCAACAGAAAAATTAACAACAACATTCTATGCTGTATCTGAAAAATTATATTCACAAGCTCAAGCTGCAAACGGAAATGCTGAGGCAGGCGCTGAATCTGGAAATGCTGAAACTGATGCAGATGGAAACGTATACAATGCAGATTACAAAGTTGAAGACGATGGAGATAACAAATAATTATAATTACAATCGAGGTTGGAGAAAAAATCCAACCTCATACTTTAACTTTTCGGAAAGGAAAATAGGAAATGTCAGATAAAAGAGATTATTATGAAGTACTTGGAGTAAGCAAGACTGCAACTGAAGATGAATTAAAAAAAGCATTTAGAAAACTTGCTAAACAATATCATCCAGATGCAAATCCTGACAATAAGGAAGAAGCTGAAAAGAAATTTAAAGAAATAAATGAAGCATACGAGACATTATCAGATCCTCAGAAGAGAAAAATGTATGATCAATTTGGACCTGATGGCCCACAAGGATTTGGAGGCGGAGGTGCCGGTGGATATTATTCTACTGGGTTCGATGGCTTTTCAGATTTTGGAGATATCGGAGATATATTCTCATCATTCTTCGGTGGCGGATTCGGAGGAAGAAGCAGAAAAAATAATAATGGACCTGTTCAAGGTGCAGATGTAAAAAGCACAATAGATATTACATTCGAAGAATCATTCCTAGGAGTAGAGAAAGAAATTATTGTTACAAGAAATGAAACATGTACAACTTGTGGAGGAAATGGTGCAAAACCAGGAACAGTAATTGATAAATGTACAGTTTGTAATGGAACTGGTCAAGTAAGACAAATTCAGAATACAATACTTGGACAAATGCAAACTACAAGAACATGTGGTACTTGTGGTGGTACAGGAAAAGTAATTAAACAACCATGTGATGTATGTAAGGGAAGAGGTAAAATTAGAAAACAAGCTAAGATTAAGATTAAAATTCCTGCAGGTATTGATGATGGTCAAACTATAGTTCTAAGAGGTGAAGGTGAAGCTGGATCAAGAGGTGGAGCTAAGGGAGATTTATACATTTTAATAAGAGTTAAGAAACATAGTATATTTACTAGAAATGGAAATGATGTATATTGTACTGTACCTATTACATTCACTCAAGCTACGCTAGGGGCTAATCTTGAAATACCAATGGTAGATGGTTCAAAAGAAACATTCCAAATTCCGGAAGGAACACAAACTGCAACGAAATTTACTATTAGAGGTAAAGGTTTTAAAAATGTAAATTCTACAAATCAAGGTAACTTTGTATTCCAAGTTCAGGTTCAAGTTCCAAAACATTTAACAAAGGAACAAAGAGACATACTAAATGAACTTGCTAAGACAATGAATGAACAACCACCTATTAAAAAGAAAAATATATTTGGATTTTAATAAAAAAATATAGAGCCCAAAAGAGATTCAGTACTATGTACCGAATCTCTTTTTTTGTGGAATCCTTTGTGTTAACTGGCCAATTATTCATCCATTAAAATCTTCATAATCTTCTTACCGATATACTCGGCTGCTTGAAGATTCGACATATACATGGTTTTTGCGACACAGTCCAGAAAATCACAAGGATCAGTTTTCGTCAGTTGGCAGAACAAAAAAACAGTATCAAATGTAGGTGTGATTTGCATAAGTTCTATTTTTGAAATGTATGACTGACTCATAAACTTTCCATCAGGTGTTTTGACCTCTGCAATGCCTTGCTGAGTCATGTTTTTGATTAATCGTATATATTTCATGACTCTACAGACTGCAAACTCTGGTGGAATAGTATTGTTGTCTTTTGTCACTTTACAGAGCGACTTGAAAGGGTTCCGTGGTTTTGTCATAAAACATCCTCCTATCAGGTTGTACATTGGCGGGCGGAGAGCACTTGGCTCTTTTTACGATGAGAAGATTATACCACACATATTATGTAAATGTCAAAACAGTATAAAGTGATACAAAAATAAAATACGGATTTTTCTTGTAAAAGCTAGACTTTTTAGCATTTTTAGAATACAATTATGCAAGATAAAGTACGGATGAGGAGGACAATTTTATGAATATATGGCATGATATAAATGGAGAAAGAATTAAGAAAGATAAATTTGTTTGTGTAATTGAAATACAAAAGAATGGAAGAAATAAATATGAATTGGATAAAGAAACGGGTATGTTAAAACTTGATAGAGTTTTATATACAGCAACACATTATCCAGCTAACTATGGATTTATTCCAAGAACATATGCAGGGGATAATGATCCATTAGATGTTGTTCTAATATGTCATGAGGAAATTGTTCCACTTACGTTAGTCGAAGCATATCCAATTGGTGTTTTAAAAATGGTTGATAATGGTGAAGAAGATGAAAAAATTATCTGTATTCCAGTTAATGATCCATATCTAAATGGATTTAAAGATTTATCTGAATTACCAACACAGACTTTAGACGAAATTATGCATTTCTTTGAAGTATATAAACAACTAGAAGGTAAACAAACTACAGTTGATAAAATGCTTGGAAGAGCAGAAGCTGAAAATATTATTGAGAAATGTATAAATAATTATAAAGAAAAATTTGAAAGATAGGAGACTTTTTTCGCATGGAGAAGGTATTGTTTTTTGCAGTTGCCTTTGTAATGTTTGGAGCGTTATTATCGAAATTAATTAAGAAAAAAGATTCGCTATATTTATATTTACTAGTTACGAATATTATTGGTATATTGATTAGATTTGTTGTTTATAGCAATAGCGTGGATGCAAGTATAGTACTTCTTGGTATAACATATACAATGTCGATAATAATACCACTTATTGTTGTAGCTCTTGAGTTTAAGAAAATATTTTTACCAGAAATTTTTGCAGTAACGAAAGCAAAAATATATCTAAAACTTGAACAAAGTGAAAAAGCAAGAAAGATATTAATTAAGTATACTGAAAAGCATCCAAATAGTTACTATTCTCATAAGCTATTAGCAGAAGTATATGAGAATGAAGGTATGATTGAAGCAGCAATTGATGAATATGTCTTAGCTGTTGATTACAACAAAAAAGATTATGATTCATACTATGAAATTGCATTTTTACTTAATCAAATAGAAAAACAAGATGAAGCTAAGAGAATGTTGCAGGAATTAATTGATAAGAAGCCTGATTATTATAAAGCATCTGATTTATTAGGATTAATTCTTTACGATCAGGAGCAATTTAGAGAAGCGGCAAATGTATATTTGCAGGCATTAAACTACAACCCAGATATATATGAATTATATTACGGACTTGGAATGGTATATACAAGATTAAATGATTTTCAAACAGCAAAGGAATACTATGAGAAAGCTGCTCAAATAAATTCTGAAGCTTTCCATCCAAAGATGAGTATAGCTCAAATTATGATGCTTCAAGGAGATCTTGATGAAGCAGAACAAACATTCTTAGATTGTATAATAGATAAATATTCTGAGCCAGATGCATATTTCTATTTGTCAATAATTTATATGTTAAAGGGTGATACAGAAAGAGCTGTCGGTTATGCAAATATAGCAATTGAAATTGATAAGAGAATGTATAAGAGAGTTTGTAGACAAGAAATATTTGCTCCAGTTATGAAAGAAATTAGAAGTGGAAAAAGCAAAATACGTAAAAACGACTTAACTAAACAAGAATTCAGAACAAGAAGACATCTTGAAGAAACATTTGCATTAGTTAGTAAAATGACTAACAATGGAAGAAGTGTAGATGTCAATGATTGGAGAGCAAAGAAAGTTAAAGAGAGAGCAGAAAAAGACTTCTTAGACAGTAAGGGACTTTTTAGATTCTAAATGAATAATATATAAAAAATAGACCATTATAATGGTCTATTTTTTTACGATGTTTAAATTATTATTTGTTTTGGGAGGGGTTATGAAGAGTATATCTTTTATAGGAGGAGATAATAGAAGTCTTATTTTATCGAATGTATTGGAAGATAGATATAAGAACACAAAATTATGTAGATATGGACTTGGAAGTTCCAAAAACACATTAGAAGAGTGTATTAACTGCGATTGTATTATTTTTCCAATTCCATTTTCGAAAGATGGAGAAAATTTATATTCACCATTAAATGATAGACAAATTTCAATTGGAAAGTGTATACAAAACGTGGAAAACAAGACTATTTTTGTTGGAAATATAGATAATAAAATAAATGGAATTCTAGAGAAAAATAAAAATTTTGTAGTCGATATTGCAAAAGATGCAGAATTTATAAAAAATAATACAATACCGACTGCAGAAGGAATTATTCAATGTATAATTGATAATACTGATATCACAATCGATAAAAGTAATATCTTAATAATTGGATTCGGAAATGTTGGAAAGAAAGCAGCAGAGCTTCTAAATAATCTAAATTCAAAAGTCTACTGCTATGATATTAATAAACAAGAGGTTGCAAATATTGAAACCAAAGGGTATAATGTACTCAATAATTTAGATAATTATATGAAAAAAATGGATGTGATTGTGAATACTGTACCGACACTCGTTATTGATAAAGATAAGTTTAAATTTATCAATAAAAACACATTAATAATTGATGTGGCTTCTAAGCCAGGAGGAATTGATTTTGTGTATGCAAAAGAGAATAATTATAGAGTTATTCAGTATTTGGGGATTCCTGGAAAAATAGCACCAAGAACATCCGCAAAATATATGATGAATATAATTACAAAATATATAATATAAGAGGTGATAAAATGTTTAGAAGTGAAAAAGGAATGACACGTGTAAGACTAGTTGTACTTTGGCTAGCAATTATAATAATTGCGGCTATGACAATCAGAGTAATGGTAGGAGAAAATGGTCTTATTCAACAATGGAAAGAGGAAAGAAACAGAAAAGATAGTGAAAACAATATAGTAATTGAACTAACAAATTCTACAAATTAGAAAAGGATGAAATAATTATGAGAATTGGAGTAGACATAGGAGGAAGCCATGTTGGAGTTGGCTTAGTTGACTCAGATGGGAATATTGTTAAAAGACATGAAAGCTACGTTAAAGAGAAAAAAACAGATACAATGAGGAATTTTATCATTGATTCAATCATATCTGTTTTAACTGATTGGAAAGAAAATGATAATATAGAAATCAATGAAATTGGAATTGGAGCCCCAGGCGTAATACGCAATAACGAAATAGTTAGTAGTGTTAATCTTGGATTAGAAAATTTTAAAATTGGTGAAGAAATTAATAAATATTTTCCTTCTGCTAAAGTAAAAGTAATGAATGATGCAAAATGTGCAGCACTTGCCGAAAAAAAATTAGGAAGTTTGAAAAATTATGATGATTGTTTATTTATGTGCCTTGGTACAGGAATAGGTGGAGCAGCTTTTTTTGATGGAAAGCTAGTAGAACCAAAGAGATGTGCTGGTTTTGAAGTGGGCCATATGATAATCGTAAAAGATGGTAAAGAATGTAAATGCGGAAGTAAAGGTTGCTATGAAAGATACGCATCTATGAGACATTTTAAAAGAGACATAAGAGAAAAACTTAATTTAGATGAGTTTATAGATGGGGGAGAATTACGAGGTGTAATTAGAGCAAATATAACAAATGAGAAAGTTCAAAAATCAATTGATGAATATGTAAAATACATATGCGTTGGATTAACAAATCTAGTAAATATACTTGAGCCGCAAGTAATTTGTTTAGGTGGAGGATTTGTTAAATATGAGGATATATTATTTGACAAACTAAAAGAAACATTTAAAAATTCAAAAGATATATTCTACAAAGAAGATATTCCAGAAATCGTAATGGCAAAATACGGAAATGATGCAGGGATGATTGGAAGTGCTCTTGCGTTTGAATAAATAAGATGAATAAAATGGAAGAAGACTTAAATATAAATTAAGTCTTCTTTTTATGACTTATAAAATAATACAAATTAGTCCACCACTACCTTCATTAATAATTCTTTCAAGTGTTTCTTGAAGCTTTCCTTGAGCTTCTTCTGGCATATGATAAAGTTTGCTTTGAAGGCCTTCATTTACAAGCTCATGTAGACTTTTACCAAAAATATTTGATTCCCATATTTTTTTAGGTTCATTTTCAAATTCAGAAAGTAAGTAATTAACAAGCTCTTCAGATTGTCTTTCACTTCCAACAATAGGAGAAACTTCGGTTTCTATGTTAGCTCTGATCATATGAATAGATGGAGCTGTAGCCTTAAGTTTTACACCAAAGCGAGAGCCTTGTTTAACCATTTCGGGTTCATCTAAAACAAGTTCATCAATAGAAGGCGTAACAATACCATAGCCTTTTGATTTTACTTCTTCGAGTGCAGTTGATATTTTATCGTATTCTTGTTTGATTCTTGAGAAGTCAGTAATACTCGAAAATAAATCTCCTTCATTTGTAATAGTAATTCCAGATATTTCTGAGATAATTTTATAGAATAATTCCTCAAGAAGATAAATAGTGATAGTAACTTCGCCCGTACCTAAAGAAATATCATTTAATCTGGTTTCCGATATTATTTCAGTAGCCTTTAAGGAATCAATTTTATTTGATATGCTCTTTAATCGTTTAGTATCAAAAAAGGTATCTTTAATTTCAGCATAAAGCTCTTTTTTTAACCAATGGGAGCTATCTAAGTGGTCAACCCATCTTGGAAAATTAATATTTATTTGTTCAATTGGAAATTCATAAAGTATCTCACCAAATATTTTATTAATATTATCTAACGATAAATCTTCGCAACTAACAGGAATAACAGATGTTGAATATTTTTCCCTAAGTTCATTTGCCAATAATTTCGTTTCGTTTGAATCTGGATTTACACTGTTTAATACAATAACAAATGGTTTGTGAAGAGCTTGAAGTTCAGAGACAACACGCTCTTCAGCTTGTATATAATCATCACGCGGAATATCAGTGATAGTACCATCTGTTGTAACAAGTATACCTATTGTAGAGTGCTCTTGAATAACTTTTCTTGTTCCAATTTCTGCAGCTTGTTCGAAGGGGATTTCTTCATCAGACCATGGTGTTTTTACCATTCTAGGCATATCATCTTCCAAATAACCTATAGCATTATTGACTAGATATCCAACACAATCAACTAATCTTGTTTTTAGAGTAATGGAATTATCAATTTTTATTTGAACTGCTTCATTAGGTATAAACTTGGGCTCCGTGGTCATTATTGTTTTTCCTGCCGCACTTTGTGGGAGTTCATCTTTTGCTCTTTCTTTTTTATAGTTATTATCGATATTTGGAATCACAAGTAAGTCCATAAATTTTTTGATAAAAGTTGACTTACCAGTTCTAACCGGACCAACAACACCAACATAGATATCACCATCAGTTCGCTTAGCAATATCCTCATATAATTTTAATTTTGTATCCATCTAAACCTCCTAAAGAATAATACAAGTTACATACGAAAACTTTTAATAGAGTATATTTATTTTCAAATAAAATATGCATGAAACCCAGTAAATATTGCAATAAAGAAATATATTGCTAAATGTAGAATAATATGATATTATAGTGCTCGTGAGGGTGATGAAATGAAAGAAGAATTAAAAAACATAATTGAAAAACTAGAAAAAAACAATCAAAATGAAATTATTAATTTAATGACTAATGTGTATTCTGATGAAGAAAACAAAAAAATAGCTAGTCAAATTGAAAGAATAAATATAGAAAAAGTAATGGATTTGTATGAAAATGCATCAAATATTCCATTTATAGATCAATCAAAAATAGAGCATATTGGATATACAGATTTGAGCTCTCTAGATGAAGAAAAATTTAGATCTTTAAAAACAGCGGGGGAAGATGTAATTAAAAGCGGTAAATATGCTGTTATTACTATGGCTGGTGGTCAAGGAACTAGACTTGGACATAAAGGACCAAAAGGAACATTTAAAATTAATACTGTTAATGGTGAAAAATACTTATTTGAAGTTATTATTGATTCATTAAAGAAAGCGAGTAGCAAGTATGGAGTTACCATTCCATGGTATGTAATGACTAGTGATGATAATAATGGTCAAACAGTTTCTTTCTTAGAAGAGCATGATTACTTTGGATATGATAAGAGCAAAGTTTATTTTTTTAAACAAGGTAATTTACCAATGGTAAAATTAGATGGTAACATGGTTGTTGATCAAAATAAATTAATAAAAGAAGCATCTGATGGAAATGGTGGTATTTATTCACATCTTAAGATGGATGGAATGATTGACCAAATGAAAAAAGATGGTATCGAATGGGTTTTCGTTGGTGGAGTAGATAATATTCTTTTAAGAATTGTTGATCCAATTATGGTAGGATTGACTGTAAAAGAAAATAATTTGATTGCTTCTAAAACGGTTGCAAAAAGAAATCCAGAAGAAAAAGCTGGAGTATTTTGTAAATTAGATGGAAAACCAAAAGTTATCGAGTATACTGAGCTTCCAAAAACAATGGCTGAACAAGTAGATGAAAATGGTAAGTTAGTATATGGAGATATTAATATTTTAAGCCATTTACTAAATATAAAAGCTATAGAGAAACTTGCAGATATTGATTTACCATACCATACAGCTTTTAAAAAATCTAACTATTTAGATGAAAAAGGTAACTTAGTTGAAGTTACAGAGCCAAATGCATATAAGTTTGAATCATATATTTTTGATGGTTTTAGCTATTTTGACGAAATGAGCATTTTAAGAGTTAAAAGAGAAGAAGAATTTGCACCAATAAAAAATGCATCTGGATCAGATAGCCCAGAAACAGCAGTGGCATTATACGATGAATATAATAAAAAATATAATATGTAAGAAAGTAAAAAGACGAATTTAATTCGTCTTTTTTACTTTTAAAATAATTGTTCATCGCCAGGTAAAAAATAATCAACTACACCATAAATTAATGCACCAATTATTGCAGCCATCCATGATATAACATAGCCAGCTACAAAGAATTGAGTTACATATAAAACTACAGCAGAAAGTACAAAACCTACAAATCCTTTACCAAAAGGACTTGCTTTTAATCCAGTAAATTTTGAAATTAAAAAGTCCATTACACTAAGAACTACTGTTGCAATTGCGAGTGCCCAGAAATTACTAATTTGAAATCCTGGAGTAAAGAATGCAGTAATTGCAAGAATAATACCAGCAGTAATCATTCTCCCAACTATTTGCCATATTGTATTTGAAGTATTTCTTGCCTGACTATTTTCCATATGATTGTCTGACATATAAACCTCCTTGCACAAAAGATGTGCACAAACAACATAATTTGTTGTTCAAGCATAGTATTAACAAAAAAATATTTATTATACGAAATAAATTTTTAATTGTATTATTAAAATAATAGTGATAAAATCAGTAAAAATAGAATAAATGGGGAATTATGATGAAAGAGCTCGATGAATGTAAAATTTGTCCGCACAAATGCAAAATAAATAGAAACGAAGGAAAAATTGGTAGATGCAGAGCAGGAAAAGACGTTAAGATAGCTCTAGCATCGATACATAATTATGAAGAGCCATGCATAAGTGGAAAAAATGGTTCAGGAACAGTATTTTTTTCTAATTGTAATTTAAATTGTATATATTGCCAAAATTATGAAATAAGTCAGCTCGGTAAAGGAAAAGTAATCACAATAGAGCATTTGGCTGAGATATTCATTAATCAGCAAAATAAAAATGTAAATAATATTAATTTAGTAACACCAACAATGTATGTTCCGCAAATAATTGAAGCAATAAAAATTGCAAGAGAAAAGGGTTTAAATATTCCAATAATATATAACTCAAATGGTTATGAAAATGTGGAAACAATAAAAATGCTTGATGGATATATTGATGTGTACTTACCAGATTTAAAATATTATTCTAATGAAATTTCAAAAAAATATTCAAACGTTGATAATTATTTTGAAACAGCTGTAGCGGCGATAAAAGAGATGCAAAGACAAGTTGGTAATCCAGTATTTGATGAGAATGGTATTATAAAAAAAGGCGTTATTATTAGGCATCTTATATTGCCAAATCATATTTTAAATACTAAAAATATTTTAAAATATATTAAAGAAAATTTTGATGAGAACACGTATATTAGTGTAATGGCCCAATATTTTCCAACATACAAAGCAAAAGAAAATGATAAAATTAATAGAAAGATTACAAAGAAAGAATATAAAGAAGTTGAAGAATATTTATATTGCCTAAACTTAAAAAATGGTTATATTCAAGAGCTTGGAGAGCATGAAGAAGAGTATGTTCCAACTTTTGATTTATCAGAATAATAAAATAGGGAAGGGACTAATATGGAAGAGACTTTAGTTGTTGATAGAATCGAAGAAAATATAGCTGTTTGTGAAAATAGATCAAACGGTGTTGTGATTAATATTCAGCTTGAAAAATTACCAAGTAATACTAAAGAAGGATCTGTAATAAAGTATTTTGATGGTAAGTACAGACTAGATTCTGATGAACAAAAAAATATAGAAGATAGAATAAAAGATAAAATGGATAGTCTTTGGGAGTAAGAGATTATCAGTAAAGATACACATGAAAAAATTATAGGAGGCAAAAGATAAATGAATAAGAATAATAAAAGTAATGTAGTTGGCTCTATTATTACAATTTTAATATTAATTGTAATGGCAGTAGTTGGGGCTAATAGTGATGGATTATATTCATCTCAAGCTCAAAATGTTGAGCAGGTAGATAATCTTGAAAATGTTACGATACATACAGGTGATGGAGTTATTTCTAAAATACCAAACGATGGAAACTTAAGAGTATACTGCTTAGATGTAGGACAAGGAGATAGTATTTTAGTTGTACATAATAATAAAACAATGCTTATTGATGCAAGTACAAATCAGATGGGGTCAAAGGTAGTTGAGTATTTAAAAAATCTTGGAATTACAAAAATAGATTATTTAATAGGAACTCATCCTCATGAAGACCATATTGGAGGACTTGATAATGTAATTAAGAACTTTGAAATAGGTAAGTTTTATATGCCTAAGAAACAAGCTAATACAAAGACTTTTGAAGATGTTTTAGATGCAGCATCAAGTAAAAAATTAAAAATAAGTTCACCATCTATAGGAGATAAGTTTAATGTTGGTGATGCTGAATGTGAAGTAATGTCTATAAAAAATGAGGCTGATAACTTGAATGATTGTTCAATTGTTATCCAGATGAGTTACGATGGAGTTAAGTATTTGTTTACTGGAGATATGGAAGCGGAAATTGAAAGCTCTAGAACATGGAATGAAGTAGATATATTAAAAGTAGGACATCATGGATCAAAAACAAGTTCAAGTAAAAGCTTTTTAAATCAAACCAAACCAAAAGTCGCATTAATTTCATGTGGAGCTGGTAATGATTATGGACATCCTCATGATGCTGCAGTAAAGAGATTAGAAAATATCGGTGCTAAAATATATAGAACGGATAAAGAGCAAACAATTATGGTATTACAAGAGCCAAAAATGAGATAGTAACTAAAATTATTAATTTATTAAATAAAAAACAAATTGCTATGCAATTTGTTTTTTTGATTTTTATAAAAAATAAACTCGGTGAGGGAGACCCCCACCGAGTTCGTGAACAATGGCAATTGGCGTTTTTGCTTATGTGCAGTTTATGGTTAGCGAACCGTTGTCAGCTGCACGAGATTTTTGTTATCTCCGAGGTGTTCATCGAAAATGGAATAAACCTTACCGTTGATGTTTTCCTCAGTGATGACATTGAACGTACCAAGGTGCTTTCCAAGCTCAGGATCCATACAAATGGGAATGCATGCAATAAAATCAGCATTAGCATTCACAGCATGAAAGTGAAATTCAACATAGCTAGGATAAGATACCGTTGATGTAAGTTCCCACTCGGAGCCGAAGAGATCTTTGACAATCTGAACCTGATGGTCAGATACATAACCTTCAGTAAGATCAATCAGCGACAGGGCGGGAGCAAGATTTGGACTGTGTTTTGCCACATTAAGCATGTACTTATTGTCACGAGTGAAAACCTGGTACCAAGTACCGTTGTCTTCGTACTGGACGATATAGTCACTTCCGATAAACTCATCGTAGACGATATTATCACCCTTAGTCCACTCAATCGAGTAGAAGGTCTTACCGTTTTCTTTGAGCTCAAAGTTGATACCATCAGAATCTTCAACGATTTCCTTATCAAAATCATTCATAAGAGTGTTGATATGGAACCAGTTGTTGGATTCATTTACGTCGAAAGTATTAACAGGGAAGTGGTACACGCTAATGGGGCGGTCTACAACATCCAGGACATAGTGATTATCCTTAACGAATACCTTAAAGATGACATCTGCGATGTCTCTTGAAACCAGGCACTCTTCAGCTGTAAGGTCAACATTGTAAACAACGTTGTAACCCTTAGTCCAGTTGATGCTGTAATAAAGAATATCGTTTTCGAGGAACTTGAATTCGAAGGAGCTTGTGTCCTCACAAACAACCATATCGAAGTCGCTCATGAGAAAATTGATGTGGAACCAGTTATTAGGTTCACAAACCTCCATCTCGGATACAACAAATTCCTTCAGCTCGGGTGTGATCGAAGTTTTTACATCGGATACAGACTTCGCAATACGCGAAACACGAACCACATCGCAAACCTGGAAACCGGAGCCGGAGGTAGTGAGAATCACATCCTTCATAAGCTCTACGTCAGCGTCGTTGATAACACCATCGTTATTGCGGTCATAGACCACATTATAAACGTTAGTGTTGGACTCTGCTGCGGAAACGGTAAGCGGAAATGCGATGGAGCTGATAACACACATGAGTGCGATCACAGCTGCAAAAAACTTCCGGTCAATCAGCGAAAAAACAGACATATTTATCCTCTCTTTCTTTATTTGATGCCAATGTTCACGTTATACGGAACGAAAACCGTATACTTGATTATATATCATTTTACTTAATTTTGCAATAAATGTAAGTAGTGACTTTTTGTAAAAAATAATAGACAAAAAAATAAATATGTGTTAATATAATTAAGCAAATGCCGATGTGTTGGAATTGGTAGACGAGGCAGACTCAAAATCTGTTGTCAGTGATGGCGTGTGGGTTCGAGTCCCACCATCGGCACCATTAGGAATCAAAGGAAATCCTTTGATTCCTTTTTTGCACCAATTGAAGAATTATGGTATAATATATATGTGTTAACTAAAGAAGGGGGGATTTAATATGAAAATTAAAGGATCTTTATTACAAAAAGTTTTTTTATTAATTCAAGTTATATTTTTAATTTCCGCAATAGGCATGGATATATACATGAATGTAAAAAATGCATATAGCAGTGAGCTAAATGGTATATCAAAAGGATTATTATATGCTGCTATCATAATTGGATGTATTATTCCATTTATACAAAAAGAAGATGACGAAATAGAAGAAAAAAAGAGCGAAGAGGAAAAGAAAGAGTAACAATTGAATATAAAAAATATCATTCTTTGTAAAGAATGATATTTTTTTAGTATATATGGTAGTATAATACATATAGAAGAAGCGGAGAATAATGATGATAGAAATTAATAATGAATTAAAAAAGTATATAGAAGAAAATATTT
>CAMNND010000019.1 GCA_946545035.1 uncultured Clostridium sp. | reverse complement strand
TTTTTCCTGCATAACGTGCTATTTCTTTAGCAAATTCTAAATATTCTTCCATAATTTTCTCCTTTATAGTATTATCTTGAATTCTCATTATTATCTTTTTTTTCATCATTTTTTCTTGCTATATCATCAAGCTCCACAAAACGCTCTCTTCTATTAATCTCTACCGGGAACAGTTTCCCGCCCCTAATCATTCCTTGGACGCCAAAAGATCTTAGCCCAAGCTTTTGTAGCTCATCTTTCTTCTCATATATCTGAAGAATTATTTTATCTAATATATCCTGCTTAACATAGCAAGGCATTGGTTTATATGTATCTGGAATTATTTTTTCTGCTTCTTCAATTGTCATTTTGTTTTTATTAACAATTGCATTTCTTTTACGCTTTGCAGATTGCTTATATGCTTCATCAGAAATCAAATAAGTTCTATACTGGTTCATATTATTTGACGTTACAAACAATATATCTTCCCAATCAATAACCCACATTTCGTGATTATCTTCACCTTTTGTAATTCCACCAACATCGAATCCTTGACCCAAATAATCTATAAATATCTTTTTGCCCCACTCAAAATAAACATTAAAAGAGCCATCTATTGTCTTATTTGCTGATTCAGTATCGGTATCAACTAGTAGTACAACACCATCAGGATTATGAGCCTTAACATCGGCTATGTAACCTTCCACATTTTCTTTACTAGCTGCCATTCCCCTCACTCCAAGAGTTGGTTTTTCGCCGACCTTAGCATCTGCTCTTAGAATAAATCTTTCAGGAAGCTTATCTTTTATTTTTTCATAATCTCGAGCACTATCAAATACATAAAAGTTGTTGATATCACAAATATCATGCAATAGATAATGAAGTAGGAATGCTCCATATGCCTTACCATATTTCATTATATTTTTAATATCATCTTTTTGTCTCATTTCATATAACATGCAATCACCCCAAACTATAAAGTACCAACTATATCCAAAGATGCAACCTTACCATCAATTATATTTTGAATTGGTCCTTTTATGAACGGAATATCTCTTAATTCATCATCCATGTTATTCAAAACATCATTTTTATCTATCCACTTAACATCTAATATTTCTTCTGGATCAATTTTTATGCTCTCATTAATTAATTTAGTCGAGAAAACTATTTCAACAAGTACATCATCTTTCATAACTCTATTAGCTAGTACTGCAATTCCAGTGGCTTCTACATCACAGCCAGTTTCCTCTCTTATTTCACGAAGTGCTCCTTCGATAATAGTTTCATTTGGATCAAGATGCCCAGCTGGAATATTCCATTTACCATAGCATCTTTTCTTTTTCTCCTGAACCATTAATATTTTCCCATCTTTTTCAACAATTCCACCAACAATAATTTCCATATAAATCCTCCTTATATCAAAAAGAGAGCATATCATAAATAATATGCTCTCTTTTGTTATATACTAAAATCTGTTATTATTTATAATTGATTTCCTGGAACAATATATTCCATACGTTTTCTAATATTAGTTATTTTTATCTTTTTAACCTTGCCACTATATTCACCATCTATAGACCATTCTGTATCTTTGTCGCTTTCTATTTCAAGCTCTGGAGCTTTAAAATATCTAACATGGTCATCATTAAAGTTTCCATTGATAACCTTGCATAGTAATTTTATAAGCTTACGAAAGCTTTTTGGTTTCTTAATAAATATAGCCTCAAGCTCTCCATCATCCATCTCAACATTTTCTTTTTTGAATATATTAAATCCACCAACATATTTAGAATTACTTACACTACAATAAATAAACTCATCATCAATAGATTTATCTTTACTTCTAACAATTAATCTATATGGTTTGCATATAAATATTTCCTTTGCGCCTGAAACAAGGTAAGCAAGCCTTCCGAATCTATTCTTTGCTTTTGTACTAGTACTATATGATGTTTTAGAAAAAATTCCAGCAGATACAACGTAGTTAAATACTCTATCATTAAATTTTCCTAAATCAACTTTCTCGGTTGTATATTTATCAAGATTATTTGATAATTCAAGTTTATTAAATGCTACACCAATACTTCTTGCAAAATCATTTGTAGTTCCTGTTGGAATATATCCAATTTGAACATACTTATCAATATCATGAAGTGCTTGAACAGCCTGATTAAGAGTTCCATCCCCTCCACATACAACTAAGATATCAAAGTCTTTTTTATAGCTTTTTATGATATCTGTTGCGCTGTTCTCAACCGTAGTATGTTTTAAATCAATTTTATATTGACTTCTTTCTAAATTATTTCTTATATCATTTACATATTTTTTTATCTTTGCTCTTCCTGCTTTTGGATTAACAACCATCAGAATTCGATGTTTCATTATTTCACCTCATTTATTGATACTACACAAGATTTATATCATAAAAATACTTTTTTGTATACTGAATTTGAATAGTTTTTTTGTTGATAATAAAAAATAAAATATTTATAAAAAATCATTGTATCCTAAAAATCTATATGTTAGAATTCGTTTGTTAGGCCAAATCGGTTTAACATTTCGTATATACTTCAAAGACCGAGTTTTATTTCGATTGGAGGTAACTATGAAAACGCAGAAAGTTACAGTCATCAATCAGGCAGGTCTTCGCAGCTCACGGATTGTGTCAATACTCAATGCGAAAGCAAATGAGTTCAAAAGTCAGGCAACTATCCGTATCGAAGACAGAGTGATTAATGCCAAAAGCCAATTGGGTGTTCTCTCCGGAGGCATCTCATATGGAACAACCATTACACTCACTACAAGCGGAGAGGACGAAGAAGAAGCTATGAACGCACTTGTCAAGCTCTTCCAGTCAGGGTTCGAGGACTACTAACAATCAAGCAAAAGCAGGCTTGCCAACTGGCAGCCTGCTTTTTGCACTGTATAATTCATTTATCTAATATATAATTTATTTATCTACTATTCTTTTAATCAATGTATTTAACTTTTTAACATCTTTAATTTTATATTCTCTGCCATCTACTTTAACAGTATAATCTGATTTTTCGGTATTACCTTTTGATTCTTCAACTATGTCTTTAAGCTCTTTTATATCATCTTCATTAATATCATAATCTTTAATTGTAATCTTTGGTTCATGCTCTGTATGATTTTTTATATCTTCAAGTGGAACAGCCTGGAAGTAATCATATACATATAATTTTGACTCAGAAAAACTAATATAATAATTTGTATATATAATACAATCCATACCACCTTGTGGTCCTAAAATAATTATATCAGCCTTTTCCTCCAAAGTTTTAAGAGTAAGCTCTTCTTTGCTCTTTTTCTCATCATTACTACAACCTGTTAATACATAAATACTGCTAATTAAAACTACTATAATTACTAAAACACTAAAAATTTTCTCTTTCATAATAACTACCTCCCAAATAAAATTTTATTATCTTTTATCTATATTTTAGATGCATACTAAACTACATTTTGTTGGTATTTTTAAATTTTTTTATTTATCCAAGAAAGTAATACACTTCTCATTTGCTCTATTTTTTCTTTTGATTCTGGTACTTTATAATCAAATCTATCAATCAATCTATTAATATAATCATTTTGTTTTATTATTTCATATGATTCTTTAAAATATATATCATATACAAATCCCCATATTGTAACATAGTAATCAAGCGGCATCTTTCTATCGCTTAAAACCACACACTTTTCATTCATTATAGCATTATATACTTTATCAGATATAGCTGAATTCTCAAATTCATCTCCGCTATTAACAATATTTTTAAATAAGTGCTCTGGTTTACGGTTTATTTTTATCTCAAAGTTATCCAATTTATCACTATCACGGATTATCTTTGAATGTAATAACGCTCTTTCATCTAAGTCATCTTCTATAGCAAGTCTACTATGATTTAATATAGCAGCTTTGATTATTGGATAATCTTTTTCATCTTCAGTAAATTTTTTTATTAGTCCATCTTCAAATAAAATTTTTACACCATATTCAGCATGGTTAAATTTACCACTATCAAAACTATTAGCAACTTTCATCTCTTCAAATCTACCAATATCATGTAGTAGACCAATAAGTTCAGCAAGATTTATATCTTCCTCACTTAAATTTAATCGCTCTGCAATCGCCTTGGATTTTTTCATTACTTCATATGTATGTTTTTCTTTTAAGTCAAAACCCAGCTCTTCTCCATCCTTAAATGGTTCAATATATTCTTTAAATACCTTTACGGCCTTTTCTATATCAATCATAAATTCCTCCAAATCATCAAACAAATAATACCATAAAGAAATAATAAAATCATTAATATAAAAAAAATATAGCAGATCTAATTAAAATTAACTAGAAATTCTGCTATATTTTATCTTATCTATCTCCTGTATCTGGATTATCACTAAATGGTATATCTAATCTGTTGTTTTCTAAATATGTTATTGCCTTTGGTATATCAGACTCCGGTAATCCTGGATTACTAAATCCATTTTCTTGATATATACCTTCACATAGTATTCCAATATATCCAAGATATTCTATATTGCTTTCATTTATATAATCAAATAAATCAATTTCGCCGGTAACCACAGCTTTTGCAAAATCTTCAATACTACTAAATCCAATTTTCTTTGAAAAAGCCTCTACATAAGTTTCAAGTGGAGCATATGTGTCATTATTATCGAAATCTGTTGTAACATCGATATCTGTTCCTAAAACTCTATGAGTTTCTTTATGGGATGTCCTATTACCATTTCCAAGTGCTTCATCGCACTTTTCTGCCATCCATTGAGCAACAACTTCCTCAATTGCTATAACCCCATAAAATACATCTGTACCAGACATGTCACTATTATTTATTACCTTCTCAGACTCACCAAACTTTGCTACTTGATTATCATCTCTTAGTCTTGTATACATATTTAAGTTATTATAGCTACTTAAATGTGTCATTTCATGCAATAATAAAAAATCATTTCTTTTTCTACCATTTTTTTCAAAATTATTAATAATGACAGCAATCCATTTTTTTAATTGATTAACTGAAAATGTTCCTGACATATTTTCATCCTTAAATAGCTCTATTGTCACACAATCAATTAACTCAGTAAGTTTCTCTTCATCAACTGGTATCCCAATTCTATTTCTTGCGGCTGCATATGTCTTTACATATAATTTTAAATATTCTCTTATTTTTTCTTCTTGAGTTGCATCACTATACTTTTCCATAATGATCTCCTTTTCAAAAACATTACCTAATTTTATCATTTTTCTAGTATTATGTCAATTTGTATGTCCATAAAAAAGAATCTAAGTATAACTTAGATTCTTTTCATATCTATATATTTTAATATTAAGTTATGCCAATGTTCCCATTGGATCCCATAGCTCTAGCTTCTTAGGCTCTTTATTTAAATTACTTAACTCATACTCATTTAAATATTTTTTATTAATAACTGCTTGGTAAACAAACTTATCAAACCATGAATCTGTTGCAACATAATATCCTTTATTTGCAACATCCTCACCCCAGCTATTTTCTATTTTCCACTTTGTAGCTTTGCCTTCATCTAAATTAACACCAGTAATAACCATAGCGTGGTTCATTGCACTTTCCCATGTATCAAGCATAGCTTCTTTAGGCATTGAAGTATCTATTTGGAATAGTTTATCAATATCAAAAGATCTATCATCCCAAATGCCACCTTTTCTATCGGCGCACATAGAGCAATCACTACCAAACCATACGGTCTCACCATCTTTTAGTTGATTAATAACAAGCTCTTTCATTCTATTCATATCAAGATTTAAGTATTTAACTTGGTTGCCTTCAATAACGTTACCAAGATACTTAACCGTATATGTTTCATTAAAAGGCTTATCTTCTGTTGGACTATGTATAATGCTAACATATTCATCTAAGTTAATTCCAACGTATTCATCTAAAAATTTATGTGGAGTTAAATTCTTTTCATTATGATATTCTTTATTTCCTTCTTTATCTTCAACTACATATTCAAAACTAAATGTCTTTGGTGGTACTCCAAAACAGCTACATAGTATTTTGTATATATTCTTCATTACGAATGATTTTTTGTTTTCTATTTCACTTTCATCTGTATTTTTTATCTCATAAGCAAATTTACGAACATATCTATTTAACAAGTTGTCAATCTCTCTCGTATTAGAGCTTTGGAAAGTCTCTGGAAATGCATCTTTTGGAACGACACCATATTTCTTAACAACATTAACAAATAAATCCCATTGTCCACCATCTTCAATTCCTCTTTGTAAAATAGTATCCAATGTTCTTTCTTCAGATTTATCATTTCTTAATTTTATTACACTTTCCAATAGATAGTTACATTTTTCAAGTTTATCATAGAATGCAACATAATTTTGAGATATTTCAAACTCTTTTAGATTAAGTTTTTTAGCAACCGCTTCTCTTAAAACATTACACCCAGCAAAAATCCAACATCTCCCACTAGCCTTTTGATTTGTAACCTTCAATGTTTTAATATCAATTGAAAATCTATTTCTGGTAAATTCCGTTTGTTCATTTACCTTAGTTAGACTACTAATAGAGTTATTTGTTAAAGCATGTCTTGCGACAGCATAGATATCGCTGCTCTCATATTCTCTTTCAGAATTATCAATAAAATCTTTTGTTATATTTTTCATAAAATCCTCCTTATATGAATAATTTTTCATATTCTATTCAATAATATCATAACGATAACTAATAATAAATAATTAATTTCACTTTTTATATAAAATTCAATCTCGGTTTGATTATTATTTATATATAAATTCATCTTTTAGCAATCCTGTTATACACTCATCAACATACTCTCCAGTTGCTAAACAAAGGAATTTTTTTCTTCTAATTCCTTCATCTTTATATCCAAGTTTCTCCTGCATTTTTTTTGACTTTTCATTACCAGGAAAATATCCATTTTCTATTCGTCTCAATCCAAGTTCATCAAATGCATATTTAATTCTTGCTGCAAAAGCCTCTGTTCCATAACCATTTTTTTGGTATGCTTCATTTAGCCATATTCCACCACCAGCAGTACCATCCTTTTTATTAATATTAGTAATCTCCGTACCACCAATAACTTTATTATTCTCTTTTAAAACAATTGCAAAAGCCATCTTGCTTTTTTCATCCAAAGCCTTTGTATGCTCAATAAAACATTTAGCATCATCGATTGTATAAGGAAATGGAACACTTGCCATCCATTTAGAAACATTTATATTATTTAATCCTTCTACTATATCTTCGATATCACTATCTTCCCAATTTCTTAATATTAATCTATCACTTTCAATTCTCATAATTACTCTCCTAATATTTCATCAAGCATTCTTGCGCACATACCAACGTAATCACTACACCTGCTCTCATATTTCATCAAGTCCATACATTTGTTATACTTAAATAGCTCTAAGAATTTATTTTCGAATTCACTAACCTTATCTTCGTGACCTGTCTCTCTCAATATTTTTATAGCTGTAAGTAATGCTCCACATTTTCCATCGATACTTCTTGGCTCTGGAATATCTCCATCTAGTCTTTTATCTTCCATAAAGGTTTTATATAATGAGACTGAACAATTATTTCCCATGGATTTTAATGCTCTTGCTCTTTTTTCATGTTTATCCATAATAAACCTTTTTACCTCCTTTAGTAGAATTTATTCTTATACTATATCTATGTTTCTATAAGAATTTTGTTATTAAAAAAAGCTCATTTGTTCACCAGAAACAATCCAGCTCTTCTGATTAGCTTCATGAACGATGTCTCCATCGTCTATATTACCAATTAAAAGTGATGACCTTGGATTATGCTTCTTTATATTTTCTTTAACGAGTCTAGTATTTGCATTGGCATAGCAGTACTTGCATAAATGCATACATGTATTATATGCACCAATGTCATTACCCATTAAACAATTACACGCTTCTCTTTTACTATTATTCTTTGTTGGATTTAGTCTGTTTCCAATTGCTTTTTCAACTATTTCCTGACTCATACATCCTGTTATATCTAATCCATAATCTTTTAGATTTTTATTCTCACAACAACTATGGATAACTATATTATTTTTCTTACCTATCTCAGCAAATGCCTTAGCAAGTCTAATTTGTTCATCATTATTTGGCGGTCTTAAATCCGGTGCATTTCGTTTAACCTTTTCATATAAATCTAAAAAGCTAATTGTGCAATCATTTGTATAACCCTTTAGCTGACTAAGTAATTTATCAAAACACTTTATATGCATCTCTACATCAAATTTATCATTAATCAAAATTGGATCATACCTAAGAGCTACACTATTTGCACCAAGATGATCCGATAACTTTTTAAAATCTTCTATAACTTGTTTCTTGTCCGGAACATTTGGCTCTATATCTTTTCCATAGGGAGTTATTGTAACAAACCAAAACTGTTTATATATATCAAGCTCTGATAAGTGTGAAATTAATGGATGTGGATTCTTTGTACAAAATGCTATGCAATCAACAATGTCTGGACTTAAACTATACTTCGTAACTTGATGTTCATCAAATGGATTTCTTGCACAAACAAATCCTTCTTTAATTCTATTTAGTAGCCATTTAGAATAAAAGGCAGGTATATCAGTTCTCATTCCTGTATTTATTATCATTATTTTATCCTCACATCAAATACTATATAGCCTCATGATATATAACTTCTTTTCCATGTTTAAGAGCATACTCAATTTCACTTTTAGTGCTATTTCCAATATATCCATCAATATTTACAACGTAGATTGCGTCACTAACGTCAATCTTTCTTTTATGTAGCTTTCCAAGCATCTCCATATCTTTTTCATTATATCTATTATTACTCACATTATAAACACATTGAATAACTGAATAGCCCTTTTCTAGTTCAAGCTTTCCAGCAATTTCCATCATCTGATTTAAGTATCTCATACTCCCACATAATGTTACAACTTTTATATTGTTTTCTTTTGAACTATCCATTAATGCTCCTCCTACACTAAGTAAAAAATAATAAAGTTAAAACTTTACTTTTGCTATATTTTTACTTTTATTACATTGATGTCATACTATCAAAAAAACAGTTGTTTTTCAACAACTGTTTTTTATTATTAATTATTTGCTTCAATTTTTAATGAATTTAATATATCTTGAGCTTCGCTCTCTAATGCCTTAGCTTCTGATTCGCCCTCAGAATTTTTATAAGAAACCGTTATTTCAACATATGAACCTGGCATAATATCATCTACTTCAACCATATAATTATATCCATAGTATTTATAATTTCCTGATGAACCAGATTTAATTTGGCGTTTTACAGCTTTTCTACCATTTATTTCAAGAATTTCCATATTTTCTTTTGGAATTGTTGAAATTGGGTCTTCCATAAAGTCCAAATAACCTTGGAATGTAGCTTTTGTTTCCCCATATTTTTCTTTATAAGTCTTACTTGTATTGTATACTAATCCTGCAGAACCAATTGAAAAATCAGCTGTATCCGTTGCTAAATAAAATGTACTTAAATATTTAACGCCATCTGGCTTTTCTTTTACAAATTCGTATTTTGCACTTCCATCTTCTTTCTTTGGAACCGCAACTGTATATTTAGCTTTTCCATATTCGTAAGAAACTTCAGTTGTATCAGCTTTTGTTTCATTTCCATTTGCACCATTATCTTTATTTCCACATCCTGAGAAAGCAAATAAACTTCCTGTAAGCATTGCAATAATTGCCATTACACTTAATAATTTTTTCATAAAAAAAATCCTCCTTATAATATAATAAATTATTTTAATAATTAACTATTCCAAATTCTATCTTCAACTTCATTTGCAATTTTAGTATATGTTGCTCTATTTCCCGTTGCTAAATCCAAAGCATCATTTTTAAATGCTTCTGTACTCTCTCTTGATTTTTCTGCATCCTCTTCGCTCTTTGTAATCTTTGATTTAGCTAGGTTTCCTAAAGCTTTTAATCCTTCCGCCGCTGTCTTCATCTCAGCTCTTTCTTTATTAGTTCCCATAAAACTTGATTTGATTGAACCAATAACACTATTATCCTCATACTTGCCAAATAGTTTGTCTAAGTAATCCTTCAATCCAACATGAGAAAATTCATTTACATTTCTCGCTGTTGGAATTTGAAGCTCTTTAACATATGGATGGAAATTTCTAGCTCCAACTCCAGTAACTGAACCTTCAGCCTCTCCAAATCCACGTCTTGAGCAATTTAAATAGATTGTTAGTCCAACTTCCGAATACTTTTTATCACTATTTGAACCGGTATTTTCTTTATAGTATGGCTCATAATGGTTTATTTGATCATATCTAAATAGCTCCTGGTATACTTTCTTATTTGCTTTTGGTGATACAACTTTAAACATAGCAATTTCATCAGCGAATTCAAGACCAGTACTTATAGATACAAATCTGCTTATATGCTTTTTGTCAATCGGCTCAAATGCCTCATGAAATAATTTATCTTGTTTTTCCATATACTTAATATGCTCTTCAAGCTCTGCCTTAGTGAAATGTCCAACATTAACAAACTCACTACATTTCTTTTCACATTCTTTACAAATATAACCTTCCTTGTTAACTAGTCTTTTTCTACTAAGAAGACCTACACTATTACCGCATATAGAGCATGGCACTTTTGAAAATAATCCCATTATAGTTCCCCTTTCAATTTAATTTTTGATTTTACTTTTTACAAAATTTTTATACCATACACAAAAAAATAATTCAATAAGTTATACATAATAATTTGAATAAAATAAAAAACATAAAAAAATACAATAGTCTTTTAAACTGCGCACGTTCACTAGACTATTGCTTTTTACTTAATAGACGCCTATACATCCATTACATTTAAATATATTAATGCCTCATAAATATTATGACTAATTATTTATATTTTTCTTATCTTTTTTCTTAATAATTACATAGATACCAATAACAACTACTAATAATGCTGTGCATACACCAATTACTATTACTGGAACTGATGCCTCTTGATTACTACTATTATCGTTTGTTTGCTTAACTTCTGTACTTTCATCTTCGCTCTTATCTTTTTGACTTGCTTCTGTATTTCCAGCATAATCTGTAGATGTGATTGAAGTACCATTTACATATAATGTATATCCATTTAAATTTATGTTGCTATTATCTTCTAGCTCATTTTCTAAAGACGTAATATATGAATCACCTGTTAGAGTTAATGTTGAACTACTATCTAACTTTACTGCTAATTTTTTAGCTGTATTATCGCCATTAATTGTTCCAGAATAACTACTTCCATCACTTAAAACTAAATCTAATGTTGAAATACTATCGACTATTGCATCTCCCTCTATTTTTTGATTCTTAGCATTTAATGTAACTATACCTCCATTAGATCCAGATGTTCCCCATTTAGCAGCTCCTATCTTAATAAATGCACCATCCTTATCATTATTTATTATTTCATTATTTTCAAGATCAATAACAGTGCTTGTATTTGTAACAAATATAATTTCTCCTTTATTATTTACTATTTTAGAATCCTTTGCTGTAAATGATGATGTTCCAACATCTGCATCTCCAGACATAGATTGATAAATAAATATAGATTTATATGTCTCTGAGTTACCATTTAATTTAGTATTAGTAGCTTCCATTGTAACATTATTTAAAGTAACAGAATTTTTTCCCTCAACAACAACACCTTCAGATGCAGTTGATGTTAAAGTTGCATTATTTACTGTAATATCTGCAGTTGAGTATATCACTGGAGAGCCCGTACCATGAGATGTATATGTTCCTCCATTTACTGTTAATGTTCCTCCTCCTCTATCACTTCTAATTGGAGCTGATGAATTTCCATCTGTTTCAGCAGTTACATTATTTGCAGTTAGTGTACCTCCACCAGTTACCATTACAGCTCCAGAGTTATTGCTTGTTGTTTTAATTGTTGCATCAGATATATTAATTACGCCCGATGAATATGCAAATACAGCATTTGCATGAGATCCATTTGTTGTAATGCTACCACCATTAATATTTAAAGTTCCAGATTTAGTCATAATTGCAGCATTAGTCCCATAGAAATCAGCATCATCACCACTTGAATCTCCAGATTTTGTAACAGTTGCATTTGTTATAGTAGATGTTCCTCCATCAACTAATAATGCATTTTCAGATCCGGTGGTACTTGAATAATTACTTCCAGTGTTTGTTGTATCCGATGATATTGTCGTAGCACCTGTATGAGTTATATTTGAGCTACTACTTCCACCTGGAGCACCACTATTTTCACTTTGCTCTCCAGGTTTTCCTCCACTTGGTGGAGCTGAAGGTGCAGCCATTACTATTGATTGACTTGATGTGAACATTATAGACAATAACACACCTATTGAAATAATCGATTTAATAAACTTTTTCATAACAATTCTCCTCTCATTTTTCTTTAGTTTAAAACTGAAACCTTAAAAATATATTGAATTTAAAATTATTTTTTATTAGCTCTTATGATATCTAACATGCTACTTTCCATTTTAAAACTAACATAAAAAGCAAAAAACAATAAATCTGTTTTTTGCTTTTTATTAATCTTATCTTTTTATTTGCCTTTGAAATAAATTTTCTGTACAGATTTTGTTACTTTTTGACCTGGTTTATAATATGCAATAAGATATTTGTACATTGTATATATAAGAGTCTTGTATAGATCATCATTTTCTTCACTGCACTCAACATCATAATTATACATATCATTGTATATTGTAAGTTCATAGCCATTTTCATTTTTTATCATCCCATCTAGTTTAGATGTACCAATACCATTACCTTCTCCAATATACTCGTTTCCATCGTATTCGAGTACATGTTTATATTCCCATGCAAGAAATCCTGTTTTATATTTTCTTTGATATATATAGCCATGTTCATCATTGTTAATTGTAATATTATATAATCTATATTGATTACGTGATGCCCTTCCTCTTGGTTCCATAACAATCTCCGCATTTGGAAGCTTTATAGTTGTTCTAGCTTCCATTGAACCAATCCTTCCCTGAACAAACACATTTCCTATAATATTTTCATCCTTGATAATGTCAAAATCAGCAGTATATAATTCCTTACTTTTTTGCTTTAATAAAACTTTCATTTTACATCTACCTTTCATTTGTTTTGAAAATTTAATTTAACTCACAATTAATTTAGTTAATATATTCCTTTAACTTTTCTATGCTCTTTTCCATATCCTCTACACCCAAATCGTACATCTCTTGTATTATTTTACTATTTTTTTCAATTCTTTTAATATTTACTTTTCTAGATGGTCTAACAACAAATATTTTGTTATCTTTTTCAAGCTTAGAAATCTTATCTAATTCGTCATTATACATTAAATATCTATCTTCTATTGTCTTTATAAAGTTAGGATATTTTTTATATTTTAATTTAGCCAAAGTTGTATTACCTTTTTCTTTCCTATAGCCTGCCGTTCTTGTTAATATAACAATTATCTTATCGTATCCAAGCTCCATTATTTTATCTATTGGAATACTATCTGCTGTACCACCATCTAAATACTTATTACCATTTATTTCAACTGGTTTTGATACAAATGGCATAGATCCAGATGCTCTAAGTGCTTCAACTTGCTCTTGCTTTGTTAGGTCATCCACTTTGATGTATTCTGCTTTTCCAGTCTCCATATTCGTAACAACCGCCCAAAAATCTTCTGGAGAATTTTTGAATGTATCATAATCGATTGGATCTAATTCATGTATCAGCTTATCAAAGCAAAACTTTTTATTCATAATATCACCTGTTGTAATAAGTGAATAAAATCCCATATAATTCTTCTTTTTGCAATATTTTAAATTATATCTAAGAGCTCTTCCTGGTTGCTTTGACTTATAATTTATACCAAATAAAGCACCAGCAGATACTCCAATTATCCCATCAACTTTTATATTATTTTTCATTAAACAATCTAGAGCACCAACCGTATACATACCACGCATTGCTCCACCTTCTAATAATAAACCTACTTTCACTTTTTACTCCTAATCTACTTTCCGTTCTTTTCCTTACTTCTCTTGTCATTAATTATTTGCATTTCTTTTTCAGTTATTA
>CAMNND010000018.1 GCA_946545035.1 uncultured Clostridium sp. | reverse complement strand
AAGAATGGCGTGATTTTTTAATTAGATTTGCAAAGCGTATTGGAAAACCTGATGCGGAAGAATATGTAGATACAGGAAAGTGGAAAGCACGACAGGGAGGAAATGGTCTTGCAGCAGCTAATGATGTAAAGATCAAATTTACGAACTGTACAACAGAAGATCATGCAAAGATTTATCAGTTGGTAAGACCATTTGATGATGAACTAGTTAATATGTTCGTTCCGTTTGGGCGTGTGGCCCCTGAATTAGGTAAGAAATTGCTAAATGAAACAATTGTGTTAGATATCAAAACTAACGTTCCAATCTTATCTATTCAGCCATTCGATCAGGAAGGATATAAATATGCAGTGAAAGTAAGAACGATGAACGTTGCAGATCATGATGATTTACAGCGTAAAGTTGGATATCAGGTTCGAAAATTCAATGCATGTAGAAAATGCTTGAAGTGTGAATCAGTATGTCCTCAGGGGGCAATATCAATTGGTTCAGACTCTTATTTTATAAATGATATGAAATGTATTCATTGTATGAAATGTGTTAACCAGAAATATCTAACTGGTGGATGTATGATGGATAAATATTTAAAAACGAAGTCTTTAAAGGAGGCTTATTACTCAGATGAAATTTAGAGCACATGACACCTTTTATGTAAGAAAAGGTTGGATAAACAAAGGAATGAAGAATGTTGCTAATGATCCTGAAGTATTTGTAAGTAAAGTAGTAAAGCCTACAGATAAGTTAGGGATTGGTTCAAACATGGTAAAAGCTTTAAGATATTGGCTTCAAGTATTTGGACTAACAGAAGAACCTAACTTTGGTAAAAGATTACAGTCCTTTACATCGTTTGGAACACAAGTGTATGAAAATGATAGATACATCGAAGAGCTTGGTACATTAGAATTATTACAATATAAAATTGCTAATGCAGAAGATCAGGCAACTTCATGGTATGTCTTCTTCAATGAATTCAATTTATCTGAATTCACAAAGGATGATTTAGTAAGAACACTTGATAATTATGTAGGTATGAAAGGCGAAGATGCACCAGCCAAAAGATCATTAGAAGATGATTTTAACTGTATCATTAATACCTACTTACCAAGATATAAAAGAGGTCAGAAGGTTGATCCGGAAAATAACATCGATTCACCATTTGGTGAATTAGGCCTTATCGATATTGTTGATAAGACAAAGAAGGTATATAAGAAAGCTACACCTTCGGTATACGCATTTCATCCATGGGTGATATTAGCAATACTCATGGATAAAGCAAATGATAATGAAGAAATATCATTAAACGAGTTACTTAATAGTCCTGGTAATATTGGTAAGGTATTTAACTTAGATTCAGTAACAATGTTAGAAATCTTACATAATGTTGAAAAGACAGGGAATATTAAGATTGTTAGAACTGCTGGTCTTGATGTCATTAGAATCATTAATTCTTATACGTTTGATCAGTGTGTAGAAAAGTATTATGAAGAAATTCAAAATTAAGCAGGGAGATTTATGAGTAATATGATATCTGTTGCTTCAGGATTCCAGTATTCGGTAAATATTGGTTATGATCTTAATAGCAACGAAAAACTAGAAAACTTTATACCAACACAATCTTCCTTAGATTTACTTGAAGAGATTTTGTTGAGTACAGATCCAGCTTCAACCGAAAGAGCTAGAATCTTAATTGGTGCATATGGGAAAGGGAAATCTCACATTGTACTTACAATTTTAGCTATGTTAATGAAGAAGGATTTAACATTATTCAAACAATTATTACCTAAACTTGAGGAAAGACCACAGTTAAAGCAGGTAGTATTAAACTATTATGATAGTAAAAATAAGATTTTACCTGTTGTAATCACAGGGAGCAATACAACATTAACACAGGCATTCTTGCTTGCATTACAGAATACACTAGCTGAAAATGACTTTTTGGATATTATGCCGAAGACGAACTATCAGGCTGCTGTAAACGTAATTGAAAAGTGGAAGCAAGAATTCCCTGATACATATAGAAACTTTGAAGAAAAGATTAATGAGCCAATTCATACGTATATTGGTAAATTACAAGATTTCAACATTCAGGCTTATGAGAAGTTTGAAAAGCTTTATCCTTCTTTAACAGCAGGAAGTATTTTCAATCCATTCTTAGGGTTTGATGTTGTCGAATTATATGAAGAAGTAGCTAAAGAGTTAAAGAAAAAAGGCTTTACAGGTATTTATGTAATCTATGATGAGTTTAGTAAATATTTAGAAGCAAATATTCTTGAAGCCTCTGTAAGTGATACTAAAACACTTCAAGATTTTGCTGAAAAGTGTAATAGAAGTGCGAAGTTACAGCTTCACCTAATGCTTATTTCTCATAAGGAAATTTCGAATTATATCGATGAATTACCTAAATCTAAAACTGATGGATGGCGTGGTGTTTCTGAAAGATTTAAGCATGTTCATTTAAACAATAATTTTAAACAAACATATGAAATTATTGCATCAGTTATTCAAAAGAATGATGAATGGAGTAAGTTTGTAGATGATCGTAAAACGACATTTGAAGATGTAATCAATAAATATAAGATTCATCAGTTGTTTAGCGATGTAGATAACTTTGATAAGTTCGTATTAAGCACATATCCATTACATCCTATTTCTACATACATTCTTCCAAGGTTGTCAGAACGTGTTGCACAGAATGAAAGAACATTATTCACGTTCTTATCTTCGGATAGTGTTGCAACATTACCTGCATTCTTAAAGGAATATAACGATAATGAATTCAAACTGATTACACCTGATCTGATCTATGATTATTTTGAGCCATTATTCAAAAAAGAAGTATATCAGGGAACAATGCATAAGATGTATGTTCTTACTACAAGAATTCTTGACAACTTAGAAGAAGGCTCTTTAGCTTCCAAGATCGTAAAGACATTAGCATTAATTTACATTCTTGAACAGACTGAAACTTTAAAACCAACTGAGGAAGAAGTTATCGGTATCTTTGAAGCTGACTATCCTAAAGATGAGATTGTATCTACAATTGATTATCTTATTGAACAGGCATATGTCATTTACTTAAAAAGAAGTAATCGTTTCTTAAAATTAAAAGAAACATCGGGTGTGGATATTTCAAAAACTATATCTGATATTGTTGAAAAGCAAAGAAAGAACGTTGTTCTAAGAGATGTGTTAAATGAACGTAACCTTGATAAAGCCGTATATCCTGCAAGATATAATGATGAGAATGAGATGACAAGATATTTCTCATTTGAATTCATTAATGAGTCTGAAGTTTCAGAAGATACGAACTGGGATATCAAAGCCGAACAATACAAAGCTGATGGAGTTATCTTTGGTGTACTACCTGATTCTTCATCAAGTATTGAAGAGTTAAGAGAAAAAGTGTTGGCAAGCAGTAAGGGATATGACAGATATGTATTTGTTGTTCCAAATTCATTCACTGATATTGAAAATACAGTAAGAGAATTAAATGCTGTTATTACATTAAAAGATAAATCAATTGAAGATAAGGTTTTATTTGATGAATATGATGTTGTATATGACGATTTAAATGAAGTTGTAACATCATATATTAATGGCTATACACATCCTGAACAGTTTATGTCTGTATATGTATGCAATGGAGAAACTAAGAAAGTAAGAAGAAAAGCTTCATTAACAGCATTATTATCTAACATATGTGATGTGGTTTATCCAAAGGCACCAATTATTGTTAATGAATCAATCAATAAGAGCGTCTTAACAAGTGTTGCATCTAAAAGTAGAGATAAGATTATTTCAGCATTATTAAGAAATAGCTTAGAAACAAATCTGGGATTTACAGGTCACGGTCAGGAAGTTACAATCATGAGAAGTACTCTTGTAACTACAAACCTATTAATTAATGAAGCAGAATCTGCTAAAATCAATTTGAATGCAAATAATGATACAAAGATTCAGTATGTTATTGAAGAAATTGTGAACTTTATTGCTTCAGCAAAAGATGAAGAACAGTCATTCGAGATTCTTTATGATCGATTGATGAAACCTGAATATGGGATTGGTATTAGAAAAGGATTAATTCCAATTTTTATTGCAACCGTATTCCATGTCTATGCTAAGGAAATCATTCTAGCAAATGATAGAGGTCAGATGTCTTTAAGCTTGGATACATTATTGCAGATTGATGCACAGCCTAAGAATGCGACATTAGCTTGTTTAGACTGGGATAAGGATAAAGCAGTTTATCTTGATTCATTAGAAAAGTTATATCTTGATTACACAATTGCTGCTGAAAAGGAAAGAGATGAATATGCCTATATTGTTAATGCAATGAGCAAATGGTATATGGGACTTCCTAAGTATGCTAAGGAAATGAAAAAAAAAGCGAACGGAAAGAAAATTGAACGTTCTACAATTAATTTTCTTAAGCTTCTTAAGCAGCATAATGGAAATCAAAAATTGTTATTTGAAGACTTACCAAAGAACTATAAATTCAAAGAATTTAATGGTGAATTAGTAGCTTCAATCAAAAAATCTAAAGAATTCTATGACAATGCTATTGATAATCTTATTAATGAAATTACATCATTCATGAATGAAAACTTTGTGTTAGAAAGCAATAAGCATGTGATTGAAGAAATGTCATTATCATCAGTCATTGCTGATTGGTTAGAATCATTGAATCAAAGTATTTATACACAGGCGTTCGCAGATGGAACTGATAAGTTCTTAAATAAAGTTAAACAAGTAACGAATGATGACAATAGATATGTTAAAAACATTGCAAAATTTACTACTGATCTTCGTTTAGATGACTGGAATGACAGTACAATTGAGAAGTTTAAAGAAAGAATCTTAAAGTTTAAAAATACTGCAGAATCATATGAAGAAACTGCAGAAACAGTTGAAGAAGCTGTAACCAACAAATATCAATTATCATTTGTTGATAACAATGGTGATGTTGTAACTAAGAAATTTGATAAGGTCGAAGAAACTGGTCGAGGTAAGCTCCTTAAAAATGCGCTAAATGCACAGATTAATTCTATGGGACAAGCTGTAAGCGAACAGGAAAAACGACAAATCGTAATGGAAATTTTAAAGAACATGTTTTAAGGAGAAATGAAAATGGCTTATTTCGATAATGCAGCAACTACATATCCAAAACCAAAAGAAGTCTATGATTTCATGGATGATTTTTATCGCAACAATGGTGCTAATGCTGGTAGGGGAGACTACGGTTTAGCGTTAAGTGCTGGTGCATTAATTAAAGATACAAGAGATAGATTGAAAAAACTGCTTCATTGTCCTAACAAGGAAGTCATTTTCACGCCTTCTGATACTATAGCCCTGAATATGATTATTCAGGGTATAATTAAAGACGGTGCTGTAAACGTTTACATAACACCTTTTGAGCATAATGCAGTTACTAGAACTTTATATGGATTTGAGAAAGAAGATATCATTAAAGTTAATCAATTGATTGTTAATAAAGATATGACTTTCGATATGGAACGTATAAAGTATCAATTTGAAAGCTTAAAACCAGATATAATTATCATGAGTCATGCAAGTAATGTATTTGGTAATATTACCCCAGTTGGAGATATTTTTGCTTTAGGGAAAGAATTCAATGCTGTTACAGTTGTTGATATGGCACAGACAGCAGGATTAGTTGATCTTAATGTAGGAAATGAATGTATAGACTTTGCGGTATTTGCCGGTCATAAAACACTATATGGACCTACTGGTATTTCGGGATTTTTAATGAAGCCTGACTTTGATTTAAAGCCAGTTTTATTTGGTGGAACAGGTTATGAATCTGCTAATCAAGATATGCCTAATAGTATTCCTGAAAGATATGAAATGGGTACAATAAATATTAGCGGGATTGCCGGCCTAAATGCTGCATTAAAATGGAATGAAGAAATTGGAATTGAGAATATAATTGAGAAAGAGATTGAAAATAGAAATAAGCTATTAAATATTCTTGAAGATTTCGATTTTATAGATGTAGTTGGAAATAGTAATAGAGTAGAACATGTAGGAATTATCTCAGTTTTGATAGATGGAATTACTAGCGATAGTATGGGACCAATATTTGATAAATTAAAGATAGCTGTTAGAACAGGATTGGAATGTGCACCTTTGGCTCATCGATTTATGGGTACATATCCGAGTGGGACAATCAGATTTAGCATTGGGTATTTTACTGATGAAAAAGATTTTATTGATCTATATGAAGCTCTTGAATATATAGAAAATAATATTTAAATGGGAGAATAAAAGTATGGGGTTAAGGGATATTTCGAATATAAAAATAGAGTATACAACTTTTTCTGATGAAGTAGTTAATAACTTTTATGTACCTTGTTTAAAAGAATCAATAGAATATAAAAGAGCAGTTGGTTTTTTTTCATCATCTATTTTATTACAAATAAGCAAGGGACTTGGGATATTTGCTAAGAATGGTGGGAAGATTAAATTACTTATATCACCTCGCCTAGATGAGAATGATTATAAAGCTATAGAAGAAGGTTATGAAATTAAAAAGTATGTAGAAAATAAGCTTATAGATGCGTATGACGAAAATATTGATTTTGATCAAAAAGAGGATAGGTTTGCATTACTGTCATATTTAATTGCTAAGGATATATTAGATATAAGAGTAGTAGTTTTAAATAAGCATAATGATAAAGCGATGTATCATGAGAAACTTGGTATTATGAAGGACGATGAAGATAACATTGTTTCTTTTTCAGGATCAGGTAATGAAAGCTATAATGCATTTAATTTAAATTATGAATGTTTTGATGTCTATCGTTCTTGGAATTCTAAAGATGATGCAGATAGATGTGCAATTAAAGATTTTAGATTTGATAGGTTATGGTCAGGATTTGAAAAAGGTGTAGTAACAATTCCATTTCCAGAAATTATAAAAAATAAAATATTGAGTCATGATTATAAAAATGTAGATTTTGTTAAGCTTGATGAGGATCTTAGAAAACTATATGTTGAAAAACAAGTAAAGGGATCGGTTCCGAATGTAGGATTACTTGATTGTCTATATGATTATCAATTAAAAGCAATTGATAATTGGGTAAATAATGGTTATCAAGGAATTTTTGACATGGCAACTGGTACGGGAAAAACATTTACCGGATGTGGTGCAATTACGCAATTATTTGAGGATAAGAAAAGACTGTTTGTTATAATTTGTTGTCCATACATCCATCTTGTTGATCAGTGGTGTGAGGAAGTTCAAAATTTTAATATCGTGCCAATAAAATGTTATGGCTCTATAAATTATGAAAAAAAGGTCAAAAGAGAGGTACAAAAGTTTAAACATAAACGAACAAATTTTGTATGCTTAATTACCACAAATATAACATTTCAAAAGAAACTTCAAAAATATGTGTTTGATAATCTTGACGATACATTATTAGTTGTTGATGAAGCACATAATTTCGGCTCTAAAAATCTTTCATCATGCATGAAAGTGAATTATCCATATAGACTTGCTTTGTCGGCTACTCTTGATAGACATGGAGATGAAGCAGGAACAGCAAGATTATATAAATTTTTCGGCAAAAAGAGTATTACTTATTCATTAGAACAAGCAATTCAGGAAGGAAAATTAACTAGATATAAATATTATCCTGTTTTAGTTTATCTATCTGAAAGTGAATTAGAAGAATACTATACATTAACTGATAAAATAAAAAAATATTTTCTTAATGATGACGATGAATTACCAGATGGTCTTAAAATGTTACTTATTCAACGTTCTAGAATTGTGGCAGGTGCAAACGATAAAATTAGAGCTTTAAAGAATCAAATTGAACCTTATAAACGTAGAAGTAATCTTTTAATTTATTGTGGTGCAGTTAAGTACGGTGATTTGAATTATGAAAATGATGAAGAAGACATAAGACAAATAGATAAAGTAAGTGATATTTTGATTAATGATTTAAATATGATTGCAGCGAGATTTACTTCTCAAGAAGACAGTATTCAGAGACAACAAATAATCAACGCATATAAAAATGAGGAAATTCAAGCTCTTGTAGCAATAAAATGTTTAGATGAAGGAATGAATATACCAGCAATTAAGACTGCATTTATTTTAGCAAGTAGTACTAATCCTAAAGAGTATATTCAAAGACGAGGTCGAGTATTAAGAAAATTTCCAGGAAAGAAATACGCTGAAATATTTGACTTCGTAACATTGCCTCGCACACTGGATAGTGCAAATTTAGCACCACCAGATAAACGAAAAACAGATAAAAATATGGTAGAACGAGAACTACTTCGTGTAATGGATTTTGCTAGATTATCTAATAATCCAAGCTATTGCAATAAAATCGTAGAGACTATTAAATATGCTTATGGCATTGATACAATTAACGAGGAGGATATTTGGGAATATGAATAAAGAGGAAAACATAATAATTGATAGTACAAAAATAAAAAATATTATTAAGCAATCATTCCAAGAAGTAAAATCGAAGGAAAGCGTTAATAAAACAAAAGCGACTATTGTGAATAATATCGTTGAAATTATGAAACAGGAGTTGAAAGAAGATGTTAATTAAAAAGATAGTATTAAACAATTATAGACAGTTTAAAAATGTTGATTTGCAATTTTCGACTGATCCTGAAAAAAATATCACAATAATATTAGGAAACAATGGATTCGGTAAAACAACTTTTCTAAGAAGTTTTATCTGGTGTCTTTATAGAACTAGTAATCTATTTAAAAATCCTATTCTCTTAAATTCTGAAATCGCATCCGAAATGAAACCAGGGGATCATAAAACAGTAAAAGTTGAACTGACACTTGAACACAATAATTTTAACTATAAAATCACTACAAGAGAAGTATATAAAAAAACTGAAGATGATGATATTGTTGTAAGTAAAAAAGCTGCTACATCAATCGTTAAAATGGGTGATTTTGATGGTTTAGCAAATGCAATAACTATACAAGAATCTTCAGCTGTCGCTAATGAAATTGAAACTATTTTACCACAAGAATTAAAAGATTACTTTTTCTATGATGGAGAAAATAATAAAATTGAAGAAGCAAGTAATAGAAAAAATATAAAAAATGCAGTATCAAGAATGGTCGGGTTAAAAGATTTTGAAAATTTAAATGCATACTTTGATCCAAAAAGTACGGTTGGAGTTGTAAGCAAATTACAAAATCAATTAAGTAGTGATGACTTAACTTTACTACCATTGCAAGACGAACTGAGCGCAAAAAAAGTAGAACTTGAAAAACTTAACAATATACTCATTGAAAATAATGAAGAAATTGATAAACTTGATGCAAAAATTGCTGAAAAGAAGAAAATTATTGATGCTAATATTGATGCAAAAGAATTTCAAGATGAAAAAGATGGACTTGAGGATGAAGTTTCTAAAAATGAAGATGAAATCCAAAATTTATTTGATGAAATGATTGATAGATTTGATGGAAAAGTTAAATCAAGATCAACTAATACATTTTTAAAAATTCTCTATGCAAAATGCTATGAAGATAACAATCTGGCAGAAATGGAAAAGCAAAGTTCATTTAATTCAGAAAGATCATTATCAAATATTAGCGAAGAAGTAATTGATCAGTTAATTGATAGAGGTTTTTGCTTATGTGGTACACCTATAAAAAATAATCAGGATTTAGTCAATCATTTACTTAGTGAAAAAGAGCATATGGAACCCCATGATTATGGTAAATATTTAGCAGATTTTATCAGTTCAGAAGAAGAAAACAAAGACTATTCTAGAGAGAAAATTGAAAACATTACCGATAAAGCAAATGAATATTTGAGTTTAGTTGAATTAATTGATGAACAAAAAGATCGTATTAATGAATTGAAACTTAAGTTAGTAGGAAGTCAAGATGTTGGTAAGATTCAAATTGAAGTTAATGATTTAACAAATCAAAGAGCTTACTTGATCGGACAAAATCAATTTATAGAAACAACTAATATTAAAGAAATTGAAAAAAAGATTTCTGATTTAGAAGAGAAAATAGATAAAATCACTGGAGATTCTGAAGAAAATGATCTCATCCGTCGATGTTTAAAATATGCTGAAGTTATTCATAATCAGCTTTCCAAGAAAATAAGTAAGGGTGAGCAGATTATTCGAGAAGGACTTGAAAATGAAGTAAATGCATTATTCGATAAGATATATCATGGTAACAGACAAATCTCTATTAATTCTAATTTTCAAGTTAGTACGAAGGTTGATAATAATCAATTAGACGGCTCAACTGGTATCGAAACTGTACAAAATTTTGCTTTTGTTTGTGGCTTACTTAACAAGATAAAGGAGAAAGAATTAATGGATAATGATTATACATTAAGAGATGAAGATGAAATTTATCCATTAGTTATGGATGCACCATTCTCAGATACAGATGAAATTCATATAAGAAATGTATCTAAAATTTTACCGGATAATTGCAATCAAATATTTATGATTCTCATGGAAAAGGATTTTAAATATGCAAAGCCAGCATTAGAAAATAGAATTGGTCAGTTATATGAAATTATTAAGAATTCAGAAACCTTTGATGAAATCAAGGAGGTAGACTAAATGTTTGACAATGATATTAGACTTGTAGGAAAACATGCAGAAATATTGAAAAGATATTCAGTTGATAAACAAGCCGAAAATCAAATTAAATTTACTGTTGATGATAATAATGGTAAACAAATTGACATTCATGTATTTGAAACTATGATTCAAACATATATGGTTGCAGGCATGATTGGTATAATAAAAAAGAAAATATCAGATGTTGATCGTTCTTCTGACTTATATGCAAATATATTTTCAAGTGCAGTGAATAAAAATAAAGCAGATTTAAAACGCATTGTTCAATTTATGAACTTAACAGCGGACTCGTCTGCTTCAATTGATGGGAGAATCAAGAAAGCATTTACAGTAAAAGGAAATCAAGACTCTGAAGAAAGATTAAATGGATTTGTAAGAGCGGGACTAGAAGTATTAGACGAGTATTTTTGTGATTGTAGAACACAAGAAGACGTTGCAAATGCTATTTTAAGTTTAGTGGAAGATTTTGGGATTATAGTTGAATAAATATAAGTAAATTGGGAATGGGAAAAGAAATGAATAGTAATGAGTTATTAATACAAAAAATTGAGAAGATTTCTAAAGTACTAATAAGAAGTTATGCACGTAATAATACATATGTAAATCAGTCTTTTAAAAAATTGTTTGAATTAGATAATTTCAATGTTTCTAATAATATTACAATTAATCTCAATAATAATATTATTAATTTTGAATCTTTGCTGAATTTAACACCAACAAAGATTATGAATGAGTACGTGGATGATAAATCAAGTTATCGACGTGCAATTATGAGAATTCGTAATACAATCATTGATTCGTTAAATCCTTCCTCTGATCCTCAAGAAGAAAATATTATAGATGTGAAAATAGAAGGTAATATTTCGAATGATTCATTAGATGAGCATAATCTCGAACAAAAAAAATCAATCCTAAAAAACAGTTTTAACAGTGATGACTCTCATCAGATATTATTTGATATCATTGGCATTAAAAATAGAGATTACTGTAAAAATCATAAATTTAAATATGAAAATAGCTCTGTTCGATTAAAACATGTATTACTACAAAATAATATAGTTTATTTAGCTGATATATTAAATATTACTGTCAAAAAAATATCTAGATTCAAAAATCTAGGAAAGAAGAGCTATAAAGAATTAATAGACTTGTTATTCGAGCAAATCCCAAATATTCCAGAATTTAGAGTTCCATCTAAAAAAATGCCTGTAATATTCTCGAAACATTTTAATGAAGTCATTAATAATGATTTTTCTTTTACTGAAGGTATTACACTTTCAAAAGAAGAAATAAGAGCAAAAGTCGATATCAAGGAGACAATGGAGTATTTAGATGATGATTTTTATTCTATTGTTTCTGATATGAACAAAAGTGAGTATTTCTTTAATGTTGTTTTACATATTTATAAAAAATGGGCAAAGGAAATAGAGATAAAAAGAAAAATCGAGCAATCAAAAAAAGACTTAGGAAAAGATAGATGTAATATATATGTTTTGGGTTTAATACAAGCATATTCCTCTCATGAAAATATTAGAAATATCTTATTAAAGTATTGGTCAAATGATTTTCAAACTCTTTATCAATATATAAAAAACCTTCAATATATTGATGAGAACGATTTTAATCTTTTATATGATTTTATAAAGTGGTGCTCATTTGATATTTCGACAGATATAGATAACATTCTTTATTCTATGAATACAAATGATGAAAGTGGTTTTCAAATCTTATTATTAAGATCGCAAGGTGAAACGTTAGAAAGCATAAGCAAAGTCTTTTCTGTTACAAGGGAAAGAATAAGACAAAAAGAAAAGAAAAGTAAAGAGAAATTTTATCCTTTATTGAAAAGTAGCAGAATTCTAATGAAGATATATGCATTGAGAAATATGGATAAAGTATTAACGGCTGAAGAATTAGAAGAATACTTTGGAAAATATACAAATCTATTTATTTATCTTCTTAAGGATTTTGTTGATGAAGCAAATTATAATAAGGAATTAAATCTCTTTACAATTGGCAGTGAAACTGAGGTGAATGAGTTATTCAAGTATATTAATGAATTACCAGATATTATCATGATGAGCGATATTAATAAATATGAATTAGAAGCAAGTAATGAACGTGGTTTCTCGCTAGAATTATTTCGATATAAATTTAAGGCAGCTTATAAAAAAACAGGAAAGATATATCACAAAAAAAGACTATCGAATACCGAAATATATCAATTGGTTGTTAAAGAGTATTTTCCTAATGGTATAAAGGTACATTCTGATGAAGAAATTAATAGATTAAGACATTATATAAAGAAAGATTATGGCAATATTAATTTGCCTGATAAGAATAGAGCTATAGCTTCGAGACTGATGGATGTATTAATACTTTGCGATAGAGGAACGTATAAATTAAAACAAGATCATTATTTAAGTACACATTTAGTTTCAAAAATCTCTGATAGAATTAGAGAAATATCTGCTCCAGTAGTTATTATTAATGGGTTATATGAAAAGTTTGAAGAAGAATTACAGCGTGAAAATATTACAAATAAATATTTCTTTCAAGGTATTATGCATGAATTATTTGATAATCAATATTATATGAGAAGAGGATATTTATTTAAAGATAAATCTACTCGATCAATGTATCTTAAGATTATAGATATTGTAAAAAATGCAAAAGGATTAGTCACACGAGAAGATATTGCATTACATTATCCTGGTTTAAGTGAAATCACAATCAATGTAGCATTAGATGATCCAAATATTTTAGCCTGTTATGGAAAATATTTACATGTTAGTAACATATCTTTTAGTAAAGATTTTAAAGATGATATACACGAGCAAATTGAGGCTAATTTACATGAAAAAGGTTACATTCATGTAAGTACAATTTATGATTATGCGGTCGTAAATTATAATGAAGAATTAAATGCAAATAACTTATTAAATTCATACGGTTTTTATAGTTTCTTGGAATATCAATATTCAGATTATTATTATTTCAAAAGACCTTTTATACAAAAGCAAGGAAGTATTATTCCAGATCAAAATGAATTACTCAATAATTTTGTTTACGGAAAGGATATTGTTGAAATTGAAGATATATTACAATACACTCGCGATAATTATATTCGAATGAATACCATTGCTGAATTGATTGCCAAGTTTGAAGATTCGTATATGATGGTCAATCATGAATCAATTGCGACATATCAATATATTGGATTAACAGATGAAATTATCGATCAAGTCATTAGAGAAATAGAAAATGAAGTATCGAAGAATACATTAATTAGAGATCTAAAATGTCCATATAATTTTCCAATAATAAATGTTCCATGGAATGAATGGTTAATATATACGTTAGTAGAATATAAATCTAAAAAACTCGAAGTTGGAATTAATAATAAATATTTAAAGGTATCTTCACCACTAGTAGCACCAAAAGGTAAATTAGATACGAGATTACAGTCTCTTTATAGAGATGATAATAGAGATTTTAATTTCACAAGAGGTGAAATAGATTTAGACGATTTCTTAGATGATCTTTTAGAAATTTAATGATGACACTAAAATTTATAAACTACTAAGATTAACGATGGAAATGATGGTTTTCAATATTTATTTTGGCTCAGTTTCAAGAGTGGGGGGTAAATGATTTTTGAAATCATTTATCCCTTTTTTGTTTCT
>CAMNND010000017.1 GCA_946545035.1 uncultured Clostridium sp. | reverse complement strand
CCAAGTAGAATTGCAACTATAAGTAATATTGTAATTAAAAATACCCATATTGGTACTCCACCCTTTTTTTGTGGTGGAGGTGGTGGAAATCCTTGTCCACCTAAATTTTGATTTACAGCTCCTCCTTGAACTTGATTTACTTGTCTTGGAACAGGAGTTCCACATGTGCTACAAAAAGCTTGGTTTGGAGCTATTTCACTCCCACAATTTGTACATTTCATAATTAATACCTCCTAATATAATATTTTTATTATTAAAAATTGAAAACTAAATAATTTATTTTTAATTTTGAACCTCAATATTGACTGAAGCAAAATCTTGCAATACAGATTCTGGTATTTCGTCTAATGATGCAACATATATTCTATATGAATATTTTGAATTTTCATCTTCAGAACCAATATTTGTTATATAATATGCTTCTTTTATCGTAGTTCCTTCTGAATCATATTCTGATGTATAGTACTTATATGTTATACCATTAATTGTTACATCTTTTTTGTACGTTAGATTATTGTTATTTGCTATTGTTTCTGCGCTTCCAAGTGCGATGTTGATTGTAACGTTATAATCATAGAATGGATCTGTTGCCCATTCAGATTCAGTTATTTCGCTGTTTCTTAATTTTCCAATCACGAAAGCTCTTGCTTTTTCTGGCGCACCTAAATCATATGTTGGCTCAACAATTTCTCTATATTTTTCTGGAACTTTGTAGTCAACGATTATCTCCGAATTTATTAATGTAGTTCCATCAATTTTTGTAGTATTCTCAAATAATGTTCCTGTCAAATATCCGTTAACTGCAGTTCTATCAATGTAATTTCCACATCTGTCAAAATTAACTATCTTAATATTATCAAGCATATTTTGTGTTATATCATGACCAGATACAGTTATTTCTAATGTGTTAAACTCATTTAGTGCGTATAATAATGTATATGTTTCACTATCATAATTGGTTGTTCCTTTTATACCATATCCTTCCAGGTGTCCATTTGTAATTTTTTGTACTTCTGTTTTTGTATAATTAAATGATTTATTCTTCTTCATTACCGAATCATATACAGTATATAAGTTTTCTGCCTCCGAACTGATACTTATACGTGTTTTTATTATATCATCGCTCTCTTTCTCATATGATAAACCACTATGGCTTCCTTTAAATTGTACAGGTAAAGCAAGTGTTACTTTGTAATTTATTCCCATATACGAATGCTCTTCTGTCTCACTATAATCTACGTCGTCTGTTTTAACGGTATATCCAGTCTCTTCAATCTTTCTTGAATTCATCATATCAATAGATTCATATTTAATTTTAAAATTAGAATTTATTGTTTGAACACTATCAAGTAGAATATCAAAGTATTTGTTTTCAGATGTATAATTTGATATAAATACTTTATATCCGTACATACCAATTTGTATTAATGATTGACGTTTTCCATCTTCAAATAATAACTGGTATGCCTCACTAATATCATCATTTAAATATGTAGTATGCTCTGATATACATTTATAATTTGGATATTCTTTTTCAACTTTATCCTTAACATTTTGTGCTATTTGTTTTAACGTTTTACCATATAAACTGCTATCTAAGTCTGCAATCGATATATCAATTGTACTTTGTGTATCATTATGTACGAATGTTATATCATTATCTGAGGTGCTCTCTATTTTCCATGTTGTATCATATTTTACACTATAATTTTTTGTAGAAAATTCTTCCTGTTGTATACCTTTTGAATTTGTTAAAAAGATAACTATTCCAACAATAATTATGATAAAAGCTATAACAAGTGTAGCTCTTTTTAATAAACCTTTCTTCATAGTAACCTCTCCTTAATTTAAATCTTTGTTATTATAATGATTAAGTATCCCATTTCTTCCATCATTGTTACTTTATATGTGTTATTTTTATACACACACTTTGTCTTTGATTCATATACCGTTTCATATCCAGAATTTTTTAATTCTTCAATGAATCTATATGACCTAGCAATACCAGACATATACTGTTCAATATCATTTTCATATCTTAAACCAACAATTCCATTATAATAACTTGCCTTATTTAATTTTAGAGGTATGGTATTTTCTATATTGCCTATTTGCTTGTATTCATCCCACTTCTTTTTCTTTATTTGATTTACTACTGTTTCTTCATTTTTTGGACTATAATAATATTTTTCTCTTAAATCTTCAAAGCTCATGCTCTTAACTTTTGAAAAGTCAGATTTATCAAGCTTTTCTTTTACATCCATTAAACTTTCTATATTACTTGCTACAGAAATACTTGAGTTAACTGATTCATCTGTGTTAATTCCAACAAGCTCTCCTGCCTCATTATATACTGGTCCTCCAGCTTCTGATTCAGTTATTGTCATTATATTTTTTAATTTCTTATCTTTGTTTTCAGCAACAATACCAACATTTATTGATAAATTATAACCAGATTTAGTTCCTACAGATAATACTGGATCTTCTTTTCTCATATCTTCTGAATTACCAAATTTAGTTGTACATGTTTTCTTATCTTTTAGTTTTAGTATGGCAACATCGATATTTGTATCTACAGATATAACACCATCAAGCTCAAGATTATTTCCGTCTTTATCAAATACTGTAATGTATTGTGCATTACTTAGAGCCTTTTCAAAGAAGTTCCAACTTGTAACAATATATCCATCTGATATTAATACACCAGTTGCAGAATTTACTACGCTATATCCATCATAAGCACTTAATCTAACAATATTATCGATATTTTGATTATAAACATCTTGTCTTTCTTGGTCAGTAAACTCATCTAATCTAGAAAAATCATACTCATCATTATATTTTTCATCTATTGTATTTACTGTTGCACCCTTGTTAAGCTCATCTTCTTCTGCTTTATCAAGCTCTCCTTGTATGTCATCGCCTAGTCTATATTTAATATCCTTTAATCTGTATGTTCCATAAATACTTGTTAAATAATATCTAAGCTCCATTTTTGTATTAACATAGCTTACCTCTTGTGGATTTTCGTCATTTGTTACAATTGCTGTAACATCTTCCATATAAACTTTTACTTCAACAACATCCCCTGTTACATTAAGAACTGTTGCTTTTCCATAGTTCTTATATTTTACGACTCTATTTCTAATTGCTTTTCTTGTAGATTCTGGACCACGATCTATTTTATATCTTATACCAGCTCTTTGATATTTCATTCCAGATCCATCTACATCTGTAATCTTGTTAAACTCTTCTTCTCTTTTCTTATATGCAGCATAATCAGATTGATCATCTCCAGGAGCTCCTAATAGTAAGTATGTTACTTGGTTTGCAAAATCAATTGCTTTTTTCTCACTTTCTTTACTACTATTTCCAACATCAGAGCCAATACTGTACTCATTATCTAATTCTCCCTTTATTTCCTGTGCTACAACAGTATCAGAGAAGTCAATCTCACCAGCTTTTATATGAATTATTTTTTTATTTGTGCTATTTGCTCTTATGAAGACGAATAATAAAATTGCTAATGCTACTATAGCTAATATTATATAAACTCTTTTCTTATTTTTCATTATTCATCCTCCTTACTGATTTACTCTTTTCATTAATACTTGAACAATTTCAATGCTTGCTTTAGCTGAATTTTCTCCATTTGTGTAATAATCATGGAATGCTTCAGCTACTGTTTCATGATATATTGGCTTTCCAGAGCTATCTGTTGCCATTGCATAACCTGAAATACTAGCTCTAAATTCATCAAAAGAAATATTATCATTATATTTCCTTTTATAGTTGTCATATGCTTCTTTTATAATGCTTAATGGCTCTTCGTTTGTAGACCAATCTTGTATTACTTTAGTATATTTTTCAATTGAAGCTTGATCAACAAAGTTTACTGTATCTAATCCGTATTTTTTCATTGTTGCAACAAGTGTTAAGAAATGTCCTGATTCATGAACAACAACAGCATATTTAGATACGTTTTTTGGGAAATGCCCTGATGCCGAACTTTGTTTTACTGAATTTTCCAATAGCGGTGGATTCAAAAAATATCTACTATTTAAGCACATTAATGTTTTTACTGATTTTGGATATCCTGACGTCGATGTTTTCGATACAGTGAATTCATGTGGTCCAAAGTATGCAAGAGTGCTACCATCTGACATCGACATATTACCGATGCTGATATTTGATAACAAATTTCTTGCTCCCGGATAATTATCGTATATGTATTTAAATGCATTTGCTAATCCTCTAGCAGTTTCTACATCCATCTCACCCAAATTTACAGCTTTTACTTTATAATCTCTGATAATTTGATTTTCTATTTGCTTTATTTCTGCAGCAGTATCACCTTTTTGATCTTCAGAATCTTTCTTTATTAAATCATCAGCTGCTTTTTCATTTGGTAGGTCCACGTAATAAAAATGGTCTACTTCTATTTTCGTTTTATATTTTGACGTACCACTACCTGAACCACCGCTTGAAGATCCAGAACCAGATCCGGAACTTGTACCAGAGCCAGATTCAGATCCAGATCCGGAATCAGATTCATTTTCGTCTTCATCATCCTCACCTTTATAATCATCTTTATCTCTTGAAGAAACTCTATCATAATCATCATCAGAGAAATATACACTATCTCCACTTACTGCATTTGCAATTCCTATAATCAGTGCGATGATAACAACTATAAGAGCAGCTATTATTAGATATTTCCACACTCCAGATTTTTTCTTTTTAGGAGCAATCAATCTTGCTCCACACTGCTCACAAAACACAGCTCCTTCTCTATTTGGTCTACCACAATTACCACAATACATAACATCACCTCAATAATTTTTGTACGAAAATACGAAAAATAGAGCAGATTGTAGCCTGCTCTATTTTATTTATAACATACACAAGACATGTAATTTCTGTTGATTGAAATTACATGTAGTGTAATTTTTATTAAATTTATTATTTCGAACATTAATATATTTTTTTGCATTAGTTTTCCTTCTTATTTCATTTGTGAATTATCTCTATTCATTTTATATCTCAAAATATATTTAAAGTCAATAAATTCTGGTTATTTTATATACATTTTTATCTATTATTTTTGCTTACTGACGTATATAATAATTGCTTTTTATATTCTTGTATTTTTTCAACAAAACTTCTTATTTCATATTCATTTTCTTTAACTCTTTCATTATTTCCGATAAGTCTTGTACTAACAGCTCCAATTGGCTCTATAACAGACAATCCATTTGCTCTTAAAGTATCTCCTGTTTCTACAATATCTACAATAGCATCTGATAATCCAATTATTGGACCTAATTCAACAGACCCTTGAAGTTTTACAATCTCAATCTCCTGTCCTTTCTTCTCAAAATAGGTACGTGCAATATTAGGATATTTAGTTGCAATTCTTTTTATAGTTCCACTTGGTATGTCATTATATGATGGAAATCCACATAGTGCAAAGTAACATTTTCCTGTTTCAAAATCAGTTAGTTGTGAATACTTTTCAGATGGGTTCTCGTATATAGTATCACTTCCAACTATTCCTAAATCAACAACTCCAGCATTTACAAGGTTTACAACATCTATTGCCTTTACAAATACAATTTGAAGTTCATCTCCAAGCTCAACTAATAGTTTCCTATCTTTATTTACCATAGGATCAATATCGTATCCTAATTCTCCTAACAACTTTTCTATATTTTTTTCTATTCTTCCTTTTGTTAACGCTATTTTTATCATAATAATCATCCTTTCTTACTAAACAATTTTAATTAATATTCTCCTCTAATGTTTTGTTTCTTTTTATTTCCTTCAATTTGATGTCGTTTAGTAAGAAGCTCTTTTACTTGATTTATTGATATATTTTTCTCATACATTAATACTAAAATGTGATACGTTAGATCACATATTTCTCCAATAAATTCATCATCCTCTTCATTTTTAGCAGCAATAATAACCTCTGCTGCTTCTTCACCTACTTTTTTACACACTTTATCTATTCCTTCATTCAATAGATAATTCGTGTACGATTTTTCTTTTGGATTCTTTTCTCTGTCTTCAATCATTTCATAAATTTTTCTTAAAATACTTTCTTCCATACTGAATTCTCCTCATCATTTATTTTTCTGTACGCAAAAAGAGCTATGTAAGGTTAAAATAAACCTACATAGCTCCCCTAAAAACATTGTAGGCACGAGTTTTAGCACTCGTACCTACGTGTATTTATATACTACGCGATACCAGTGCACCTACAATGATGATGTAATTCAGTTATGAATAATGCTTCTGATTTCATAATAATTCCTTCTTTACTTTTATTTTTTAATTACATGTAATTGTTATTAGGATAACATAATAATTATTTTTTTGTCAATAGTAAATTTCATTTTTTCTTATCTTTGTTCGCATAAGTAAAACTTATGGCTATGTCCAAGGTAGAATAGAAAAAAATAAAGTAGCTGAGCACGCTGCAGATGCATGCGTGCCCATCTACTTTATTTTTCATCTTTTTTGTCTTCGTCCTTACTATTTATATCATCTACGTCTTGATTTCCCGAATTTACTTCTTCTACATTCTCTACTTTATCTTCATTTTTTTCGTTTGCTTTATCTTCTTCTTTCTTTTCACCTATTTTAGAAACAACGGCACCACTTCCAATACCTATGCAAAGACCTAAAATGAAGAAAACAATTTCACCTGTTATAACATATAATAAAATACCAAACAGAATTCCAAATAGTCCTGCAGACAAGTTTATACTTGCAAGTCTAATTGTACGTGGCTCTATTAAAGTATCATTCCATATTATTTTTTTCCATGTTTCATCTAAACTTACCGCTTCTTTTAAAGATTCTGTAATAATATCTTCAAATTCTTTGATAGTCTCTTGACTGACATCATCTGTGCTAACACTTTTATAAAATCTTAATATATCATTGCCATCCTCATCTTTTTCCGGCTTAAATATATAAACAGATTTGTATTTTTTTTCTTTTTTATTTCTAAGAGCAAATACTGAACCATTAACGGTTTTATCTCCAAGCATAGATGTTAAATCATCTGTTATTTTGTTATCTTTTTCCTCTAAGTCTGAAAATCTATCTAAAGTCTTTAAGTCACCTTTATTAAGCTCTACAGGTTTATATCCTTTTAAATAATTCATTTGTATATTTACCCCTTTCTTATCCTCTTATCTTTCGTTTTACTAAATTATATCAAACCGTTTTTTTATCTTCAATATTTTTATTATTTTTAGAAATCTTTTTATACTTGATGTACAATATAAGCTCTATTATAACCATAATACTTATTATCGTATACAATATAGTAAATTTTATATGCGCAGTCATTTCTCTACGTTGACCTGGTTGTTGCCACATATTAATTACAACAGAATATACACATCTACCATTAGTATAAAACTCATATATACATACATCCGTTGCTTCTGGAAAAGCTACAGTATAGCCATCTCCATAATATTTTGTTGTTGATATTACTGCAATATTATTTGCTGATTTACTGTTATTATCTTTTTCTTTAATTTCCTTAGCATATTTTAAATCTCTTCCATCCTCAACTGCTTTGATATCTGCAATAAGTTGTTTATAATTGATAGATTGTATTTCATCGTCCGTTAAATCCAATTTTTCTTTTATTTTATTTTTATGTGAAATGTTATATGTGGTAGTGTAAACTACTACAATTAGAATAGATAAAACTAAGACTAATCCCCATACTCTTAATGCTCTTTTATAATTCATAAAACTCTCCTTTTTTCGCTATAATATCACTGCTCTTGCTTCTTATCATCTTTTTCTTCTGGTAATCTCATGTTCATTATTTGCATATAGCTGCCGTATGTAACACTTTTTGAACGAATTGCATTTTCTACAAAATCTCTTATTTTTATTTTTTGAGATTTCACCTCTTCAGTAGTTACTACAGATGGTCCATGTAGAATTTCTTCTGCCTTATAGCTTATTACTGGTAACTTGGACATACTAACTATACCTTTGTGTGCATTTACACCAACTTCTGCATTTAAATATGTCACTTCTTTATCTCTAATATATTCTATAATTCTTTGGCTAATATGCATATTTGTTTGTATATTATGTACTAATAGCTCTATAGCTCTTTTTCCCAACTCATTATTAATAAGAATTTGGTTATGCTCTAAAATACTTGTTACATCATCATATTTCTCAATAGCAAATACTTCTTGTTCTTCTGTATCTTCTGGATATTCTGTTGTTTCACCTTTGGTTCCAATATGCTCTGTTACTTCTTTTGGTATCCTTATTGCGTGGTCTGTAACCCATTCATCTTCAAATTCAAGTCTATATTCATTTTTATTTTGATCATATTTTAATTGAACAACCGGTTCAAATTTATCTATTGGCATATAATAAATATATCCTGGCTTTTTAGCTACTGCTCTTTTATTACCATTTTCATCTTGTTTAACAGAAATATCATGACCCTGTAATAGATATGAGCGTCTTCCAACAGGCAATCTATACATGCCTTTATTTCCATTAGCTCTGGCTAATATATAAGCATTTGATTCAACACTTTCTGTTGATCCACATAGTACTTCTCCAAAATATTGATGAAACTGAGTTTTTTCATAGTGTGGTCTAAGCTCGCTACCTTCCATTTCTTCTGGAGCTCTTGCTGATACATGGTAAAGCATATAATTATTTGCAATTGCCTCATCCTTTAAAGCTTGTTTATATTCATCAATTATTTGTAAAACCGGTTTTGCCTCTTCCTCTAAACGAGCCTCCAATTTTTGCAGATTCTCAAGCAAATGCTTTATTCCAGCCACATCATCTGAGATATCTTCATCTGGAATATCACATTCATATTGATGCTCTCTTACAAATTTAACAAATTCATCATATAGCATTTTTATCTGAGTTCTACTCTCTGGATTGTTTTGAGATTTATATACAGCTTCCTTATAGTATGCAATTCCTTGTCTAACTCTTTGAAGCATCATTACAGCATATACTTCTGCTTCTCTTTCATTCATTTCTTCTTCTGTTTCTGCTTCTTCAATATATAAATTTATTTCCTGACTAAAGTCATACGTTGTTGATCTAAAAGGTCCATCTACAGATAGGATATTTTTTTCCTTCCCTTTTGATATAGTCTTAAACCCTCCATCTAACAATTGTTCAACTTCTTCTCTACTAAGTTGTCTAATATCTTGATTCTCGCGTATTAAATAAAACAAATCCTCTTCAGAAATTTCCCCTCTATATTTAGCGATAGTATATAAATCACCTTTTGTATCTGTTCCGCTAAATAATTGAAACTTTCCTTCATCAATATCCATTGCGTTATATACTAAATGTTCAAAGAAATCTCTTCTATCCATATATGAATTATTTCTAGCAAAATTATTTATATAGTTCATAAGGAACTCTATACGATATTCGTCTAAGTCTTGTGAAGATAAAAATGTTGTATCAATATCTGGGTGAATTGAAGCAATATATGATTTTAATCCATCTACATCATATAGAGCATTGCCAATTTCATCTACTGCTTCTTCCATATACATTCTGAAATTATGGTCTTCTACGCTCTCACCGCGCTCAGCTATTTTATCTATATATTCTTTTGATAATCCAAAAGTATATCCAAGTGCGTCATCAAGCTCTTTTATCTGAGCTTGAGTTAAATGCGAATACCCCCAAAATGATTCCATCGAGTCTCCAAACATTTTTCTTGCAAATCCAACTGTACGAAGTCCCATCTTAACATTCATCAAGTCACTTGCTGGATTTAATTCATATATTTCACCATCAATTCCAACAATAACTTCCAAATGGCCATCTCTTTTACCATTAAAGAATACACCATTACATTCAATACCAAGCTCTCTTAATAAATATATAACAGCCCTAGATAAGCTAGAGCAAATTGCTTTATCTTCCATCATAGCATGTATATCTATATCTTGATCAAATAACTCCTCTTTCTTGTCCTTATCTCCAGTTACATATTCTGGATTATAAGAAAAAAATTTACATACCTCAATATAAACATATCTAACTTTTTGCATATCAGTTAGATTATCTGGCATATGCTCTATTATCTCAATTAATTTTTTTTCATTTGGTTCCATATTAACTCCTAAAACTAATCATTTAAATACTCAATTATTCCATTAACCATTCCTGTTACCATTTTATCTTGATACTCTTCTGTTGCCATTAATTCATCTTCTTCTGGATTACTTAAAAATCCCATCTCTACAATAGTTGTTGGTACAGTACACCAATTAATACCACTCATTGTATCAGTTCTTGTTACTCCTTTATTTACTGCACCTGTTGCATCTACAAAGTTATCAAGCACTGCCTTAGATAATTTGTAGCTTTCAGAAGCTAAATCTCCATTATATGGATTACTTGATGTTTGGCACATCGTAAGCACACCTTTTACAGAGCTACTATCTACTGAATTTGCATGAATCCTTATAAAAACTGCAGCTCCAGCTTCATTAGCTATCTTAGCTCTTTCACTATTACTCATATCTACATCATTAGTCGTTCTTGTCATAATAACAGTATAACCTTTTTCTTCCAATGCATCCCTTAACTTTAGGGCTACTTTTAGATTAAGATTATATTCTGTTTGACCAGTTGAAACACCTGTTGCTCCACCAGTTACTTTTGCCTTTGTTTCCGATGCTCCCGGTCCAATAGGCTCTTTTGCAGAATTTCCTCTCGTCTGATGTCCAGGATCAATAACTATGACATTTTTATTTGTAGCTTTTCTTTCCTGTGTACTAGAGCTTTTGTCATCTTCTTTATTACTTTTATTATTATCTTCTTCTTGAGATTTATTCTCTTCATTTTGTTTATTTTCTTCAGTAGTATTATTCTCTTTTTGAGCGTCTTCCTTTGCTCTTTTGGCAATGTCAGAAACATTTTCAAGTTGCTCCCTTTCTTCATTAATACGATTAATCTCCGCTCTTGCATTATCAATATTTGATTTTGCTTTATTTGTTTTTATACTAAATCTAACTATTCCAACAACTATAGCAGCTATAGAAACAGCTATTCCTAGTATTTTTATTAGTCTTGTTTTTTTATTTTCCATTATTAAATCTCCTAAATATTTTTACATAGTAATTTTATCAAAATAATTGATATCTATCAATAAAATAAAAATTAAAGTAGACAATAAATGTCTACTTCTATTTTATTACTGCTTTTCATCATACTCAAATATTTTATTTGTATAGTTTTTTAATTTGGTTACAAACTTTAATTGTTTATCTCCAACTATTTCAAATGCTTCATTGAAATTCTGCTTTCCATGGCAATATATGCCATTGTACCCATATTTGCAAGTTCCCTCTATATGTAATTTGTTACCAATATTATTTGTTTCGTATACAAACGTCCCATCTTTATTAAACGTATACGAATAATTGCCATAGCTATATCTTCCATATTTCATATGATAATTCTTATATACAATTTCATCATCTTTTGCATAGACGAGATTTTCTTTAATTCTTTTTACTTCTGCTTCTATAGATTCCTTAGAATTATTTTTATAGAGCTGATCTACCGTATCTAAATCTTTTTCATAGTTATTTTTATTAACAAGCGTATATTCGATTTTCTCATCCATCTTAACATACTCTGAATTATAATTTTTTTCATTTACGTATCTAATACCTTCAGAATTATTTATAAAAATATCATCTAGTGACATATAGTTTTCAACATTATCTCTATTGTAATACAAAAATGGCTCATATTTATCACTAGCTATATTATATAAATATTTAATCTCATCATATTGATATGTTCCGCTTTCCTTAACTTCTTCTGATTCTATGTAGAATATTTTAATAAATTTTTCTTCATTTTGTTGATCATAATATACTATTAATACTGGCTCGTCATATTTTTCAATTTTTACAAGAGCAGCATAAAGTTCATCAATTGGTAAAATTTCTCTGCTATCAAAAAAATTACCTACCTGTTTTTTATATAAATCAAGGTATGTAATAGTTTTTGACTGCTCCTGTACTAAATCTTCTTTTCTTTCCTTTGAAAAAAAATTACATCCTGCTAAAATGAACATAATTATTGTTATATTAATCAAAAAAAATATAATTTTAGTTATTCCCTTATTCATAAATCATTCTCCCTATATATGTCTATGCCCTAATTTTATAAAATTAATCCTTCTTTGTAAAGAATAAGATAAAAATAAAAGTAGATAATCTTATACTGCATCTTTACTACAGTATTTCCATATCTACTTTTATTCTACTATTTAATTAATTTCATATATTTTATAACATACTATAAATTTGTAATAATTAAACTTATTGAGTAAGCAATATATCCAATTAAATATATGATACCATTTGCCCTTGTCATTTCATCTTTCTTTCCTATGAATGGGAATAATGCTAAGAAAATTGTCGCTACAATTAAACATATAATATCTTTATTATAATTTAATGAATATGATATTGGAGTTATAATTGCAGATAAACCAATTATTAGTAATATATTGAATATACATGAACCAATTATATTACCAATAGCTAGATCTACTTCTCCTTTCTTTGTTGCAATAACTGATGTAGCAAGCTCAGGTAAACTTGTTGCAACAGCTATAATTGTTAAACTTATAAGTTTTTCACTCATTCCAAGTATTCTTGCTATTTCAGAAGCACTATCAACAACAAAATCTCCACCAAATTTCAAACATACAATTCCTAAAATAATGAATATTATTGATTTGATTGTGTATCTAGCTGTACTCATTTCAATATTAACAATAACTAAATCTTTGCTTATACCATCAAAGTCTTCACCTTTTTTAGCCATTATTATGTTGTAAATTATAAAGAGTATACACAACCCAATTAAAACAAAACCAGCTCCTCTTCCAATTACTCCAGATCCATCTATTATACAATTGTTTCCAAATATAAATAGAAGTATTGTAACTATCAAAGCAAATGGACTTTCAAAATATTTGGTTTCTTTTTTAAAATTTAAATTTTTAATTATCGCACAAATTCCTAATATCAATAATAAATTAGCAATATTGCTTCCAACTACATTTCCTATTGACATATCAGAATGTCCCTCTAGAGCTGAAGTTAAGCTAACCATAAGCTCAGGCATTGATGTACCAACTGAAACAATAGTTAACCCTATTACTATTTCTGGTATATGGAATTTTTTAGCAATATTACTTGCTCCATCTACTAATAAATCTGCACCTTTTACAAGTAGTGCAAAACCTACCAGCATTATAATTATTTGTATAAACATTTTCTTCTCCTTTTATTTATTACTTTTTATGTAACTACTTATTAATTTTTAAAGACTTATTTTCATAAGCCTTTAAATTACATATATATATTTATTTTATACACTTTCGTATATTATATTACATTTTTATCTTCTACGAGATTTACCATCAAGTGTATCTAATGTATCTAATGCTTTACCTGTTCCTAATGCAACACATGATACTGCATCTTGAGCAATCATAACATTAATACCTGTCTTTTCCTGCAATAATTTATCTAAGCCATCAACTAAGCATCCTCCACCTGTCATATAGATACCTTTATCACTAATATCTGCTGCAAGCTCTGGTGGTGTTCTTTCAAGAACTGAGTGAACTGCATCAACAATCATAAGTGCTGGTTCAATCATAGCTTCAAGCATTTCACTTGAATATACGGTAACAGTCTTTGGAAGACCATCAATTAAGTCTCTACCACGAATATCCATTTCAGTATCTTGCATTTTTGGATAAACACAACCAATGTTTATTTTTAAATCTTCAGCTGTTCTTTCTCCAATCATAATGTTATGTTTCTTCTTGATGTATTTAACAATATACTCATCAAATTTATCTCCAGCAATTTTAAGTGATGTACTAACAACAGATCCACCAAGTGAAATAACAGCTATGTCTGTTGTACCTCCACCAATATCAACAACCATATTACCGCATGGTTTTGCTATATCTATTCCAGCACCAATTGCTGCTGCAATTGGCTCTTCAATTAAATATACCTTTCTTGCACCTGCTTGTGTAGCAGCGTCTATAACAGCTTTCTTCTCAACTTCCGTTACTTGAGATGGAATACAAATCATTATTCTTGGTGAAAATAAAAATCTTCCGCAAACTCTATTAATGAAATATTTAAGCATTTTTTCTGTAACTGTATAGTTAGAAATTACACCTTCTCTCAAAGGTCTAGTTGCAACTATGTTTCCTGGTGTTCTTCCAAGCATACGTCTTGCTTCTCTACCAACAGCCAATACTTCGTTTGTGTTACTATCAACAGCAACAACAGAAGGCTCTCTTAAAACGATTCCTTTACCTTTAACGTATGCAATTACTGTTGCAGTTCCTAAATCTATTCCTATATCTTGACCCCAATTGAACATATTACATCTTTCCTTTCAGGTTTATATTACACTTTTGTTGCAATTTCGTTACGATTATATTACATATTGCTAAAAAAGGCAACATTTTATATAAATTTATTTTAGCAAAATATACGCCATCCTATTATAACATCA
>CAMNND010000016.1 GCA_946545035.1 uncultured Clostridium sp. | reverse complement strand
ATAACTAGGGCTAAAGAATACTTGAAACTTACATGTGCGAGAAGGAGAACAATATTCGGATCTACAAGTTATAATGCAGTATCACGATTTATTAAAGAAATTCCGGAAGATGTTCTTGATGGATATGAAGATGTTGTTGGTAAAAACGGAAATGATGAATTTAAAGACACCGGATATAAATGGGAATATGGAAACAAGAATATAAAAACATACAACATTGATACATATAAAATTCCAACTGCTACAGCATCTGCTAAAAATAATACAACAAGTACTTCAACAGGATTTGCGTTTAGAACGGCTGAAAGTTTTCTAAAAGGACTAGGAAATAATGAAAACAAAATTGATGTATCACAATATCAAGAAGGACAAAGAGTATACCATAAAAAATTTGGAGAAGGTGTGATTAACAAGTTAGAGCCAGAGGGGGATGATTTCAAGGTCGATATTAGTTTTGATAAATCAGGAAATAAGAGATTAATGGCTAAGTTTGCTGGATTACAGATAATAGACTAAAAATAAAAGATTTGACGCAAGTCAAATCTTTTATTTTTGATACAGTAGCTAAATTATCTTAACATAAAAATCAACTTGCAACTAAATTAAAATAATGGTATAAATTTGTTAGTGGTTATTTTATAACTAAAAAATATCAAAAGAGGAAAATTATGAAGTTAATCGAATTTAAGGAATTTAACAGAGAAAACTTTGTGCAAGCAATTAACAAGCGAAAAATAGCAATAACAATTTTAGGAACAATTATTGCGCTAACCATTCTAATTTTTATTCTGCTCTACGTTTTCAATCCTAACTTTAGGAAATGGGCAGATACTCATATTCTAATGAAAGTAGTACATGAAGGTTCTTTATCAAGTATTGATATTGATGAAAGTGAAAACATTTCAGTATATGCGTATGATAAATATATTGCTATTATTAATGGAAATAAGATGGAAATCTTTAATTCATCTGCTAAGAACGTTGCTTCACATGAAGTAAATGTTATTTCTCCAATATTTGGAGTCAATGGAAAGTATATGGTAGTTGGAGATAAAGGAAGACAAAAAATATATTTAGTGTCTGGAACAAGAATATTATGGAGTACAGATATTGATGGTTCAGTATCAAGAGTATCCGTAAATGAAAATGGTTATGTGTCGGTAGTATGCATGGGAAGTACATATAAGTCAGTTGTATGTGTATATGATGCAGATGGTAGTCAGCTATTTAAAACATATATACCAAATAATACAGTAATTGATAGTACAATATCTAGTGATAATAAGTTATTAAGTTATGCTGAAATAGATACAAGTAAAACATCAATACAATCAACAATAAAGACAATTTCAATTAAAGATGCAACAAGTTCATCAAACGATGCTTTCGTTAATACATACGATATTCCAAAAAATATTTTAGTAATTAATTTAAAGTATCAAGGAAATAAAAATTTAATGTGTATGTGTGATAATGGAATTTATTTATTATCAGACGGAAAGATGAATCAATTAACTAATTTTGATGAAGAAAATAAACAATATAGTTTTGCAGGAATTAATTTATCAAATACAATATTTGAAATTGAGGAAAGCGTAGATGGAATTAATAATCAAAAATCAATTGTTCATATAAAGAATTCAGGATCTGGAAAAAATAGAGAATATACAATTGATGGAATCGCAAAGGAAACTGCTTCAGCGGATGACAACATAGCAATAAACCTTGGAAATGAAATATACTTCATTAATTCAAGAGGTTGGTTAATTAAACAGTATATAGCAAACCAAGAAGTAAAGAAAGTTATCGTTTCTGACAGATTAGCGGCAATTATATTTAAAGATAAAATTGAAATTTTAATTTTATAACGGAGGCAATTATGGGAATATTTGTTGATTTAATAATAGTATTAATAATTGGTTTATGTATTTTTAATGGATACAGAAAAGGATTAGCAAGATGTATACTTAAACTTGTAACTTCTATTATTGCATTATTTATTGCAATATTGTTATTTAGACCTTTTGTAAATTTTGTTGTAAACAATACAATAATAGATGAAAATATTCAACTATCACTTGAAAAAGTAATGAACAATGGAATCGAAGAAAGAAAAGATGAAAATAATAATGACCTAGTTAAAGAAGATAGTGGAATACCTAAACCAATAGCCGAGTATCTAAATAGTAATTTAAAAAATACAGCTAAACAAAAACAGGAAGAAGCCGTAGTATCAGTTGCTAGAAGTGCTGCAATATTAATAGTTGAAATAGCATGTTTTATATTAATATATGTAATTGTAAAGATAATACTAAAGATATTAACTATTTTAATTGATATTGTATCTAAACTACCTATAATAAGACAATTTAATGAAGTTGGTGGTTTTCTATATGGAATAGTTGAAGGGGTTGTCATTATATTATTAATAATGACTGGAGTAGCAATTGTAACTCCATTAACTGGAGCATATGAAGTTGCAACCATAATATTGCAATCTCATTTAGGAGCTTTCTTTTACAATAATAATATAATTTTAAATTTAATATTTTAATGATTGAAACTAAGTAGAATTTTTGTTATAATTCTACTTAGTTTTTGTTATAGAGGGTGATTTTATTGAATGAAATAAGAAATAAACGAAATGTAAGTCATACCAAAAAACAACCACAAAATAGACCAATGAACAATACAAGATATAGACAATCAACTACACCACGTAAGAAATATAAAGGAAACCAAAAAAAAGGTCTAAAAAAAGTACTAATATGTATAGCATTTGTATTTATATTTTTAATAACTTTTTTCATAATAAGAATGTGTGAAAACGGATGGACATATGGTGGATTACTTGCAACAATGTTAGGTCATAATAAAGATACAGTAAACCATTTAGATACCGTATATGTAGTTGTAACTGGAGAAAGTCAAAATTTAACGGATACAATTATGATATGTGCATTTGATCCGAAGCAAAGCAAGTTAACAATGATGTCCGTGCCAAGAGATACTTATACAGGTAAAAATAAAAATAAAGCTACTGCATCAGATAAGATAAATACATTATATAATAAGGGTCCACAAACATTAATTAATAAGCTTAATGATATAACAGGATTAAATTTAAAAAATTATATTAATGTTGATACCAAAGGACTAAGAGAGCTCGTTGATGCTGTTGATGGTATTTACTATGATGTACCAATTAATATGGATTATGATGATGAAACGCAAGATTTACACATTCATTTGAAAGCTGGATATCAACTTTTAAATGGTGATAAGGCAGAGCAACTTGTTAGATTTAGACATAATAATGATGGTACCTCATATCCAGCAAGTTATGGAGATAATGATCTTGGTAGAATGAGAACACAAAGAGAGTTTTTGAAAGAGCTATTAAAACAGATCAAGAAAAAACATTTAATAATAAATTTAAGTAAATACATGAATATTGCAAAAAGAAATGTGGAAACAAATCTGGACATTGACGAAATGAAACATTATCTACCATATTTAATTGATTTTAATTTGGAAGATCTTGAGAGCACATCTTTACCGGGTTCACCAGAAAAATGTAATGGTGTCTGGTTATTTATTCCTGATAAAAAAGAAGTTAAGGATGTAGTAGATGAGAAGTTTCTGTCGTTGCATTATTAAAAAAGGGGGATACGTTAATGTATCCTCCTTTTTAGTATAATGATCTTTTAAAATATCTAGATTCTTTTTTTCTATTTTTCTTTTTTACAACTGACACTAATAATATGAGCACAAGAGCTATTAGTAAAACTTTGAATAAATAACTTACATCTTTTGTTGATATTGGATATACATCGTTTAGTGCAATCAGATTAACCTTGTATTCGACATTACTAATAGTATAAGTGATGTTTCCAAGTGATTCACCTTTTTTTATTGGTAGTTTGATATCTTCTTTAAAATTATATGTGGTTGTGTATGAACCATCATTTGGGACAAGGATGTGGATAGTATCTTCGTATCCAATTTCAGTATCCCTTAGTATATCTGGTAAATTGGTCACTTTTGATTTATCAATGGAGTTATTTTTTATACATAAGTCTGAACTTGAATAATTATTAAATCCATATTCAAAAAGTGTTCTACAATCTAGTTCTCTTTGCGCCTTTTTATCTTCTGTCTTGTCGCCACCAAGAATAACACATAATAGTTCCATATTATCTTTCTTTGCCGTTGCTACGATACAAGATTTTGCTTTATCAGTGTAACCAGTCTTTAACCCAGTTGCATATTCATAATAGTATTGATTCTTTTCAGTTATAAGAGTGTTTGTTGTCTTGAATTTTCTTTCTTTTCCGTCAGGTAAATTTGGCAAATCATAACTTGTGTTTGTTGCAATTTCTCTGATAGTATCAAATGTATATGCATACTTACCAATAAGAGCCATATCGTAAGCTGATGTGTAATGATTATCATCATGAATTCCACTTGGATTGGTAAAATGTGTATTTTCACAGCCAATTTCTTTCGCTTTAGCATTCATCATTTCAGAAAAAGATTCCAAGGATCCGGCGATATGGAAGGCTAAGACATTGGCTGCATCATTGGCTGATGGAATTAAAAGTACGTGAAGAAGTTTATCAACAGTAATTTGCTCTCCAGGTTGTAATGCAGCAACTGTATAACTTCTTGGAATTCCTTGAAGAGCCTTGCTATCAACTGTAACAACATCGTCTAATTTACAGTTTTCCATAGTAAGTATAGCTGTCATGAGTTTTGTAACGCTTGCTGGATATGCTTGCTCCCTTGCATTGTGTTCATACAATATTTGTCCTGTAGATGGGTCCATTAATATTGCGTGTGGCGAAAGTATAGTGATATTGGAGTTAGAGTTTTCTGTAGCAGCAATTTCACTTTGAATTTGATTGTTTTCATCGGCAATGGAAATTGGACTATATATAGACAATATAATTGTTAATATTATTTGGAAAAATATAAATTTTCTCAGTTTATTTTTTGTTTTATTCATTCGTTGACTCCCTTATTTTTTATATTTTCTAATATATATTAATTTAATTTATATTTCAAGTATAAATAATAATTCGCGAGTAGAGAAAGGAGATAAGATGGAATGGATTAAGAATAAAAAATACGCATATATTATTGCAGGAGCATGTATCATTATCATCTGTATAATTATATGTGTCATTATTGAATCTAATGATAAACAAGCAAATAATTTTAGTATTGAAGATAACACGGTAGTTATGAATCAGAGTGAAGTTAATAAAAATGAGGAAGAAAAGGAAATTATTGTTCATATTGCTGGAGAGGTAAATAATCCTGGAATAATAAAAATAAAGGAAGGAAGCAGAATTATTGATGTTGTTGAAAAAGCAGGAGGATTTACTAGTGAAGCAAATTTGGACAAAGTGAACCTTGCGTACGAAGTTAGAGATGAACAAAAGATTGTAATACCAAATGTAAATGATAAAAATGATGATAAGAGCATAATAGACGAAAGTAGCAGTTTTATAATTGAAGACAATAGCAATGGTGACCTAATAAATATTAATACAGCAACACAAAGTGAACTGGAATCACTATCGGGAATTGGTCCTTCAATGGCATCAAAGATAATAGATTATAGAGATAAAAGCGGTAAATTTAAAAATAAAGAAGATATAAAAAATGTGCCTGGAATTGGTAGCTCAAAATATGAAGCTATCAAAGATGAGATATGCGTAAAATAGGAGCTTATAACACTTGACCGCGTAAGGAAAATAGGTTATAATACGGTGGTATTATAGATGGGAGGAATAGTAAAATGTTAAATGCTGTTGGAGTAACGGTAAGATTTGGAAAGAGAACATTATTTGAAGATGTTAATATTAAATTTAACAAAGGATGTTGTTATGGAATAATTGGAGCAAATGGTGCAGGTAAGTCTACATTTCTAAAAGTATTATCAGGAGAGCTTGAACCAAGCAAAGGTGAAGTTACAATGGAAAAAGGTGAGAGACTTTCAGTATTAAAACAAGACCACTTTGCATACGAAGATCATACTGTTATCGATACAGTAATAATGGGAAATCAAGAGCTTTATAATATTATTCAAGAGAAGAATGAAATCTATTCTAAACCAGATTTCTCAGAAGAAGATGGTATGAAAGCTGCTAAGCTTGAGGAGAGATTTGCTGAACTTGATGGATGGAATGCTGAATCTGATGCAGAAGTATTATTAAATGACCTTGGAATAGATGGAAGTAAGCATTATAAATTAATGAGCGAGATTGAGGCAAAAGAAAAAGTAAAGATTTTGCTTGCCCAAGCACTATTTGGAAATCCAGACATTTTATTACTAGATGAGCCTACAAATGACTTAGATTTAAAGAGCATAAGTTGGCTTGAAGAATTTCTAATTAATTTTGAGAACACCGTTATTGTTGTATCCCACGATAGATATTTCTTAAACAAGGTTTGTACACATATAGCGGATGTCGATTTTGGTAAAATTAAGGTATATCCAGGAAACTATGATTTCTGGTATGAGTCTAGTCAATTGGCATTAAAGCAAATGAAAGAAGCAAACAAAAAGAAAGAGGAAAAAATTAAAGAATTACAAGATTTCATTGCAAGATTTGCGGCTAATGCTTCTAAATCAAAACAAGCAACATCAAGAAAGAAATCTCTTGAGAAAATTGAACTTGATGAGATAAAGCCATCAAATAGAAAATATCCATATGTTGATTTTAAACCGGATAGAGAGCCGGGAAAAGATATACTTCAGGTTAAAAATATATCAAAGACAATAAATGGAGAAAAATTATTAGATAATATCTCATTTACTGTTAAACAAGATGATAAAATTGCTGTTTTGGCAGATAATGAAAATGCTAAAACATTACTGTTCCAAATAATAGCTGGTGAAGTAGAACCTGATGAGGGTGAGATAATTTGGGGAACAACAATTACACATGATTACTTCCCAAAAGATAATAATTATTTATTTGAATCTGAGGATAGTATAACGGATTGGCTTCGTCAATATTCAAAAGATCCAGATGAAACATATGTCAGAAGTTTCCTAGGAAGAATGCTTTTCTCAGGTGACGAAGCACTAAAAAAAGTTAATGTTTTATCAGGAGGAGAAAAGGTTAGATGTGTTCTATCAAAATTAATGCTTTCAGGAGCTAACTTCTTAATATTTGATGAACCAACAAACCATTTAGATATGGAAAGTATAACTTCACTAAATGACGGTATGATTAAATATAAAGGAAATATGTTATTCACATCACATGACCACCAATTAACACAAACTGTTGCTAATAGAATTATTGATATTAAAAGTGATAAGTTAATCGACAGAGAGGTAACATACAACGAGTATCTTGGAATTGAATAAAATTTGATGAGGTAATGATATGAACAAAAAGATAAAAATTTTTTCGTACATTAGACTAGTAATATATACGGCTGCAATAATTGCAGCCGTAATGCTTGTAAATGGTAAAATAACCACGAGTTGCTATTGGAATGATAAGTATGGCATATTGTGTCCAACATGTGGAATGACAAGGGCGACAATTAATATATTAAGATTAAATTTTAGAGAAGCATTAAAATATCACGCAGTATACACAGGTATAATATTTCCACTTGCTTCAATATTGATTGTAAATGATACTTATATGATATTTAAAAGGTGTATAACAAAAAGAATTGAGTTATCAATTATTGAGAAAATATGTGGAATAAATAATAGTAAGAATGGGAAGTATATAGCCGTAATTTTATTAATTGTAATTGTATTTGTAATGTACGGAATTATAAGAAACTATATATGAAAAAATGCAAATTATAAATTTGCATTTTTTTGTTTAAAAAAGTTAAAAAAATTGCTAATATTAATTGACAATACTTACGGAGATATAATATAATTGATAGGTAAATTTATTATAAAGAAATCGAAAGAAAAATACATATAATTTCAAACGCAAAAAGGTAGTTGTCACATCAAATAGCAACAACCTTTTTCTTGCACTAATAGACATTGTTATGTCAAGCCAAAGCAAGAGGAATTATTCTACAGGTAGTGATACAAATAAACTTAAGAGCAGTGAGTTTTATTTGTATCAATTTATTTGTAACAATAAGAAGGACTTGCTGGAGGTTTTCATATATACGATAACTTAATGTTATCATTTCATTCTGCTTAATTTTTTATAGGGGTGATTTGTTTTGTTGAAAGAAATAAAACATGAAAAGGCTGTTAGAAAAACCTTTTCAAAAATTGGCGATTCAGTAGAAATGCCAAATCTTATCCAAGTTCAAAAAGATTCTTATAATTGGTTTGTTGAAGAAGGTCTAGGTGAAGTACTTAAAGACATTTCTCCAATTATCGATTATACTGGAAATTTAGTTCTTGAATTTTTCGACTACTACATGGAGGATAAAACTAAGTATACTCAAGAAGAAGCTAAAGAAAGAGATACTACTTACTCTACAAGATTACATGTTAAGGTTAGATTAATTAACAGAGAAACAGGTGAAATCAAAGAGCAAGAAATTTATTTAGGTGATTTCCCATTAATGACTGAAAGTGGAACTTTCATTATAAATGGTGCGGAGAGAGTTGTAGTAAGCCAGCTTGTACGTTCACCAGGATGTTACTATGCTGCAGATTTTGATAAAACAGGAAAGAGAATTTATACTTCAACTGTTATGCCTATTCGTGGTGCATGGATTGAGTATGAAACAGATTCTAACGATATTGTAAATGTAAGAGTTGATAGAACTAGAAAATTACCTGTTACATCATTATTAAGAGCTATAGGAATTGAATCGGATCAACAAATACTTGATTTATTTGGTGAAGAGGATAAATTAGTAGCAACAATTAACAAAGATACAGTTAAGACTCAAGACGAAGCTTTAATCGAAATATACAAAAAGCTAAGACCAGGAGAACTACCAACTGTAGATGCTGCTAAGAACTTATTCAATGGTTTATTCTTTGATCATAGGAGATATGATTTATCAAAAGTAGGTAGATTTAAGTTCAATCAAAAATTAAGCTTAGCTAACAGAATTACTGGAAAAATATCTTATGATGACATTATTGACCCTACAACAGGAGAAGTATTAGTTGAAAAAGATACAGAAATTTCTGAGGATGTAGCAAGAGCTATTCAAGATACAGGTATAAATATTGTAGACTTGAAAGTAAATGATAAAAAGGTAAGAGTTATCGGTAACGGTACAGTAAATATTTATAAATATTTACCAGATGTAGACTTAAGCAAAATACATTTCAAAGAGGATGTTAACTATGAAGTATTAAAGTCAATCATAGATACAACAGAACCTGAAAAATTAGTTAAAGTATTAGAGCAAAGGGAAGAAGAGTTAATACCTAAACATGTAACTACAGAAGATATGATAGCTTCTGTAAGCTACTTATTAGGTTTAGATCATGGATTAGGTGAAATTGATGATATTGACCACTTAGGAAACAGACGTATTAGATGTGTTGGTGAGTTATTACAAAATCAATTTAGAATTGGTTTAACAAGACTTGAAAGAGCTGTTCGTGAAAGAATGACTACACAAGACTTAGATGTTGTAACTCCACAAACATTGATTAATACAAAACCTATAACATCATCAATTAGAGAATTCTTCGGAAGCTCTCAATTATCACAATTCATGGATCAAACTAACCCATTATCAGAATTAACTCATAAAAGAAGAATTTCTGCATTAGGACCTGGTGGTCTTACAAGAGAGAGAGCAGGATTCGAGGTTAGAGATATTCACCATACTCACTATGGTAGATTATGTCCAGTTGAGTCTCCTGAAGGACCAAACATTGGTCTTATCTCTGCACTTTCATGTTTCGCGCAAATTAATGAATACGGATTTGTTGAAACACCATATAAGAAAGTTGATAAAGAGACAGGAAGAGTTACAGATATAATCGAGTACATGTCTGCTGATGTTGAGGATAAATATATTATTGCTCAAGCAACAGAGCCACTTGATAAAGATGGTCATTTCTTAAATGAAAGAATTAGAGCTAGATATAGAGAAGAGATTCTTGAGGTTGATAAATCTAAAGTTGACTACATAGATGTTTCTCCAAAACAATTAGTTTCTGTAGCTGCTGCAATGATTCCATTCGTAGAGCATGATGACGTTAAGAGATCTCTAATGGGATCAAACATGCAACGTCAAGCTGTTCCTCTATTAATGACTGAAGCTCCAATTGTTGGAACTGGTCTAGAATATAGAGCTGCAAAAGATTCTGGAATTACTGTTGTTGCAGAAAACGAAGGTATTGTTGAAAAAGTATCTGGTGATGAAATCACAGTTAGAAATAAAAATAATGAATTAGATAAATATAAATTACGCAAGTTCAAGAGAACTAATGGTGGTACATGTATTAACCAAAGACCTATTGTTTCAAAAGGTGAAAAGGTTAAGAAGGGTGACATCTTAGCAGATGGTCCATCAACAAAGGATGGAGAAATGGCTCTTGGTAAAAACGTAATTATAGCATTCATGACATGGGAAGGATACAACTACGAGGATGCTATTCTATTAAGTGAAAGATTAGTAAAAGAAGATGTTTATACATCAATCCACATTGAAGAATATGATTGTGAGTGCCGTGATACAAAATTAGGTCCAGAAGAAATCACAAGAGATATTCCAAACGTTGGTGAAGATGGATTAAAGGATCTAGATGAAGATGGTATTATAAGAATTGGTGCTGAAGTAAGACCTGGAGATATATTAGTTGGTAAGGTTACTCCTAAGGGAGAAACAGAATTAACAGCTGAAGAAAGATTACTTCGTGCTATATTTGGTGAAAAAGCAAGAGAAGTTAGAGATACATCACTTCGTGTACCACATGGTGAAGCTGGAACAATTGTTGATGTTAAAATCTTTACTAGAGAGAATTCAGATGAATTAGGACCTGGTGTTAACCAAGTAATCAGATGTTATATCGCTACAAAGAGAAAAATCTCTGTTGGTGATAAGATGTCTGGACGTCATGGTAACAAAGGTGTTATTTCAAGAATTTTACCAGAAGAAGATATGCCATTTATGGAAGATGGTACTCCAGTAGATATCGTTCTTAACCCACAAGGTATTCCATCTCGTATGAACGTAGGACAGGTTCTTGAAGTTCATTTAGGTATGGCTGCTAAAGCTTTAGGATTCAAAGTTGAAACACCAGTATTTGATGGCGCTAAATCAGAAGAAATTGAAGACTTACTAGAGCAAGCCGGATTATCTAGAGATGGTAAGAGATGGCTTCGTGATGGTAGAACAGGTGAATTATTTGATAACCCAATTACGGTTGGTGTAATGTATATGTTAAAACTTCACCACTTAGTTGATGACAAGATTCACGCTCGTTCAACTGGACCATACTCACTAGTAACACAACAACCTTTAGGAGGTAAAGCTCAATTTGGTGGACAACGTTTTGGAGAGATGGAAGTTTGGGCTCTAGAAGCTTATGGTGCTGCATATACACTTCAAGAGATGTTAACTGTTAAATCAGATGATGTTGTAGGAAGAGTTAAGACATATGAAGCAATCGTTAAGGGTGAAAATATCCCAACACCAGGTGTTCCAGAGAGCTTCAAGGTTCTTGTAAAAGAACTTCAATCTTTAGGATTAGACATTCGTCTATATACTAAGGACAACGTTGAACTAGAATTAAAAGAAAATATTGAAGATGGAATTGATTTCAATATTGAGGATAATAAAAAGCAACTAGGAGAAACTGTTGCAGATGAATCTGAAATTAAAGATAACTACATCGAAGCTGATGAAGATTCTGAAGAGGAAAGCGATGATTTATTTACAATGAGTGATGAAGACATGGGAGATGTTGATAGCGAATTGTATGATGAAGATGAATCATTTGAAGATTTGGAAGATTCTTTTGAAGATGATATGATGGATGATAATTTCGGAGAAGATGAATAATAACAAAATTTAATAATTAAATATTACATTTGAAGTAGGAAACTTAAACAACGATAGAATTGTGCAGCAGTGTAAATAATTAAGTTTATGAATGAATGTAACCTGGAGGGTTATAATACCCTCCAGATAATAGAATGCTAACTAATGATAGCTTAAATATTATTATGATAGAGAAGCAAAACAGAGCAAACTGTTTTGAAAGGAGGCCCCTACCTAATGGAGGAATTAGATAATTTTGATAAAATTAAAATTGGATTAGCATCTGATGAATTAATTAGAGAATGGTCAAAAGGTGAAGTTAAAAAACCTGAGACTATAAACTACAGAACATTGAAACCAGAAAAAGATGGTCTTTTCTGTGAAAGAATATTTGGACCAACTAAAGACTGGGAATGTCACTGTGGTAAATATAAAAGAGTTAGATATAAAGGTATTGTCTGTGACAGATGTGGTGTTGAAGTTACAAAGGCAAAAGTAAGAAGAGAAAGAATGGGACATATAGAGCTTGCTGCTCCAGTTGCTCATATTTGGTATTTCAAAGGTATACCAAGTAGAGTTGCTCTTATGCTTGATATTTCTCCAAGAAACTTAGAGAAAGTTGTTTACTTTGCTTCATACATCGTAACAGATAAAGGTGATACAGGACTTATGAAAGCTCAAGTATTATCTGAAAAAGAATTCCATGAAGCTGAAGAAAAGTACGGAAGAGGTTCTTTTAAAGCTGAAATGGGTGCTGAAGCTTTATATAAGCTATTAGCAGAAATTGACCTAGAAAAATTAGCTGAAAAATTAAAGAAAGAATTAGCTAAAGCTAGTGAGCAAAAGAAAGCTAAGCTAATTAAGAGACTAGATACTGTAGAAGCATTTAGATTATCAAAGAATAGACCTGAATGGATGATTATGCATGTTATACCTGTTATTCCACCTGATTTAAGACCAATGGTTCAATTAGATGGTGGTAGATTTGCTACATCAGATTTAAATGACTTATACAGAAGAGTTATTAACAGAAATAACAGATTAAAGAGATTATTAGAACTTGGTGCTCCAGAGATAATTGTAAGAAATGAAAAGAGAATGTTACAAGAATCTGTTGACGCACTTATAGATAATGGTAGACGTGGTAGACCTGTAACAGGTGCTGGTAACAGAGCATTAAAATCATTATCAGACATGTTAAAAGGAAAACAAGGACGTTTCCGTCAAAACTTATTAGGAAAGCGTGTTGACTATTCTGGACGTTCAGTTATCGTTGTAGGACCTGAACTTAAGATTTATCAATGTGGTGTTCCTAAGGAAATGGCAGTTGAGCTTTTCAAACCTTTCGTTATGAAAGAATTAGTTGGAAGAGGAATTGCACACAACATTAAGAATGCAAAGAGAATGGTTGAAAGATTACACCCAGAGGTATGGGGAATATTAGAAGATGTTATTAAAGATCATCCAGTAATGCTTAACCGTGCTCCTACTCTACATAGATTAGGTATTCAAGCATTCGAACCAGTGTTAGTTGAAGGTAGAGCTATTAAACTTCACCCATTAGTTTGTACAGCGTTCAACGCTGACTTCGATGGTGACCAAATGGCTATCCACTTACCACTATCACCAGAGGCTCAAGCAGAAGCTAGATACCTAATGCTATCTACAAACAACTTATTAAAACCTCAAGATGGTAAACCAGTAACAGTTCCTACACAGGATATGATACTTGGTGCTTACTACTTAACAATGGAAGTTCCAGGAGAAAAAGGTGAAGGAAATTATTTCTCATCTCCTGAAGAAGCAATCATTGCACATGAGAACCATGATTTAGGAATGCATGCTGATATCTTTGTTAAGATGAGAAAAGTTGATGAAAACGGAGTAGAAAGATTCGGAAAAGTTAGAACAACTGTTGGAAGAATTATATATAACAAAGGTATTCCTCAAGATTTAGGATTTGTTGATAGAACAAACCCTGAAACAGAATTTGATCCTGAAATTAACTTTGTAGTAACAAAGAAGAATTTAGGAAAAATTATTGCAAATTCAATTAATGTTCACGGACTTGGTGAAACAGCTGAGTTACTTGATTATATTAAATCAACTGGTTATAAATATTCAACAATTGGTGCTATAACAGTTTCTGTTAGTGATGCTAAAGTGCCAGAGGCTAAAAAGACAATTATTGCTGAAGCATATAAACAAGTTGATAACATTACAAAACAATATAAACGTGGTTTAATAACTGATGATGAGCGTTACAACGCAGTTATCAAAATCTGGAGTAAAGCTACAGATGATGTTAAGGTTGCCATGAAAGACAACTTTGATAAATTAAACCCATTATACATGATGAGTGATTCTGGAGCCAGAGGTAACTTAGACCAGTTAAAACAAATTGCTGGTATGCGTGGTCTTATGGCTAGTACAACTGGTAAGACAGTTGAAATTCCAATTACATCATGCTTTAGAGAGGGTCTAAGCCCAATCGAATACTTCATTGCTGCCCATGGTGCTCGTAAGGGTCTATCTGATACAGCCCTAAGAACAGCCGATTCTGGATACCTAACAAGAAGACTTGTTGATGTATCACAAAACATTATCGTTAGAGAAGAAGACTGTGGTACAAAGGACGGTATGGAAGTTGTTGC
>CAMNND010000015.1 GCA_946545035.1 uncultured Clostridium sp. | reverse complement strand
GTAATGGAAGGTATGAAAAACGTTACAACAGAATCAGGAGGAACTGCATATTCTGTTTTTAAAGATTCAGCTGTAACTGTAGGTGGAAAAACAGGATCTGCACAAGCTGGAAAGAAAACCCATGCTTGGTTTGTTGGATTTGCTCCATTTGATGATCCAGAAATAGCTGTTGTTGCTATAGTAGAGAATGGTGCACATGGTGCATACGCTGCACAAATAGCAAAAGATATATTTGATTCATATTTTTACGAAGATGAATCATTCTAAAAGAGCGTTCATAAGAGCGCTCTTTTTTATGACAAAATTAGAGAAAAGAGCAATATGTACAAGATAAAATCATTATTCTTTTCCATATATAAAAAATATATAAGAAGTAATATTAAGATGTCATCTTTATATAGCTTTATCCCAAGCAGTTCAATTATCGGTTTATTTGTATTTTTTTCTTCTATATCATTTAAATTAGATTTTGAAATGCCAGGTGGGCAGGTAGGTTTTTTGTAGATATAATGTGGATAATTAAAATTCATAAACGGATTATAAAATCTATTCACTACTGCAACCACCACCATCTAAATCTAAAGCCTCAGCAACGTTTAAAATCTTCAAAAATTTTATGTACAAGTCAATTTTTTCTTTTTTTGAATCAGTTAAATAAGGCTTTAATGCTAACAATAAATTAGCTCTAGAATCATTATTAGAGCTATTAAATCTATCCATTAAATTTTTTAATTTTAAAATTGTATTGATGTCAAAATTTGGAATATCGGAAGAATTGTTTTTTGCGTTGTTTTGATAATTTTTATCTTTTTCATCATCAAATGCTTGACTAGAATTTGTGGATGAAGTATTGAAATTATTTATAATATTTTTCAAATTATCCGCTGTTTCTTTATCAGAGATTATTGAATTAAGTTTTTGAAAAACATCTTCCATATCTTCACCCATATATGACCTCCAAATTATTATTTATTCAAATTTTTTTTCAAGTCGTTTAGAATCTTATCCTTATCATTTGATTTTAAGATTGTATTTAATTGATTCATGCCATTTGCCAAGTCCTTTTTATCCATTTTTGCAAGCATTTTCATAAGACTACCAACATCTATATTATTATTATTATTCATATAACCTCCAAGAAAAAAATCTTAATATAATATATGCAGGCTTTAAAAAATGTATATATTATTTTTTGCTAAATATTGTTTTTTATGGGATTATGAGATAAAATACGAATTGAAATTTGTGTTATTAGAGATAAATATAGAAAATAAAAATAAATTATATCACAATATGTAAAAAACTTTTTAATATTTATGTATTAAAAACGACAGAATTTTTAGAGACATTTGTGTAATATATGTACATAAATAAAAAGAGCAAGAGGTGGTAAGGATGTTTCAAGGTGTAGCTGGTGATTATAATAGAAAAAATCACGGTAAAGATGTTAAATATGATCAAATTGATGTTAAAGATTTATTATTAAAATTATTTTCAGTTAGAAATATTATTATATATGTAATTTCATTTTTAATTTCAATGGTTAATTTTGGAGGTGATTCATCACTTGGAATCGCTCCATTTTCATTATCGATTGTTGCCGCATCAGCAAGTTGTGGAATACCAATAAGTGTTGTATACATAGCAACCATATTAGGAAGTTTTATTGGTCTTGGAGCTGATGCGACGGGGAGTTATTTTTTAATAAGTATTGTATTTTTCATAACATTATTTATTTTTAAAGCAAAAAAGCAAGAGGATGTAAATGAAAAAGCAATGTTTGGCAAAAATATCATACTATCAATTATACTAGTAAAGATAATTCCAATGTTATTTTCGTCAGTCAATATTTCGAGTATGGTTGTAGCTTTGATGCTTTGTATAACAACATATGTATTTTATAAAGTGTTTGTTAATTCACTGGATGTTATATATGATTATGGATACAAAACAGTATTTTCAATCGAGGAAATAATGGGAGCGGCTGTTTTAATTTCAATAGCAATATCTGCATTTGGACCTATTACAATATTAGGATATTCTCTTAAGAATATTTTATGTATTTTAATAGTACTGATATTAGGATGGAAGAGCGGAGTGCTACTTGGAACTGTTGGCGGCGTTACAATTGGAGTTGTGCTTGGTATTATTGGGAATGAACCCCCAATTGTGATTGCTGCTTTTGCGATTGCTGGAATGCTTTCTGGAATATTAAGTAAAATTGGCAGAATAGGTGTAATTATCGGATTCATTATTGGAAATATCTTGATTACGTATTTTTCTAGTGGAAATATTGAGCCAATAATCGTATTCCAAGAAATATTAATAGCATCATTAGGATTACTATTAATCCCTAAGAAACTTGAATATGTAATGGATGATTTCTTTGACAGCACTTCAATATTACCGGAAACAACAAAGAAAACATTAAATATGAGTAAAGAAACTGCTACAAAATTAAATGATGTTTCAGAAACGATTGCAGAAATTGCTAAGAGCTATGGCGAAGTTGCAGCAACAACTGTTGAAGTTGATAAAAAGAGCGAAGAAATTGACGAGAATAAGTTGATATTCGAAAAAGAGCTAAAAAATAATTTAATAGATATGGAAGATAATATATTATATCAAGACATCGTAACTTCGAATGAAATCGCAGGAGATATATACGATACATTAAAAGATAATAACAAGCTGTCAAAAGATATATTAATCGCTATCTTTGCAAAACATAATAATTATATTATTGGAATAGAAGATGAAAATATTAACAAAAGCGTGGAAAATGATATCAACGATATGATAGATGCAATTAATAAAGCATATGACAACGAAAAGGCAAACTTTATATTAAAGAAAAAAATCAATGAAAACAACAAAAATATAAAGAGTCAATTAGAAAATGTTTCTGAAGTGATTTCTGATTTAGCTGAAGATATTGAGAAAGAAAGTGATAGTTCATTTGATGATAAAAAACAAATGATTATCAAGGTATTAAAACAAAAAGGTATTGAAGTTACTGAAATAAAAATTAAAGAAGCGGAATCAAAGAGAAAAAATATAAGTATATATACTAAAAAAGAAAAATGTAATCAGGATACATGCGAATATAAGAAAATTGAGAAGGTTTTAACTAAAGTATTTGAAGAGCAAATAGTTATGCAGAAGAGGAAGTGCGCAGCTAAAAATGAAACTGCTGAATGTGTTTACAGATTTATTTCAAAAGACAAATATAGTTTAAAAGTTGGAATAGCCAGAGCTAAAAAACATGATTCTTTAGTTTCAGGTGATACAAGTACACAAATCAAATTAAATGACGGAAAGTATTTACTAGCGATAAGTGATGGAAAAGGATCAGGACCTGAGGCAAGAAAATGCAGTAAAGTTGCGATTAAAATGCTAGAGAAGATGTTATCTGCAGGATTTAAGAAAGATACATCGATAAAAATGATTAATTCAGCCCTTTCTTCTGAGATGGAAGAAGACATGTATGCAACGCTAGATATCTCAATTCTTGATTTATACCAAGGAAATATGGAACTTATAAAAAATGGTGCATGTCCAACTTATATAAAAAGAAACAAGGAAGTAGAGCTTATTAACTTGTCTGCTTTGCCAACTGGAATTGTAAATGAAGTTGAGTTCAAAGATTATGAGAAAGACTTGAAGGAAGGCGACATAATTATAATGTGTACTGATGGGATTACGGAGTCAAATGAAGAATTCCAGAATAAAGAGCTATGGCTTAAATATTTTATTGAGGAATTACAAACAGAAGATGTACAACAAATTGCAGATTTAATAATAAGTGAAGCGATAGATAACAATTATGGAAAAGAAAAAGATGATATGACAGTAATTGTTGCAAAGATTTCAAAATAAGTATAAGTACTACAAGAAAAATAATTGTCACTAATTTATTGAGTGACAATTATTTTTTTGTTTACTTAAATTAATGATTATGATATAATTGGTGCAAATTTATAAATTTAGAAAGGTGCTTTAATATGAACCAAATATTGATGTTTAGAAACACTGAAAATAGTCAACGAATTATAAAAACAAACGCAAAACACTTGTGTATATATTTAATATTGTTTGCTTTGATTTTAGTCGGTGAAGGTGGTTGGAAATTATATACGAACTTAAAAAAAGAGGTATATGTTTCTAAACCAGAAATAACTGGAAATATAGATTTAGATAAGACAGTATTTAATGTAAAATCTGAAGTTGGAATAAAGAAAATAACTTATGCTTGGAATAATGGTGAAGAAACAACCATAAATAAATCTGGAGAAAAAGAGTTTAGTTTTGAAGTAAACAATCCAATAGGAGTAAATGAATTGGCATTAAAGTCATATGCTGTTGATGGAAGTACAGTAACATACGATACAATCAAAATTGTATATGATGAACCAGACGATGAGTTTGGAGGACCTGATGCAGAGATACCTCAGGAGGTTGATAAGAAAACAGCAATTGAAAACGATAAGAATCCTCCAACAATTTCTTTAACCGCAGAACCAGGTAAAGTTATTATTACAGTTACAGATGATGTTATGATGGATTATGTAGCGTATAGTTGGAACGATGGAGAAGAAGTTAGAATCACAGGATTATCTGCTGATGAAAAGACATTAAGTGCAAAGATTGATGCACTAAAAGGTGACAACAAGCTTAAGGTTAAGGCATATGACAAGGCTGGAAATGTAAAAGAATTTGAGAAGGATGTTCACGGAACAGACGGACCAGAAATTTCTGTAACGAAGAATGATACACAGCTTATGATTAAAGTTACAGATGAATATGAAATTACCAAGATAGAGTATAATTTTAATAATGAAGAGAAAACAATAGAAAATATAGAAGGAAATACTTATGAATTCACTCTTGATTTGGTTGATGGTGAGAACTTTATTATAGTAAAAGCATATGAAGGAAATGTAAAGAAAGAGTATAAAGGTAAAACAACAAAATAAATAAAAAAAGAATGATAATTTAATTATCATTCTTTTTTTACCATTAAATATGTTTAGTAGTGTTACCAATTAGTAAATTAACAACATCCACCTCTGTTACCACCACAGCAACAACAGATTATTAGAAGTAATAAAATGATCCAAATGCAATCATCACCAAATCCAAAACCACAGCCACAATTTCTATTTTCTGGCATTATAAATTCACCCCTTCCAAATCTTGTTTGATATATATTATTCAAAGCCAAAAAAAGTGTTACGAAAAAGTTGGATAAAATCAAATTTTCTATGTACAAATTCGCAGTTGTAATGATATAATTCTCATAAAATGGACTTTATTTACTAAAGAAGATGAAAAAATTAAACACCAGAAAGGATAGATTAGCAAATGGGTAACATTGTACTTTTAGATGATTTAACAATTAATAAAATTGCGGCTGGAGAAGTTATTGAAAGACCTGCGTCAGTAGTTAAAGAGCTATTGGAAAACTCAATAGATGCTGGTGCTACAAATGTCACTGTAGAAATCAAAAATGGTGGTATTACATATATTCGAATAACAGATAATGGTAAAGGATTCTTACCAGACGATATGGAGATTGCATTTGAAAGACATGCAACAAGTAAGATAAGAAGCGCTAAGGACTTGGAAGAAGTTAAGTCTATGGGATTCAGAGGAGAGGCTTTAGCAAGTATTGCTGCCATAGCAAGAGTAGAGCTTACTTCAAGAACAGAAGATAGTGAAATAGGATATTCAATTGTTGTTGAAGGTGGAAAGGTAATTAGCAAAGAAGAAAAGGGATGTCCTAAGGGAACAACAATAATTGTAGAAAACTTATTTTACAATACTCCAGTTAGATATAAATTTTTAAAAAAGGATTTTACAGAGCTTGGGTATGTTGAAGACGCAATTAACAGATTAGCGCTTGTAAATCCAGGAATATCAATTAAGCTTCAAAGTTTAGGAAAAACACTGGTACAAACAACTGGAAGTGGAAATGTAAAAGATACAGTATATAGCATATATGGTAAAGATATTGCTGAAAACATAGTAAATGTTGATTACAAATTTGAGGATATGAAAGTAACTGGTTGCATTGGAAAACCTGAGATAGCAAAGGCAAATCGTACAGGACAATTGTTTTTTGTAAATGGAAGATATATAAAAGATAAAATATTAACGAGTGCAGCAGAGCAGGCATTCAAGGGTCTTGTTCCCGCTGGTAAATATGGTTTTTTAATTTTAAATTTAGATATAGATTCACATCAAATTGATGTAAATGTACATCCAGCAAAGCTTGAGATTAGATTTCAAGACGAAAATAAAATATTTAAACTTGTGTACCATGCAATAAAAGAAACTTTAGCTAATATAAAAGAAAGCACTACTGAAAAAAATGAGGAAGAGGAAGATATTCTTGAGTTAATTAAAGAAGGCTCTAATACCAAATTTGACTTAAAAGAGCTTGAAAGACAAAGGGATTATATATATTCAAAACCAACAGAAGAAAAAACAATAGAAGATATACCAATTTCAAATACAGGAAATTTAATCGAAGACCTATACAATGATAGATTAAGGCAACATGCAATTGAGGATGTAAGTTCTGAATTTGAAGAACAAGAAGTAAAGGTTTCAGAAAATAAAGAGCAAGAAGATGATGGAATCAATTATTTTGAAGATGTTCTTAAATTTCAAGAAGAGCTAAAGAAAGGTGAAGATGACAAGAAAATAGAAGCTGATACTACTATAAAATTAGAAGAAAGAAAATCTGAAAATATAAAAGACAATGTTTTGGATGATTTTTCTATTTCTCTAAAAGATAATTTATTAAATATAGATACTCAAAAAGAAGAAAGCGCAAACATAGAAGTTCCAATAAATCCTATTAGGATGGAGGACATTGCAATAGTAGAAGATAAAAAAGAAAAAATATCAAAAGAAGAAGAGAAAATAGAAGAATCCAATGTATCAGACAGCTCATTCGAGGAAATGTATAGAAAAACATTCGGGATTAGACCAGCTGAAAAACAGGAATCAAAGTCAGAAGAAGAACCTAAAATAAAACTTGAAACTGCTCAGGGAATTAAATCAATTGATCACATTAATAGATATAATGACATTAAATACAAATATGTAGGAATTGGATTCTCAAAATATGTTATCATTGAAATAGATGACGAACTATATATAATTGATCAAAAAGCAGCTAATGAAAGAATTTTATTTGAAAGATTGAAGAAAAGCTATTATGCGTTTGGAAATCGTGAATCTCAGATGATGCTTTTACCGGATGTAATAGAGTTAACAAATAAGCAAATGGATGTTGCTAGAGATAATTTATTACTTCTAAAAAAGGCTGGATTCGAGTATGAAGAGTTTGGTGACAATACAATAAAACTTGTTGGGGTGCCAGATGTATGTATTGAACTTGAAACAAAAGATTTATTTGTCGAAATATTAGACGAGATAAACAAAGTCGCTAGAACATCTAAAGATGAGATCGAAGAAAAATTTATTGCAACAATTGCTAAGAGCGCAGCTAAAAATGAAAAAATTGCTTCAACATTTGAAGAAGTTGATTCATTAATGAAAAAGCTACTAATACTTGATAATCCGTTTATTGGGATTAACGCAAATACGATTGCATTAAAATTATCTCGATCTGATATAGAAAAGAAAATATCAAAATAGTGGAAGGTGATTTTTATAAATAAACCAAAAGTAATAGTTATTGGAGGACCAACAGCATCTGGTAAGACAGCTCTTTCAATAGCATTAGCTAAGAAAATAGATGGAGAGATTATATCGGCTGATTCTATGCAAATATATAAAGATATGACTATAGGAACAGCAAAACCTACTCCAGAAGAGATGGATGGTATAAAGCATTATTTGGTAGATTGTATATCTCCTGAGGTTAGATATAGCGTTGCGGATTTTAAAAAAGATGCAACTGAAGCAATAGAAGAAATTCTATCAAAAGGTAAAACTCCAATTGTTGTTGGTGGAACTGGATTATATATTGATTCTCTTGTTTTAGGAATAGACTATAATGAGATTGAGGTAGATCTAGAATATAGAAAAGAGCTTGAAAACATAATTAAAGAAAAGGGATTAGATCGACTATATGAAATGGCCAAAAAGATTGATGAAAAAGCCATGGAGAAAATAAGTAAAAATGATAAGAAAAGAATATGTAGAGTATTAGAAATATATAAATCTACAGGTAAAACTAAAACAGAAATGGAAGCGGAATCAAGGAAAAATGAAATCAAGTATGATTTTAAAGTGTTTGCCATAGATATGGACAGAGAGAAACTTTATGATAGAATTAACAGAAGAGTTGATTTAATGATTGAAGCTGGACTCATAAAAGAGGTTCGAAATTTGATAGATAAATATCCAAATATGCCGACTGCAATGCAAGGACTTGGATACAAAGAAGTTGTGGAATATTTTAATGGTGAGTGTTCAAGAGAAGAGATGATTGAAAAAATAAAACAAGAGAGCAGACACTATGCTAAAAGACAACTTACGTGGTTTAGAAAAAATAAAGAAATAAAATGGCTAGATGCTTCAAAATCATTAGATGAAAATACTAATTTTATATTAGAAGAAATAAGGTGAAGGAACTATAGAAAAGAAAATTGTAAATAAGAAAAAAGTTGATAATGAAAATATAGATTTAGAAAAAAGAAAAACAATGAAAGTTGTTGTAATTGGTGTTTGTATAGTAATTTCGATATATCTTTTAGTTCTAATGATAAATATTATAAAAAAACCTACTTCTAACTTTGTTGTTGAAGAAGGTAAGATATATAAAGAAGAGCCTGCTGAAGGATATATAATTAGAGAGGAAAATCCAATAGATATTCCAAACTCGTCAAACGGAATTGTCGCAATCAGATCCGAAGGTGAAAAAGTTGCAAGAGGTGAATCTATATACAGATATTGTATCGAAAATGAAGAAGAAATAAATAATAATATTTCTAATATTGATAAACAAATACAGGAATTAATAGGTAATGATGAAGATGAAGAATATTATTCTGCTGACATAAAAATAATAAATACCCAAATTGCTTCAAAATTAGATACCTTGTATGAGGTTGATGATCTTCAAAAAATTAGCCAAGGTAAAACTGAAATTGGTAATTACTTAACTAAAAAAGTAAAAATTAGAGCTGAGGACTCCGACAACGAGGAGCTTAAATCACTATTAAAACAAAGAGAAAGCTATGAGAAACAATTAAAGGATGATTCAACATATATTGAAGCAGAAGATAGTGGAGTAATATCATATAGGGTTGATGGTTTGGAAACAAAGCTTACGGCAAATGATTTATCATATTTAAATGAATCATATCTAAATGATTTAAAACTTGAAACAGGTAAACTAATTGCATCAACAACAGATTCTGGTAAAATTGTAAATAATTTCAAGTGCAATATAGCATGTTTGCTTGATTCAGAAGAAGCAAAAAATTGTGAAGTAGGTAAGACAATTAAATTACGACTTCAAGATTCGAATGAAGTTGCAGCAAAAATAATAAAAAAAGATGAACAATCATCAGGAAAACAACTAATTGTATTTGAAGTAACAAATTCAGTTGTTGATTTGATTAAGTATAGAAAGATTTCTTTTGATGTTATTTGGTGGAGTTATTCTGGTCTTAAGATTCCAAATTCAGCAATTAAATACGAGGGGGACTTTGCTTACGTAATAAGAAACAGAGCTGGGCTAAAGGAAAAAATACTCGTAAAAGTACTTAAAACAAACAACAAGTATTCGATTGTTGAAAACTACACATACAATGAGTTAAAAGAAGCGGGTTATGATATGTCATCTTTATCGAATAAGAAGACAATTTCTGTATATGATCAAATTGAAAATTAAATATTACAGAAATATTACAACAATATGTTTTTTGTATTACAAAAAGACAAAACTATTGACACGACTGGAAAAAAGTTGGATACTATAGACAAATAATACAAATGAAAAGTATTAGATTTTAGGAGGTTATATTTATGTCAGGTGCTATAATGAACAAGGTTTGGGATTTATTTGGTATGGATACCGCAGAAGATAAAGAAGAAAATGAATACGATTACGAAGATTATGAGCAAGAAGAGGAAGCAGTAGAGGAAAAGAAATCATGGGGAAAACGTAATACAAAGTTATTAAGTTTACCACAAGCACAACAAGTTAAGATGGTAATATCTCAGCCTACATCTTTTGAACAATCTGAGAGTATTTGTGATCTTTTAAAAGAAAAAAAATCAGTAATAGTTAACTTAGAATATGTTAATAAAGATATTGCAAGACGTATTATAGATGTTGTAAGTGGTGCAGTTCATGCATTAGATGGTCATATGCAAAAGGTATCAAATTCAATATTCTTGATAGCTCCATACAATTATGACATTACAACAGAAATGGCTAGAGAAGAAATAAAAAATAAGCTTTCTGTTTCATGGCTAAAAAATAATAATACACCAAACGAGTAAAAATATAGTTTAGGAGGGATAAGATATGATTACACCTTTAGATGTAGAAAATAAAAAATTCTCTAAACGGATGGAATGGCTATAGTGTTGAAGAAGTAGACGAATTCCTAGATCAAGTTACAGAAGAATTAGAATCAAAGTGTAAAGCACTATCATCATCAACAAAAGAAATTGAACAATTGAAACAAGAATTAGAGCATTACAAAGGAATGGAGTCAACTATTCAAAATACTTTAGTTATTGCTCAGTCTGCAGCTGATGAAGTAAAAAATAACGCAAAACAACAAGCATCTCAAATTATTAAAGATGCAGAAGGAACAGCTAGACAATCTGTAGAGAACTTATCTCAATCAATTGTTATGAAAAAGAAAGAACTAGAAGACTTAGATAAACAATTAGATGTTTACAGAGCAAAAATGGAATCTCTATTGATATCTCAATTAGAGTTAATAAAAGATGCAAAAAAAGATAATTAATTACTAAAGATAAAACAGGGAGAAGTTATGCTCTCTGTTTTTATCTTTCCTAGATTATGTAGATAATATTTAGTGTATAAATAATGATTAAGATGTTTTTAGTTATAATTTATGCATTAAATATTAGTATGTCAAAATGCTCAAAATCCAATAACTGCATATATTACAAAAATGTTAAAACTATATGACAATTTAATAAAAGCTCTTGACATATGCTAAAATATCTATAAAATAGTAATAGAATTTGATTTTACAATAGGAGTAGGTATGAGAGTTATCAGTCGGTAGTGCTAGGGGAACAAAATTAACATCTATAGAAAATGAGAACACAAGACCAACACTCGACAGAGTAAAAGAGTCATTATTTAACATTATCAATAATCGAATTGAAGATTCGATTGTTCTTGACTTATTTACAGGAAGTGGCGCTATAGCTATTGAATTCTTAAGTCGTGGTGCAAAAAAAGCATACATGTGTGATAAGTCAAAGGAAGCAATAAAGTATGTAAAAGATAATGTTAACAAAACAAAATTACATGAGAATGCTATAATTGCAAATAAGGACTATAAAGAGTTTCTTATGGATTTGTATAAATCAAAAGAAAAGTTTGATATTATATTTCTTGATCCACCATATGATAAGGATATTGCTGTGGAATCCGTTAAGTTGATATTAGAGCATAAGCTCTTGAATAAAGATGGAATTATAATAATTGAAACAGATCAAAAAGAACGAGAGATAAAAGAACTAAATGAGATTAATGTAGAAATTTATGATACCAGAAAATATGGGAGAGCTAATCTTATATTTTTAGTTGAAAGGGGATAAGCAATGGAGATTTTTACCATACTAGAAAGTATAGAAGACATATTAGAAAAAAGCAAAGGTGTACCTTTCTCTAATAAAGTTTTAGTAGATAAAGAAGAAATTTTAGAGCAAATAAGTGAATTAAGATTAAAATTACCAGAGGAGCTTAAACAGGCAAAATGGATTAAAGAAGAGCGTCAACGTATTTTAGTTGAAGCACAGAAAGAAGCAGATGATATAGTAAAAGAAGCTGAAAACAGAATTATTTCTATGATAGATGAACATGAAATAACCAAAAAAGCTTATGAGAAAAAGGCAGAGATTATTGAAACTGCAAACGAAATGTCTAGAGAAATTTCAAAAGGTACAAAAGATTATGCAGACAACGTATTGAATGGAATAGAAGTTGCTCTACAAGATGCATTAAAAATTATACAAAATAATCGTAATGAGCTTAAATAATAAAAAAAATCAGTAATCGGGAAGTTTTAGTTAATTTACATATCCGATTACTTTTTTTGATAGGAGGAGAAAACTGCATGGCAAGAAAAAAAGGTTCTGTTAATAAAAGAAAAAAACAACAATTTGTTATGGATAATAATATAAAAGTAGTTTCATTAATATTAGTAGGTATTGTTATGGCAGTACTTATATATTATAAAAAATCGAGTACTATGGGAATATGGCTTAATGATATACTAGGAGGAATATTTGGAATAATACGATTTGCTGTCCCAATTGTTCCGTTTGTTTGGGCTATATATATAGCAAGCAAGCATAAGGAGTCAATAATGGCAAAAGTAATTCCAATTTCAATATTATTGCTATGCTCTGCAACTCTCTCGTCAGTTATTCAAATGATTAAAGGAATGCTTGCATATAATTTATCATTTTCAGAAGTTATGGATAGAGCTTATCATTTAGGAACAACAAGTAAAGGCGGAGGTATTATAGGAGCAACAATTGCTTATCCGCTTGCAAAACTATTTTCACCAATAGTAGCTCTTATTATAATTGTCGGAATTATGGTTTTAGTTGCAATTGTTGTATTTAAGCTAAATCCTGGCGAAAGAATAGGAAATTACATAGATAGAAAATATGAAGAGCGTGAACAAGATAGGCAAGAGACAGAAGGTAAAGGTAAGAAAAAATCAGTTATTCAAGAAGATTTAGCAAATCAAATGGAAGGTAGACCTGAAACTGCAAAAGAAAGAAAATTAAGAGAAAAAGAAGAGAAGAGACAAGCTGCACTTCAAGTTGATGAACAACTTACAATTAATATGGGCCAAGATAAAGCATCTAAGAATAAAGATTACATTGAAAATAATATTTTCAAAAACAATGTTCCAAAGGAGAGCAGTGGAAATGAATTATTTGAAACAGTAGATCAGGAAAAGGAAGATAAAACAAAAGAAGTATTACAATTGGAACATTCGCAAATTGTTGCAGATGAGCACTATGAATATCCACCTGTTGAAATATTAAGCCTTGGGGAGAAGAGTGCAACAAAAGGTAGTGCTAAAACACTAACCGAAAATGCTGCTAAACTTCAAAAAACTTTATATAGTTTTGGTGTATCTGCAAAAGTTCAGGATGTTTCAGTTGGACCAACGATTACAAGATACGAATTAAAACCAGCTGAGGGAACAAGAGTTAGTAAAATTGCAAATCTAGCTGATGATATAGCTCTTAATTTAGCAGCAGAAACAATAAGAATTGAAGCTCCAATTCCTGGAAAACAAGCAGTTGGTATTGAAGTACCAAATGAGAAAAAAGAAGCAGTTCATCTAAGGGAAGTTATAGATAGTGATGAATTTGCAAATAATAAATCAAAATTAAGTATAGCACTTGGTAAGGATGTTGCTGGTAAGACAGTTGTAGCAGATATTGCAAAAATGCCACACGTTCTAATAGCAGGATCTACTGGATCTGGTAAGAGTGTTTGTATTAACTCAATTATCACAAGTATTGTTTATAATGCAAAACCTAGTGAAGTTAAACTTGTTATGGTTGATCCTAAGGTAGTTGAACTATCTGTATACAATGGAATACCACATTTATTAATTCCTGTTGTAACTGATCCAAAGAAAGCAGCTGGTGCTCTTGCTTGGGCTGTTATAGAAATGGATGAAAGATACGCTAAATTTGCACAAAAAGGTGTTAGAGATCTAAAAGGATACAATAAAGCAATTGAAAAAGAAAATGAAAATGCAAAATTACCACAAATTGTTATTATTATCGATGAGCTTGCTGATTTAATGATGGTTGCTGCAAAAGATGTTGAAGAGGCAATCTGTAGATTAGCACAAAAAGCGAGAGCTGCTGGTATGCATTTAGTTATTGCTACCCAAAGACCATCAGTTGATGTTATCACAGGTCTAATTAAAGCTAATGTTCCATCTAGAATTGCATTTGCTGTTTCATCACAAGTTGATTCTAGAACTATACTGGATTGCGCAGGTGCAGAAAAATTACTAGGAAAAGGAGATATGTTATTCTATCCAGTTGGGGCTACAAAACCACAAAGAATTCAAGGTGCATTTGTATCTGACGATGAAGTTGAAAAGATAGTTGATTTTATTAAGAGCAATGCAGGTGAAGTTGTATATAATAATGAGATAATTGAAACAATAGAAAATAGTAATAAATCAGATAAAGAAATGCTTGAAAGTGAAGCAAGCGATAATACATGTGATCCACTTCTAAATGAAGCAATTGAAACTGTAGTTGAAACAGGGCAAGCTTCAACATCATTTATACAGAGAAGATTTAAAGTCGGGTATGCTAGAGCAGGAAGAATAATTGATCAAATGGAAGAAAGAGGAATTATTTCAGGATATCAAGGAAGCAAACCAAGAGAAGTGCTAATGAGTAAAGAGCGCTGGGAAGAGCTAAAAATGCAACCTGCTGATGATGAATAAAGGGGAGATGTAATTTGAGAAAAACTAAAGATAATCAGCTTTCCAAAAACAATTATGATATACAATTTGAAGAATTGCTTGAAAACAAAAAGTATACTGATGAGGCAAAAAGTCTGGTATTAAACATTATATATAAGATTCAAGGAGCTTATCCAGATTATAAAAAAACAAAACCAAATGTAAAATCAAAGCTAGATATAATATC
>CAMNND010000014.1 GCA_946545035.1 uncultured Clostridium sp. | reverse complement strand
TTTTTCTCCTCCGTTTAAATTAATATATTTATAATATACAGGCCTTTGGCCCTTTATTAACAACCATTACTCTTGTACCCTCTTGTATTTGTTCATAATCTTTTGAAGATACTTGAATATTTGTATATAATACTTTTTCTCCGTTGTCTGGTATAAATGTTATATAGTAAATATATCTACGTCTTCTGTATGAACCACTACTTACTATATGTTTATCTTTGTATATCGCAATTCCATATATTACTTTTGGTTTTGTTGATACTGACTTAACAAGTATACATGTTACACAAGCAGTAATCACAATAAGAAGTAGCTTTACTAGTATGCTTGTATCAACTGCAAACGCAAGTACAGTTGTAAGTGCAAATACAAGAACAAAAACCGCAAGAAAAATATTATAGCTTCTTGTTATTTGTTTTGCTTTTGCTTCATCTTCTGCGTTATTTGCATCTTGATATACTATTTTAGATGCAGGAAGACTTTGATATTCGCTATATTTAGCACTTAATTCTTTCAAATTGTTAAATTTATCTTCAATTTTCTGCATTCCTTCATTAAAGTTTATCATAATTACCTCCTAGTGTAATTATATACTTAATGGCTTTTTCAAATCAATAAATAACCTTCTTTAATTTGTAAAATTATATTATTTTTTTGTTACAAGATTATTACAAAAATGTTACTTAGCTAAGCCACCTGTTTGATTGTATATTTTGATTCTGTACTAGGTTAATTATAAGAAAAAACTTTAACATAATTCAAAAATAATCTCTTTGGCGTAAACTTATTATGTTGTATAATGTAAAAAATAAAGAGCCATTTCAGGCTCTTCTCTTATCTTGTCTTTACGTATTGTTCCATTGTCATATTAGAATCTATATTTCCAACCATCAATTCAACATAGAAATCTAGTATATTTAGAGCATCTTCATACTCTACTTTGCCATCACCATCTACATCTGCATATTTAATTGCGTATTGATAATCAGACTTATCATCTAGAGAATATAATGCTAAACATAAAGATGCATCTATGCATGATATTTTACCATCACCATCTAAATCACCTAATTTGTTTAATTTATCCTCTGGTGCTATTGCAATGGATTTCTTAGCAGCTTCATATTCTTTTTGTTTATTAACTAGTATTTTGTATCTTTCCTCTTTAAAGTTTTGTGTACTACATACTCCTACTACAAAGTTAGCTCTAGATATCTCTCCTCTATCTAGTTGATTTGAATAATTTTGTATTATTTGATCTTGTACATTCTCTTTATTAAATAGTACTTCGATGATTTTTTTCATAAATTCATAATTACTCATTGACTCAGTTTCAATATTTACAAATATATCTCTTGTAATTGTTGAAATATCCTTGTTTTGTTTGTATTGCTCTACCCAGTGATTTATTTCACTTTGCATAGCATTTCTACCTAAAACATTTCTGTATAGATATCTAACATATACTTTTACATCCTCAAGCTCTTGCTTATCTTTTTCTTCTTGTTTCTTTTGCTCTTCTTCCTGCTTTTTCTTTTCTTCTTCCTGTCTCTTTTTCTCTTCCGCTTCTTTTTTCTTAGCTTCTTCTTGTTTTTTCTTCTCTTCCTCTGCTCTTTTTTGCTCTTCTAATTTCTTTGCATCATCATCTTTTACTTTAGAAATAATACTATTGCACTTTACATTTACAAACTCATTGCAATTACATAGCATAGCTAAATAATCTTCTTTAGTCCATACTCCCCTATTAAGCTTATCTATATGTCCAGCCATTTCATTTTCACTATAGCTATTACCTCTATATAGAATTATTTCATATGTTTTCTTTACAAAATCACTATTATTTAGCTCTCCGTTTTTATTCTTAGATTCTTCACTCATAAATATGCTACGTGTTACCTCATAAATACTTCCTGATTCTACATATTTTCCAGCCCAATATTCAGCTTCACTGTCTGATGCTTCTCTTTTTAGTACTGTACTATATAAATATCTTACATATAGTTTAGCATCTTCTTTAGATATCTTAACTAATTTACTATCTGTAACAGGTGTATGTACATTTGGGCTAGTACCAATATAGTTTTCTGGATCTAAATTAGTATTTGGTGTTGTTAAACATAGGTAGTGATATCCATATATAGTTTCCTTAACAGTTGAAGCTTTATCTTTTCTTATTTCAAAATGAACATGCATATGTCCGGAATCTCCAGAGCTTCCCATTGTTGCTATCTCTTGACCAGATACTACTGTATCACCTTTTTTTACTTTAAGCGAACCACCTTTTAGATGTCCGTATAAAAAGCATCTTCCAGTAGATGGCTCTTGTATAATAACATAGTTACCGTATCCACCACCATCATTTAATCCAGCTGATGTTCTTCTTTGATTTCTATCAACATAGTTAACACTTGGATTATTTGCTCTATTCCCACTAGTAGCAATTACTGTACCATTGCATACAGAAACAATAGTATATGTATGTCCACTTAAACCTGTAATATCCATACCATAATGAGATTCGCATGATGCATAATAATATTTCTCATTAGGCCATAATGTATTATTTACTTTATACTCCCTACCAGACTTACCATTTTTATATGGTGCAGCATATGCTTTACCATAAAAATCATAATCCTTATATGTCTCGTTTGCGTTTGTTCCTCCAACAGGCCAAATATATTCATATGCTTCTGATTTTATTGATTTAATTAATAATACTACCATTATAATTGTTACAAATAGTAGAATCTTCTTTACTTTTTTCATTTAACATCCTCCTTTTAGGAATAATCTATTTTACATTCATTATCAAATTCTAATGTATGTATTATATCATATAAATTTAATTTTAAATTATATTAATTAGCGTTTGTTTTAAAGAGCTCTATTCTTCTATCATATTCTTTTATTTTTTTATTAATCTCATTTATACGGTTATCGCATAACTTGATTAATCTAATTTTTGTTTCGTAGTCAACATCTTTAAATGAAAGCTCTTTATTTACTATCTTTTTTAGTATTTCAAAATCAGTAATCATTTGGTTGCCCTTAGAATTCATAACTACTCCTCCTAAAATCAATCTATATATCCAAATCTTGATTGTCTGGATTATTCATTTCTTGAATAATTTCCATATTAGAAAGCTCTTCTTCTTTCTCCATTAATGTCTTATATGCTGTTTGTAAATTCTTTATTTTAGCAGATAATTTTGCATCAACTTCTTCGTCATCTTTTTTTTCAACTTGTTTGATTTTATCAAAAAGCTCTTCTTTTAGCTTCTCTTTTTCCTCGTTACTTATATTATTAGCTTCATCAATTAAAAACATGATTAGTTCGATATTTCGTCTATTCATATATGTAGCATATTTCATCATATTATTAGGAGATTTTCCTCTTAACGGGTACTCAAAACCTATACGATTTAGTTCAAAAACAACCATATCAAAATAAGCTCCAAATCTCTTTTTGATATAATCAATATCTCTATCTCTTAAACGGTATATATCAAGTATCTTATCTATTCCATGTAATTTAAACACTCTTACAACTTCATCTGGCAGATCTAAATTATCTATACCTGAATCATAATCAAAGCTATAATCAAGTTTAGAAATTCTCGAACGTATATTCTGAGATAGCTCTTCACCTGATATAGTAATCTCACTATCATCTTTTATAGAATTAATACGGCTCTCTATTTCTTTAATTGAATCATCTTTCATAATACTACTATGAGCATTATATCTTATTTGCTCAAAATACAAAGCAAATTTTGCAGCATCTTTTTCACTTAAGTGATTTAGAATCCTATCATTATGAATTCTTGTTTTATCACTTTTATCTTCATCTTCAAGAATTAGTCCTAGACTATCTATTAGCACCTTAAATTCATCAAAAGATTTATCTCCCATATTCTTAATATTCTTTTTCATAGATGTTTTGCATCTTCTTGAATATTCAATTGCATCACCAATAGTGCATATACCTTTTTTAGACAAACTTGATTGTGCTCTAACTGAAAGATTAAATCTATCAATTAGTGTTTTTCCAAGATAAAAATCTTTAATTTTTATCTTTTCAAAATTATCTAATAATGTATCTAATTGAGCCTTTAACATATCGCTTATCATTGCTCTATCATTTTCTAAATCGCTCATTTGTACTTTAAGTTTTTTAGCAAATGTACTACTGTAAAGCTCTTCGTTTAGTCCAATATCTTGTACCTTAATTAGTTCCCCTGATTGTTTTATTTTTTTAAGTTCACTATCTGTTTTATTTGGTCTAAAAATATCATTTTTCTTAAAATAGCTAATAAAAAAATTAACCACTTCATACTCATCTGATAAATAGACTATATCTGTAAGTTGAGATTTTCTTTTTGAAAGTTTTTCTAACGCAGATTTTAGAATTTGTCTTACTCTTGAATTAGATATTCCCATTTCTTTTCTAATTTGCTCACTTGACATCTTTTCAGTACCAATTCCATACATCTTACATATAATATCTCTTTCGTTATCTGTAAGATATCGACGTGATTTTCTTTCTTCTTGATTAATAAACTCATTTATTCTCTCAATAAGTCTTGTTCCATCAAAAACAAAATATTTAACACCTAAAACATCTCTTAATAGTTCAACATATCCTCTATCTGTTTTTCTTATTCCATTTGCACTGCTTAGATCAATATCAGAAATATATAGAGAATTTGCTTTATAACATTTTTTTAATAGATCAGATTCTCTTCCGAGTTCCATTGCCTCACAAAATACCTCTTTAAATCTCTGATAGTTTGTAAATTTTCTAAAAATAAACTGTACAATCTCTTTATCTACACCTGCTTCAACAAGTCTATCATACTCTTTTTGATTTTCGTCCGACAAACCAAAAGCTCTACCAATACCAGCTTGTGTTAACCTATCTATTTGATTCTCATCTATTTTATACGCAGGAGTAGCATTTTTTCCTTCAATACGTCCATAAAACCTGGTTCTAATTGGTCTTAATGCTGCATAATCATCTTCGGCTTGCTTATACAACTCAAGAATATGTGCTTGCTCCTCCTTGTTATCAGTCATACGTGTAATTTTTTCTTCAACACTTCTCCCGTTTTCATACCATAGCTCTTTATATTCATTTAAAAATCGTAATAATCTTTCAACTCTTTCAGAAACATGAATCATTCTATTACTTTTAGAAAGATTATTTTCCATTTCACGAACTTCCATATTCTATCCTCTCACAAAACATGCTTTTATGTTAACACAAATCTGCTACAAAGTCAATAAAATCAGCATTTAAAAAGAAAATAGCCATAATGGAATTTTCATCCATCATGACTACTAAAATTAATTATTATTATTTATTAAATAAGCCTTTTATCTTTCCAACAATTCCATTATCAACATTAACTTTTGCTTTAACCATTTCAACTACATTGTTAATTTGATCATCTGGTAAATCCATTCCAATTACACTTTCTACAGCTTCAACTGGATTTGATTTAAACTTATTAGCAAAATCTCCATCATTTTTTACTTTATTTACGATTTCTTCAACTTTCTTTTTTATTTCTTCCATAACAGAAATACCTCCTTCTACTTGATATTCACATTATATATATCCAATAATGAAATGTCAATAATTTGGCTCTAAAGATACAGCAAGCCGCCCGTGTTATTTACACGAGCGGCTGCTTCCCTCTCAATTTTTCTTCGACTTAGGCTTGGTACGAAGCTTGATATCGTGACCATGCTCCTGTCCCTGCTTCATAAGCTTCGGATTTCTCTTGCGAACAGACGGCTTAACATCAACGTATCTCACCGAACCATCCTTAGAAACAATTCGTCTCTTATGTCCTCTTGCAGTCCACTCCTCAGTATGACCCGTATAGATGCGTTTCTCACGCTCTGCATCCTGTTTGCTCTGCTCATCAGTACCTGACTTAACATCAGCAGAAACATCATCCTTGATAGTGATACGCTTGGGAACATATGTCGTAACTCTAGTCTGTTTCTTCGCCGGCTTCTTCTTGCCTTTCTTTGCAGGTTTACCAGAATTTTCCGTATGTGTTTCGGTTTTCTTTGCCACATACTCCGGATTATTCAGATTCTCCTGCATGAAGAACAGCACGTAGTGAACGACATCGCTGATGTAGGTTGTGATAAATGCCTCATTAGGGACAGCATAATCCATAAGATCACCCTCACGGTGAACAGAATATGACTCCATATAAAAGCCTTCTTCAACCTTTTTCATCGGCTTAGAATTGTCCAGAACCTCCGTCCAAAGCACACGGTCTCCAACGCTCTTCTGATACATATCAACCTGGATAAACTTGTCATCACAGATAGAGCGTACGAAGAAGATAATAACGTCTTTCTTGCTGGAGCTGCCCTCGATGTCATTCAAAACAGCGATTGCGAACCGCTTAGAAAAGGGCATCATCGGCTGACCATCGTAGTGTTCGTTGTAGAAGTCTCTGAGAAAATCCAAGTCGCTATCAGCGATTCTGACGATGTCGCCCCGCTGCACCGTAGCCATCGGCACATTGGAGCTCCTGAGCTCACCGAGTTCAAAGGGAAACTGTTTTTTCTGCATAAAAATAACCTCCTTGCAGATATAAAAAATTGTGTTTAACGGCTAGAACTATATTATATCATACAAAAAGGTATTTGTAAAATTATGTTAATTAATATTTATTATTGATTATTCCAAGGATTACTTGGTGATGGATCTGTTGGATCCCAATTTCTGCATTCTTCATTATCAGAAATCTTTTGTGCAGTTGGTTTGCCAAGCGGCCCTGGATTAGAATCAGCATAAAACTCAACAGGTGTTCCAACTTCACAATTATCAAATATCCATTTGCAATCCCTTACACATAATCTAACACATCCAAGAGATGCTGTAGTTCCTAATTTATCATATTCCCAATACTCTAATGTATCTTCACTTTCTTCAACATATGGAACAGAATGGAACATTATGCCACCTTTTATTCTTGTTGAATATCTACCAAATGTACCACCTTCTAAGTAACCCCATTCATAACCTGGAGAAGTCTTATATACACCACTTGTTGGTGTTGCTGTACCACAGCTACAAATCATAGCTTTCGTAGGTACTGTATAATAACCATCATCATCTTTTTTATATATTGTAACGCAATTTTCCTTATAATTTACTTTTATATAATATGTTGTATTTCCAGTTGGAGCTTTTGGATCTTCGCTCTTTTTTTCTTCTACATTTTCTTTATTTTTCTCTTCTTGCTTTTCACCTTCGTCTTTTTGATTATTTTTATCTTCTTTAGTTTTTTCTTCTATGTTATTATTCTTTGTAGTATTATCTTCAATAATTTCATTATTTCCAGAATTACTACTTGCCACTTCAACATTCTTAGTTAATACGTTAGCTGTTTGTTTTTTAGCTCTTAAATTACTTCCAAGAATCAATGCTGCCATAAATATTAAAACAGCTATGCCACCTATAATAAACTTTTTATTCATTGTAATAAAATCCTCCAATATTTCTACATTTGTAAGTTCGATTACGAAGATAATTATACTAAAATTGTTTTATTACTGTCAAATATAATAAAGGAAGCAAAGTCCATATTTATCAGGTACTTTGCCTCCTTTTTATGAATTATATTTTATTAATATTTATTTTTCTTGCTTAACTATAATCTTATCATCCTTAGAGCTAATCACTACTTTTTTACCTGGTACTATATTACCATCTAATATTTCTTCAGCAATTCTATCCTCAATCATATTTTGTATAGCACGTCTTAATGGTCTTGCGCCGTAGTTATCGTCTACACCAGATTTAGCAACTAATTCTTTAGCTTTCTTATCAATTTCAACTATAATATTTTGCTCTGTAAGTCTTTTTTCAACCTTCTTAAGCATAATATCTATAATCTTAGAAATATCATCGTTATTAAGTTTATGGAATACGATTGTTTCATCGATACGATTTAAGAATTCTGGTTTGAATTGTCTCTTTAATTCTGCCATAACTTCTTTTTTAGTATCTTCATAATCCTTTTGTTCAGCTCTTGATTTATCTTTATCATCAACGCTAAATCCAAGTGCCTTTTTATCAGCAAGAAGCCTTGCACCAACATTAGATGTCATAATAATAACTGTATTTTTAAAGTTAACTGTTCTTCCTTGGCCATCTGTAAGTCTTCCATCATCTAATATTTGAAGAAGCATATTCATAACATCTGGATGAGCTTTCTCAATCTCATCAAATAATATTACTGAGTATGGTTTTCTTCTTACTTTCTCTGTTAATTGACCAGCTTCATCAAAACCAACATATCCTGGAGGAGCACCAATTAATTTGCTAACAGTATGAGACTCCATATATTCAGACATATCAATTCTTATCATAGAATCTTCATTACCAAATAATGTCTCTGCTAATGCTTTTGATAATTCTGTTTTACCAACACCAGTTTGACCTAAAAACAAGAATGATCCTATTGGTCTATTTGGATCCTTAAGTCCAAGTCTACCTCTTCTAATTGCTTTAGCAACTGCTGAAACAGCTTCATCTTGTCCAATAACTCTTTCATGAAGTGTATGCTCTAAGTTCTTTAATTTTTCATTCTCATCTTGAGTTAATCTCTTAACTGGAATATTAGTCCAACTAGAAATAACTTCAGCAATATCATCTTCTTTTAATGTTGTAACAGCTTTGCTATTTTTGTTTTCCCATTTCTTTTTATCTTTTTCAAGTTTATCTTTAAGTTCGTGCTCCTTGTCTCTTAAAGAAGCTGCTTTTTCAAAATCTTGAACACGAATTGCTTCTTCTTTTTCCTTACCAAGCTCTTCAACCTGATTTTCAATATCTTTAATTTTATCAGGAACAGTATAAGTTTTCATTTTTATTCTAGAGGCAGCTTCATCAATTAAATCAATTGCCTTATCTGGCAAGAATCTATCTGTAATATATCTAACTGATAACTTAACGGCAGATTCAATTGCCTCATCAGTAATTTGAACATTATGATGTGCTTCGTATTTATCTCTAATACCTTGTAAAATCTTAACTGTATCTTCAGGAGTTGGCTCTAAAACAGTAACTGGACTAAATCTACGCTCCAAAGCACTATCTTTTTCAATATACTTTCTATATTCATTTAATGTAGTAGCACCAATTAATTGAATCTCACCTCTTGCAAGAAGTGGTTTTAAAATATTAGCAGCATCAACTGCGCCTTCAGCAGAACCAGCACCAACTATTGTGTGGATTTCATCTATAAATAAAATTACGTCTCCAGCTTTCTTAACCTCGTTTAAGCATTTCTTAATACGCTCTTCAAAATCACCTCTATATTTTGCTCCTGCAATCATACTAGACATATCAAGAGAAACAACTCTTTTTCCTTTTAACATTTCAGGAACATCTTCGGCTATAATCTTTTCAGCTAAGCCTTCAACAACTGCTGTTTTACCAACACCTGGTTCACCAATTAAACATGGGTTATTTTTAGATCTTCTAGAAAGAATTTGAATAACTCTATCGATTTCATCCTTTCTACCAATAACTGGATCAAGTTTCCCATCCATAGCTCTTTTAGTTAAGTCGGTACCATATTGATTTAATGTTTGAGTCGAATTATAGCTTCCTCTTGAAGAATTACTATTTGATTTAGAAGATTCTGAATCTTCATCCCCTTCTTTAATAACTTTGACAAGATCATTATATAACTTTTGTGAATTAACATCAGAATCCATTAGAATTCTAACAGCAATACTATCTCCTTCAACCATGATACCGATAAGTAGATGCTCTGTTCCAATAAAATCATTGCCCATCTTTTTAGCTTCAATAAAGGCATTCTCAATAACTCTTTTAGTCCTTGGAGTAAATCCAGCAGGCTTATCAATAGCCTCTCCTCTACCAATAAGTTCATCAATTTCTTCTAATACTTTTTCAGAAGTAAGACCTTGGTCTTGCAATACTTTAGAAGCAAGTCCAGACCCTTCCTCAATTAGACCATATAACAAATGCTCTGTTCCAATATAATTATGACCAAGTTCAGCAGCAATTTCATTTGCAATATTAATAGCTTTTTCAGCTCTACTTGTAAATTTATACATCATCTTAAACATCCCTCCTTTTGATTAAACAATTCCCTAGAATTTTGAATTTCTATTTATTTTCATCATTAATCAAATTCTTAATTACTTCACAACGCTTAATATCTCTATCGTAAGCATTTAATTCATCACCAATAAGTTTTTGTAGATTTCCAACTTGTGTATATAGTTCAAGCTTTCTAACTTTTGCATCATCAAGCTCTTTAATAATACCTAAATCAGTACCAAGTTTTACATCAGATAAAAGAGCTCTACATTCATCCGATGTCATCTTTCTGCTATTTGTAAGTAGTCCATATGATCTATACACTCTATCTTCAAGCTCTATTGGTTTCTTTTCTAAGTTCTTTCTAGCCAAACGCTCTTGCTCTATAATTTTATCTGTAACAGCTTTAACATTCTTCATAATTTCTTTTTCAGTAAGGCCTAATGATTGGTTGTTATATATTTGGTACATATCACCTTTGCTTTCTGAACCTTCACCATATATACCTCTAATATTCATACCAAAGCTATTAACCGCACTAAGTACTTTTGAAATATTTCCAGTTAAAGCTAATCCCGGTAAATGAACCATTATAGATATTCTAAGTCCAGTTCCAACATTTGTTGGACAAGCTGTTAGATATCCAAAGTCTTTACTATAAGCATAATCGACAAGTGAACTTAGTTTATCATCTATTTCTATAATAAGGCCAACTAAATTTTCAATTTCTAAGCCACTGCTAAATACTTGAAGTCTTAAGTGATCTTCTTCGTTAACCATGATACATATATTTTCATCATCATTTATTAGAATCGCTTGATTTTTACCTTCCTTCATGGCAAACTCAGGACTAATTAAATGTTTCTCCATCAAGCTAACTTTTGTTATATAATCTATATTTTCCATTTTGCAGAACTTCAAGCCGTACCCAAGACTTGGTGTTATTTCTTCCATCTTATCAAGTACTTTTTTTGACTCGTCTTTAACGTAACTATTTTTAAAATTAAACTCAGCAAGGTTTCTAGCAAGCCTTGCTCTTGAGCTGATTACAATATCAGAATCCTTTCCTGTTTGTAAATACCAATTTGACATACTATTACCTCCAATTTTTATTATTCAATTACCTCAATGTGTAAATGTACTCTACCTTGATCTGGACAGATTACATCGTTAGATTTTTTCTTTCCTTTAAATCCATCATCTGATTCTCCACCATTTAATAATGACCATATATATGGATATGCATAGTTCCATAACTCCATACACATTGGAGGACATACTGTATGATCTTCATCAATAACAAATTCATCCCCTGCTCTGTGGAATCCACTTCTACATCTACTTTCTACTATTGTTAATTTTACTTTTCTTCCCACAATAATCTCCTTTACTTCTTCTCATCTATTAATCTTCAATTGCTTCTATATGCATATGAACTCGTCCTTCATCTGGACATATAACATCAGTATACGCTGCCCTACCTCCATCTGGATTATCATCTTCAGCACCATTTAACAGTGCCCATACATATGGATATGCATAATGCCAAAGCTCCATACAAATTGGCGGACAAATGCTGTCATCTATGATGTACTCTTCTCCAGCTTTATGAAAACCACTTCTACATTTACTTTCTGTTATCGTTATTTTAACTTTTCTTCCCATATAATCTCCTTTATTTTTATTGATTATAAACTAATACTATTTATTTTTCTTTTCTTCTAATTTCTTAATTTCATCTCTTATCTTTGCTGCGTCCTCATAACGCTCTTCCTTAATAGCAAGTTTAATATCACTATTTAACTTATCGATTTGTTCCATAGTCTTATCAACCAATGGTTCATGTTTTACTTGAACACTATCTTGTTTGTCATTATCATTTTCAAATAATTTTGTAGTCTTTTCAGCTAATCTTTGAGGAGCTCTTCCTCTATGTTTAGCAGAGCCATGTAAGTTCTTTAAAACTGATTCTATTCTACTAGAAAAGGTATTGTAGCATTCTCCACATCCAAATTTTCCTTTTTTAGCAAAATCTTCATATGTTAAACCACATTTAGGACATTTTGTAATCATATTTCCAGAAAAACTTGGAAGTAAACTATCCTCATCAAAAAAATCACTTATAAAATTTGAAAAACTAATTGGCATACTAAAATCCATTTCATCTATACCGAGTTTTTTTGCACATTCATCACACAAATTGTATTCTGTCTTCTCACCATTAATAACATGAGTATAATGAACATTTGCTTCATTTTTACCACAATTTGAACATAACATATAAATCATCCTCCTTTATTTTATATTCTATGTTTAAACAAGATTAATAAGCATATTTTTAAATATACTTGCTCTTAGTAAATCTCTATAACCGCTTGGAACAATTAAAACGTTATCGCTTGTTGCAACTTTTAAAAGTTTTGCTTGTTCCTCGGTTATTACATCATATGAAAGTAAGTTACTTATGAAAATATCTACTTCTTGAGAAGTTATTTCTTTATCTACACTTTCAATTACATGCATTATGTAATCACTTTTTTTTATATTCATTTTTTTTATTGTGATATGTCCTCCACCACCACGTTTACTTTCTACATAATATCCTTGTGCTGGTTTAAATCTTGTAGATATTACATAGTTAATTTGTGAAGGTACACAATTAAACTGTTCCGCTAAATCATTTCTTTGTATCTCTATATAATCTGTTTTATCAAATAATTCTTTTATAAATTCTTCTATCATATCTGACATTCTCATAATAGAATCCTCCTTTCTTGACTTTGACTTTCTTTGACCTTAATAGTATTATATACCTAAAAAAAATAATGTCAATAGTTTTTATAAAATTTTTTGACCTTTTTTGACTTTTAAAATAAAAAAAAGCTGTTAGCATACCCCTCATACTAACAGCAGCTTTTTTATGGTTTAAGCTTATACACTATTCTTTTTGCTTTATTTATATTTTTCAGAACGCACTTTTCTATATCTTCATCATCGCTCTTATAATTATAATAAACAAGATTAAATATCTCCTCTTGGTATTTAGCAGGAATTCTATCCCAAACTCTCTGTATCCCCTCTATAAAATTAACCCACTCCATATATATTTTCTTGTACTTAATATATATTCCTTTTTTACCATCTAACCAATCTATAACTTTAGTTTCTGGTTGATTTGTACAAACACAAGTATCTTGTTTATAAAATAAGTCTTTTTTTAAATCTACCGGCACAAGTGGAAAAGTAGCGCACTGCATTGGTCTAACCGGATGTATCGTACATCTTGAAGTAACACCATCATTCATAATACATCTATTACGTTCGCCTCTAGCTTTGATGACAAGCTCTAAAGGTTGCTCTTTAATTTTTTCTGTATATATTTCAACAAACTCATGTAAAGATAGCTGCATAAATCTACTTATTTCAAGTATATTAACTGGTGTTATTTTAATATCTCCTCTATTCACACAACATTTATCACATATGTCGCATCCAAGCTTTGTTTTAGATTTAAGAGTTACGTATGTCCCCATCGTGCATTTACTACCTTTCTTTATCTTTTTATACATACATGCAAAAGCTTCCATAATGCACATTATAAATACATCATGGAAGTTTTATAATAACTAATATTAGTATTAATCCTTTTTGAATAAGCTTTTAATTTTATTAATAATCTTTTTTATAAAACTATCTTGATTATTGCTAATATCAACAGGTAAATTCTCGCTCTTATTTGCTCCATTATGTTCATTTTGGTTTTTTTCGAAAATTTTATTAACATCATATTTTTCATTCTTAGCTTTTTCTTCCTCAATGGAATTTTGCTTTAATATTTTCTCGATGATTCCCTTTTGTTTTTCGTTAGCAAAATAATTCATATACAAAGCAACAATAACAGTATTTGCCTCTTTAGAAATTGCTTGCTTATCTACAGCTAAATCCAGATTGTATTCGTACTTATAATTTTTATCACAATTATCTTCATAAAACTGAAGCTCAGATTTTGGTATCCTTTCAAGCTCATCTTTCGGAATATGTTTTAATATCTCTAAAACTTCAGTATATGCTCTTGCATATTTTTTCTCCATAACTACTCCCCCAAGTCATTATTTTATCTTTCGTTATTTTCAAGTACCTCTTCAGTTGCTCTTCCTTCCCTGTTCAGGCAATTTAAATAGTTTGCATATGCTTCTTGTGTAATATTTGCTTTGAGGGCAGATTTTGTGATGCTTTTCATTACAGGGTACAAATTTTCCTCCACGTATGTAGCATTTGCAATCTCCATTTTATCCTCCGTATATTAATTAATGGTTAGTTATTCTCCAAAATTTTTAATTGAAACCATTTGATTATCCATATTATTTATAATTTTAGCACATTTTACTAATTCATTTGAAACTTTCTTACTAATCTTATTATTGCTCTTATATTTAATATCATGCTCTAAGCTTGCCCAGAAATCCATCGCTAGCGTTCTAATCTGAATTTCAACCTTTACCGGTATTGTTTGTCTTAGAACCTGAACTGGAACTTCGACAACCATGTGATAACTTGCGTATCCGCTCTTTTTAGGATTTGCCACATAGTCTTTTTCCAGAATAACATTTATATCCGGCGTGTTCTTTAGAATACCCGCTACAGTGTATATATCATCCTTCATTGGACATACAATTCTAACACCAGCAACATCATTTACATTTTCTACTAAGCTTTGATATGTTAGCTCTTGTTTTCTTCCCTCTAGTTTTTTTATTATACTTTCTGGTTTCTTTATTCTTGTCTTGGTATGATCAATTACTGAACATCCATAGAAAAATTTAAATTCATCTTGAAGTATTTCAAGCTTTGTTTCTAGCATTTTTATTGCTGCTGAATACACAAACATTAACTTGTTGTATGTATCATCTGATGAATTAATTTTTTCTGAGTTCATTAAAAAATTATCCAATCTCAGCACTTGCTTGCCCTGTATATCACCCATAAATTAATTCCTCCTTTGCATAATAACATTCTATGATACATTTGTTTTCTTTTTATATTTGTTTTGTGATTTTTTTGTGAAGTAACTTAATATATGTAATTTGTATCATCGGTGTTATTAATACTAGAAAAAGATTAAAAAAAACTTAAAGCTATAATAATATTCTTCCAATATCATTATAACTTTAAGTTTTTATATAAACAAGTAATTTTTAATAAATTTATGGTTTTTGATGTCCGCTTTTTTGTTTTTTCATAGCAAGTTTTCTAGCATCATATGAATTCTCTATTGCC
>CAMNND010000013.1 GCA_946545035.1 uncultured Clostridium sp. | reverse complement strand
ATATGAAAGAATTAAAAGCAAATCCTAATAAACAATCTAAAGGAGCTGTTATTGAAGCTAGACTTGATAAAGCAAAAGGTCCAATTGCGTCTATGCTTGTACAACGTGGTACATTAAACGTTGGTGATACTATCGTTGTTGGTACATCAATTGGTAGAATTAGAGCGATGAAAAATGATAAAGGTCAAAGTGTTAAAGAAGCAGGTCCATCAACTCCAGTTGAGGTAATGGGATTAACAGAAGTTCCAGAAGCGGGAGATACGTTCTATGAAGTTAAAAATGAAAAGATGGCAAAACACTTAATAGAGAAGAGAAAACTTCAAGAAAGAGAAAAATCTTTAAGCAATACGAATGTTGTTACTCTTAATAATTTATTTGAAAAGATGGAAAGTGAAAACTTAAAACAATTAAACTTAATTGTTAAGTCAGATGTTCAAGGATCTGCTGAAGCTATTAAACAATCATTAGAAAAATTATCTAATGACGAAGTTAAGGTTAAAGTTATACACTCTGTTGCAGGTGCTGTTAATGAATCAGATGTCCAACTTGCAAAAGCTGCAAAGGCTATTATAATTGCATTCAACGTTCGTCCAGTTGGTTCAGCTAAAGAGGTTGCTGAAAAAGAGGGAGTTGAAATTAAACAATACTCAATCATTTATAAAGCAATTGAAGATGTCGAAGCTGCTATGAAAGGTCTTCTTGATCCAATATATGAAGAAAAAGTTATTGGTAATGCGCAAGTTAGACAAACATTTAAAGTTTCAAGCGTTGGTACAATTGCTGGATGCTATGTATTAGATGGTAAAGTTGAACGTAATGCAGGTGTAAGAGTTATTCGTGAATCTGTTGTTATTCACGAAGGAAAACTTGCATCATTAAAGAGATTTAAAGATGATGTTAAAGAAGTTACTAAAGGATTTGAATGTGGATGTCAAATTGAAAATTATAATGATTTGAAAGAAGACGATATAATTGAATTCTTTGTAATGGAAGAAGTTAAAAGATAAATTTTTCAATAGAAAGGATAAAGTTTATGGCAAAAAATGAGACTAGATTAAATAGAATTAACGAAGAGCTTAAAAAGGAGCTTAGTCAAATATTTGCTTATGAGTTAAAAAATCCAAACATAACAGGCATGGTTACTGTTACAAGAGCTAAAATAACTCCAGATTTCAAGTATGCTAAAGTTTATGTAAGTATTTTTAATTCAGATAGTATTGAAAAAACAATGCAAGGGATAAAAGAGTCTAGTGGATTTATTAGAAGTCAATTAGCTAGGACACTAAATTTAAGAATTACGCCTGAACTTGTTTTTGAAATCGATGATTCTCTTGAATATGGAATGAGAATCGATCAGATTTTGAAAGATATAAAGTCTGAATCTGAAAACAAATAATTATAGAAGGCTGATTCTATACAGCAGTATAGGATTGGTCTTTCTAAACTTTACGAAAGGGAACAGTAATGGGAACATTAAAACAAATTTATGAAGAAATAAAAGAAGCTAACTCAATAGTAATATTATCACATGAAAATCCAGATGGAGATGCAGTTGGAACAAGCCTTGCTCTATATAATGCATTAAAGAATTTTGGAAAAGAGCATGTTGATCTTATTATTCCAGAATGTCCAGAAACATTTATGTTTTTACCAAATGCTGATCAAATAAAAAAATCTTCAGATATTGAAAATTATGATTTAGCGATTGGAATTGATTGCTCATCACTTCAAATGCTATGTGGTGGAAATAAATACTTTGAAAATGCGGATAAAACAATAGTTATAGATCATCATGATACAAATGCAATGTATGGTGATTTAAACTTTGTAAACCCCGATGCTCCTGCATGCGCAGAGGTTATGATTGTTGCTTTAAATAGTTTTGAAATACCAATTACAAAAGATATTGGTACTTGTTTATTAGCAGGTATCATAACAGATACAGGAGGATTTAAATATCAAGGTGTCACTGCAGAAACTTTTGAATTTGTTGCTAACTTGATGAAACATGGAGTAAATGTTTCTGATGTATATAGAAAAGTTTTGCAAGTTAAAACAAAATCGGCATTTGAACTTGCAAGAGCAGCAAATAGTAGACTAGAGCTAATTGATGATGGAAAGATTGCATATACATATGTTACAGAAGAAGATTATGAGAAGTTTGGTACAACATATGGAGATCATGAAGGTATTGTTGATGTCGGTAGAGATATTGAAGGGGTTGAAGTTTCAATATTTATTAGACCTATAAAAGGCAAAGGATTAAAAGTTTCGTTAAGATCAAACGATAAAGTTAATGTTGATGAAATTGCATTGATGTACGGTGGTGGCGGACACCAAAAGTCTGCTGGATTTTCTGTAAATGGTGACTTTGATACAGTCAAAGAATTAGTTCTAAAAGAAGTTAGACATTATTTATAAAATTAATGTAGAAGCCATATAGAAAATATTGGCTTCTTTTTTATAGGATGGAAAATATGAATGGAATAATAATTATTAATAAACCCAAAAACTTAACATCAAATAACGTTGTTAATAAAGTAAAACATATATTAAATTGTAAAGTGGGCCATACAGGGACATTAGATCCAAATGCTACAGGGGTATTACCACTTCTATTAGGTGATGGAACGAAGTTTTCTAAGTATCTTATTAATCATGATAAAAAATACAGAGCAACATTAAAGCTGGGAATAAAGATGTCAACGGCTGATGTAGAAGGCGAAATAATCGAGAAAAAAGATGTAAATGATAATATTTTTTACAAAGAAAAGTTGGAAAGCACTTTAAAAAAATTTATAGGAAAACAAACACAAGTACCTCCCATTTACTCAGCTATAAAAGTAGATGGAAAAAAACTATATGATTATGCAAGGAAAGGAATAAGTGTTGAAGTTCCTTCAAGAGAAATAGAAATATATGGAATAAATCTTATTGATTATAACAAACAAGAAAAGACAATAGTATTTGATGTAGAATGTTCAAAAGGAACGTATATTAGATCTTTATGTGAAGATATAGCGGAAGAATTAAATACAGTTGGATATATGCTTGATTTAGAAAGATTAATTGTTGGTGAGTTTAAGATTGAAGACAGTATAACGATTGATGAACTTGAATCAAATTCAAACAATATTGATTGGATTAATAATCATATTATCAGTGCAGAAGATATCATGAGTAAATATCCAAGATTCGACATACCAACTAAGAAATTAGAATTGTTTTTGAATGGTGTTAGATTAGATGTAGATAATAAAGAAGATGGTGTATATAAAGTGTATTGTAATAATGTTTTCCTAGGTAGTGGAGTTGTTCTTGATGCTAGAATCAAGAGAGACATTATATTGAATAATGGCTAAAAACATGCTATAATTTCGATGGATTTTAACGGAAGAGGGAGATTAGAAATGTATTTAATTGTTGGATTAGGTAACCCAGAAGCAGAGTACGCAAGGACAAGACATAATATGGGTGTAGATGTTGTTAACGAAATAGCTGATAAATATAAAATTGCGATTTCTCGTGAAAAATTTAATGGGTTATATGGTACAGGAGAAATTGAAGGTGAAAAAGTAATACTACTTAAGCCACAAACTTTTATGAATTTGAGTGGTGATAGTGTTATTGAGTTTGTTAATTTCTACAAGATAAATATCGATAAAGTGATTGTTATTTACGATGATATAGATACAGAGCCTGGAAGAATTAGAATCAGAACCAAAGGTGGACCTGGAACACATAATGGAATGAAATCTGTTGTTTATAGATTGCGCTCAGAAAACTTTCCAAGAGTTCGTGTTGGGATTGGTATGCCTGAATTCAAAAACGATTTGATAAATTATGTCATTGGAAATATTAAAGATGAGGAATATGATATCCTTAAAGAAGGTATTAATAAAGCGGCAGATGCTGTTCCATCAATAATTAAAGATGGTATTGAAACTGCAATGAATAAGTATAATGTGCAATAAATATTTGGAGGATAAATGAAAGAAATCATAATTAATAACGATGGAGAAAAAAGCAATATTGTAGTACTAGAGGATAGAAAGATAGTTGAACATTATTGTGAATACTACGACAACAAAACAATTGAAGGTAATATATACATAGGTAAAGTAGTAAGTGTATTACAAGGTATGCAAGCTGCTTTTGTTGATATTGGTGAAGAAAAAAATGCTTTTTTACATATTAAAGATGTTTTACCAAAAGTAAGTAATATTACCGGAAATAAAAATGAAAAGATGAATGGAATAGATATAAGCAAATATGTTAAGGTTGGTATGCCAATACTTGTTCAAGTGAAGAAAGATAAAGTTGAAACTAAAGGTGCAAGAATTTCGACAGATATAAATATTCCCGGAAGATATATAGCTCTAATCCCAAATTCGGATTTTGTAACTGTATCAAATAAAATTGAAGCTAAAAAAGAAAGAGAAAGATTAAAGAAAATAGTTGAAACAAATATTTCAAATGGCTTTGGTGTAGTGATAAGAACTGCCGCTGAGGGAAAGTCTGATAAAGAATTAATTTCAGAGCTAAAAAGATTAGAGTGCATATACAAAGATATAACTGTAAAATATGAAGAGCTAAAAAATGATAGCCCACAAAAAATATTTGATGTAGGTGGAATAATTAATAAAATATTACTAGCGATGGTTGAGAATGTTGAAAAAATCAGTGTTAATAACAAAAATATTTACGATTTTATAAATAGGGAATACCCAGAGTCAAGGACAATCTTGAATTTAGTAGAAGATGATAATATTTTTGATGATGATATTATTGCACAGATTGAAAAACTTGAGAATAGAAAAATATGGCTTAATTGTGGAGGTTTTATAACGATTGATAGGACTGAAGCATTAACTGCTATTGATGTAAATACTGGTAAGTATACTGGCAAAGGAACTTTGGAAGAAACAATTTTTAAAGTTAACGAAGAGGCGACTTTTGAAATTGCTAAGCAATTAAGAGCGAGAGATATTGGCGGTATAATAATTATAGATTATATCGATATGGAAGAAAAAGAAAGTGAAAATAAAATAATGGAACTTCTTAATAAGTGTTTAAAACAAGATAGAGCTAAAACACAAGTAATTGGATTTACACCTCTACACTTATTAGAAATGACAAGAAAGCATTTATATACTAATTAATAATATAGGAAGGATTGAATTATATGATGAATGTTGGATTCGTATCATTAGGTTGTAGTAAAAATCTATTAGATACAGAAATGACAATAGGACTATTTAGAAATAATAAATTTAATATTGTTAATGATCCATCAAAAGCAGACATTATAGTTGTTAATACATGTGGATTTATACAATCTGCAAAAGAAGAAGCAATTAATACACTATTAGAAATGGCAGAATATAAAAAAGGAAGATGTAAGTATCTTATTGCAATGGGATGCCTAGTTGAAAGATATAAAGAAGAGCTAAAAAAATTAATGCCAGAAGTTGATTTATTTATTAAGTTTAGTGAGTATGATAATATCTGGGAACAGATAGAATCTGTTGTAGGAAAGAGCGACGATAGGGAGCAAGATTATCTAAACTTCTTAGATAGAGTAGTTACAACGGGAGATAACTTTGCTTATTTAAGAATTGCAGAAGGATGTAACAATCGTTGTACATTTTGTGCCATTCCATACATACGTGGTAAATACGTTAGTAGAACCATGGAAGATGTTATTGAAGAAGCAAAAAAACTTGCAGAATCAGGAATAAAAGAGCTTATTGTAATCGCTCAAGATACAACTAAATACGGAACTGATATATATGGTGAGCCTAAACTTGCGGAACTTTTAGAAAAGCTTTGTAAGATTGATGGGATAAAATGGATTAGATTCTTATATGCATATCCAGAATCAATTACAGAAGATCTAATAAATGTCGTTAAGAATAATGACAAGATCTGTAATTACTTTGATATTCCAATTCAACATATTTCAGATAAAGTCCTTAAGAGAATGAATAGAAAAAGCGATGGAAATAGTATTAGAAAAACTATTGCAAAAATTAGAAAAGAAATACCAGATGTAGTTATTAGAACTACCGTAATGGTTGGTTTTCCTGGAGAAACCAAAGAGGATTTCGATGAATTATATAATTTTATTAAAGAAGCAAAATTTGATAAATTAGGAGCATTCTCATATTCTAAGGAAGAAGGAACTCCAGCTGCTAGAATAAAAGATCAAGTTCACCCAATGACAAAGAAGAGTAGATATAACAAAATTATGGCCCTTCAAGCAGAGGTTTCTGAAGAAAATGAGAAAAAATATATAGGTAAAGAGCTTGAAGTTATTCTAGAGGAAAGAAGCTTTGATGGAAAATACTATATCGCAAGAAGTTATATGGATGTACCTGATATTGATGGTGTAATATATGTTAAATGCGATGATGAAAATTTGGAAGGTGAGTTCATAAAAGTTAGAATTATAGAATCTAATGATTATGATTTAGTTGCTGAAAAAATCTAAATAAACAAGAGAGGTGTTTTTATGGAGAATTCTTATGATGCAATTGTTATTGGAATGGGACCAAGTGGAATATTTTTAGCATATGAGCTTATACAATTAAAAAAAGCTAAGAATATTTTATTAATTGATCAAGGTAAAAGGGTAGAAGATAGAAATTGTCCACTAGAAAAAGTTGGAAAATGTGTAAAATGTAAGCCTTTTTGTAGCATTACTTGTGGTTTTTCTGGAGCGGGTGCATTTTCTGATGGAAAATTATCACTTTACAATGATGAAGATGATGATATATACGTTGGAGGAATTCTTCATGAATATATTGGTGTTGAAAATACCAAGAGATTAATTGACTATACAGACAATATTTATCTAAAATTTGGTGCTGATAAAAAATTAGAAGGCGTTGATTTTAAAGAGCAAGTTTCAAAGATAAAAGAAAAATCCACAAAGCAGGGAATAAATCTAATAAATATTCCAATAAGACACCTTGGAACTGAAAAAGCACACGAGCTATATAAAAAGCTTGAAGACTATTTAATTGATAATGGCATTAAAATGATGTTTGAAACAGAAGTTAAAGACTTAATTATCGAAGATAATAAAGTCAAAGGTGCAAGAATTGTTACGAATAACGGTAGGAAAGAAGATGTAGTATATTCTGATAATGTTGTTATCGCAGTTGGAAGAAAGGGTGCTAACTGGCTTTCTGATATGTGTGACAAGCATAATATTGATACTAAATCTGGATGTGTTGATATTGGTGTTAGATATGAATTACCAGATAGTGTGATGAAAGACATTAACAAATATATGTATGAAGGTAAATTTATTGGAAGACCATATCCTTTTAAAGATAAAGTTAGAACATTTTGTCAAAATCCAAGTGGCTTTGTATCTTCAGAGGTTTATGACAATAATTTAAGTTTAGTAAATGGTCATTCATATAAAGATAGAAAGAGCACTAATACGAATTTAGCAATACTTGTATCTCACAATTTCACATATCCCTTTAATAAACCAATTGATTATGGTAGAAATGTTGCGAAGAATTTAAATGAATTAGGGCAGGGAAATGTTTTAGTACAAAGACTTGGTGACATTTACAGGGGAAAGAGAACTTGGCAAGATGAACTTGATAAAAACACAGTTGTGCCAACATTAAAATCAGCTATACCGGGAGATATAACTTTTGCAATTGGATATAGAACAATGACAGATATCCTTCAGTTTATAAGAGAAATGGATAAAATTGTTGAGGGATTTGCTAATCCAGATAATTTGCTTTATGCTCCGGAGATTAAATTCTATAGTAATAAACTAGATATAGATGAAAACTTTGAATCTAGTGTTAAAGGTTTATATTCTATAGGAGATGGAGGAGGAATGACAAGAGGTTTAATGATGGCTTCTTGTTCAGGAGTTCAAATGGCAAGAATTTTAGCGAAGAAAATTAAATAAAAAAGTATATGATGATAAAGATAATAAAAAATAGAAATCAAGTTTCTTGATTTCTATTTTTTATCTTTATAATACTTATTAAGTAATTGACTAATAAATAATTAATGCTCTATTTTTATTGAAGCATATTTCTTTAATTTTTCATATGCTAAGTAATTTATTGTTCCGCCAGGGAATTTTCCATTTTTATCTGTTTTACCAGCAGGAACTCCAGTTAATATTTCGATACCTTCATCAATTGTACTTACTGAATAAATATGGAATTTTCCATCTTTTACAGCTTCTATAACCTCATCATTTAAATTTAGATTTTTTTCATTTTGCACTGGTATCATAACACCATGAGATCCATCTAATCCTCTCATTTTACATATTTGGAAGAATCCTTCAATTTTTTCATTTACTCCTCCAATTGGTTGAACTTCACCTTTTTGATTTACAGATCCTGTAACTGCAATGTTCTGTGAAATTGGAATTCCAGATAAACTTGATAGAATAGCATATAATTCTGTACTTGAAGCACTATCACCATCAACACCATTATATAATTGTTCAAAACAAATACTTGCTGTTAATGAAAGTGGAATATCTTGTGCAAATTTTTCACCTAAGTATCCGCTTAGAATATAAACACCTTTTGAATGTGAAGATCCTGATAATTCAACTTCACGTTCAATGTTAATAACACCCGTTTTTCCTGTATATGTGTTAGCAGTAATTTTTACTGGTTTTCCAAAACAATAATCACCAATATTCATAACAGTTAGGCCATTAATTTGACCAATCTTTGATCCATTTGTATCAATAAGAAGAGTATTATCTTTTATCATTTCTGTATACATAGAATCATATTTTTTTACACGGTTAATTCTTTCTTGTAGTGCCATATTTACATACTCAGCTGTGACAACTTTTGATTTATTCATTGAGGCCCAAGTTGAAGCTTCAGCAATTACTTGCGATAGATCATTAAATCTGGTTGAAAGCTTATCTTGATTATCTGCTAAACGAGAAGAATATTCCATTATTTTAGCAACTGCAGTTGCATCTAGTGGAAGTAGCTCTTCTTGTTCACAGAAACCATGTATAAATTTTGCAATTTTATTCATATTTTCTACTGTTTTATCAGAAGAGTCTTCAAATTCAACTTTTATTTTAAATAACTTGCTAAAGTCTGAATCAATAGCTGAAAGTGTCTGATAAATTTCTTCATCACCAATTAATATAACCTTTAAATCTATTGGAATTGGTTCTGGTTTTAGAGAAATTAATACCATAGAAGATCTTGGATCCGCTGTATTTTCTATAAGTAATTGTTTTTGTCTTAATGATTTTTTTAATGTTTCATAGCACATAGGATTTTCTAGTAAGTCTTTTGCTTGGAAAATAATATATCCACCATTTGCTTCATGCAATAAACCAGGTTTTAACATTGTATAATCTGTTTTTAGCGATCCAAAGTAATTTTCGTATTCTAATTTTCCAAATATATTATGATATGAGTAATCAGAATCCATTATAACAGGAGCACCTTCTTGATTACTATTATCAACAAATAGATTTACCTTATAATTTTCCCATGGCTTTGGTGGTTCAGGTCTTGGTCCTAGCACAGGTTGTGTTTGTTGTTCAGCTGTTGGATCGACTAAGAATAAATCAATATTTTTTAAGATGTCTTTCTTTATACTTTCCAAGAAATTGCCAATCTTTTTATTCCTTTTAAATTTTGAACGAATATAGTTAATATGTGCGTTAATTGTTAATAATGCAACATTAGATTGCCATTCAGAAAGTTTCTTTTGAGATTCTCTTTCGATGTTTTTAATTTCGCTTATAACTTGCAAAACTTGCTCTTGAACAATATTTGAATTATCCTCAAAGTTTTGCTTTGTTTCATCATCAAGTTGCTCAAATTCTTCTTGCTCAATAGTTTTACCATTTATAACCGGCATCATATAAATACCATTTTGAGCTGACTTTACTTCAAAACCATATTTCTTAGATTTTTTATTTAATTTCTCCATAAGAGCTATTTTTTTCTCTTCATAGGCTTGAGTTATTAAGGTTTTTTCCTTTTCATAATCTTCATTGTTAAAGGTATTAGCAAGATCATTTTTTATATCTTTTATGAAAGAATTCATTTGATCTCTAAATTCTTTACCTTGTCCTGCATGAAGGGGAACAGCAATTGGTTCGTTTGGATTATCAAAATTATAGATGTAGCACCAATCACAAGGTGTTTTACCTTTTTTAGAAATCTTATCTAGATAGTGTTTTGTATACATTGTTTTACCAACACCACTTGGACCTTCTAGATATAAGTTATAACCTTTAATATCAACTCCGAGACCAAATTCAAGAGCCTTAATTCCACGGTCTTGTCCAATTCCTGTTTCAATATTTGTAAGCTCTTCTGTGGTTTCAAAATTAAATACCTTTGGATCACAGAAAGCCTTTAATTTTTTGTAGTTTAATTCATTTTTATTTTTCATTTGTTCCTCCTTAATATTTATATGCTATAGATATAAAGTCATAAGTATAGCAGCATCAGTATTATCATAGTATTTTTTTCTAATACCAACTTGCTGAAAATTATATTTTTTATAAAGATTGATTGCTGGTATATTTTTCTCATTTACTTCAAGGGTAATTGATGCTAATTTTTTTAATTTTGATATTTCAATCAATTTTTCAAGAAGTAGGGAACCAATACCAAGCTTTCTTTTATCTTTTTTTGTAACAATGTTCATAATATTTGCTTCATCCATAATAACAAGAATTCCAGCAAATCCGACAACTAGATTATCATCTTTTGCAACAATATATGTAGTATTTTCATTATTAAACTCTTGCTCTAAGATATTGTATGTCCAAAAATCATCAAACTCATTTAATAAAGAATCTTTTAAATCAAGTAGATCATCGTTAGACATTTGGCTAACTTCAATATTATTTTTCTCCATCTAATTGCCTTTCTGCTTGAGATTTCTTTAAGTAGATTGGAAGTATAGTGCTTGAATCTCCATAGTTTCCAGATTTGTACTTATTATATGCTGATTTACCAATACTAATACTTGTTTGAATATTTTGTTTCTCAGAAGCAAACTTTGGATTTTTTATGTATGTTTGAATTTTGTCTTGATGTAATATAGATCCATCTCCAACAAATAGTAGTGGGTCATCATATATTGATAAAGAATCTAATATATTTTGTATATTGTCAGCTTTGTATTCACCAATTTGATTATAATTATTTCCATCAAAACTAAATAGGGAGTAATAGACATTATCATTTTTAGCATCTATCAAACTTACAATTAATCCAGGTTCATTTATATTATAAGCTAAGCTTTCTAAGGATGTAACACCTGCTACTGGAATATTCTTTACGTCAGCAAATGCTTTTACTGTTGCAATTCCAATTCTAATGCCGGTAAACGATCCTGGTCCCAAACAACATGAAAGTAAATCAATATCATCTAGTGAAAGGTTGGATTCTTTAAATATTCCATCAACAAGAGGCATTAAATTTTGCGAATGTGTTTTCTCATCATTAGTATGTTTTTCTATTATTACATCATCATTTTCAAGTATTGATACGGAGCATATTTTAGATGATGTATCTATTGCTAATATTTTCATTACTAATCCTTTCTATATGTTAAAAATACGTGATTAATTTAAAGGAAATAAATTATTATATTTATTTCCGATTGTTTCAATTTTTAAAAGTCTTTCATTTTCATTATCTGGATTTTTCTCAAAAGTAATATGAATATAATCTTTTGGAAGGGCATCTAAAATTAGTTCGCCCCATTCAATAATACATATTCCATTTTCAAAATATTCTTCGCCACCAATTGCATAAAACTCTTCAGTATCAGATAGACGATATACATCAAAATGGTAAATATTTAAACCACTTTTGCTATTGTATTCATTTACGATAGTAAATGTTGGACTAGAGATTTCTTCTTCAAGACCAAAAAAACCTAGAAAACCTTCTGTAAATTTTGTTTTTCCAGATCCAAGTTCTCCAGTTAGAACGACTATATCCTTTTTATCAAGTTTCGATGCAAGTTGCTTAGCAAAGTTCAAAGTATCAGATTCAGACTTTGATATAAAATTGTACATATTTGTCACCCTTAAAACTAAATTTCTTCTAGCAATATTTTATATTAAGAAGGCTAATTTGTAAATAAAAAAATGGAATAAAAAGGAAAAATAAAAAGGCTATAAGATGTAGAAGTTATGGGCTATTTTCGAACTATGTATTGACTTTTTTCATAAACTGCTATAAACTTTATCTGCAAATGAATATTGCCTTCATAGCTCAGTAGGTAGAGCACTACCTTGGTAAGGTAGAGGTCACCGGTTCAAATCCGGTTGTAGGCTCCAAAAAAATCAACCAAGAATGGTTGATTTTTTATTTTTATTTAGTTTTGGTTGCTGGACAACATAAATATTACATTTTTATTACATTTTTATTACAAATTGTAATTTCGTTGAATAATATTTGATAAAATAGTAAGATTAAATAGAAAAAGTATGAAGGGGTGACAACAAATGAAAAAAGTACCAACAAAGTTCTCTATAAGAAAAATTATAATAGTACTAGCTTTAATAGTTTTTATAATCTCTGTATTTAAAGTTGGAGTAACGCTTGCGTCTACAACTGCACTTACAGTTACGAATGCAGAAGTAATAACAAATACAGCTACAGCGGAAGTGCGAGATTTAAAATATGAAGGTTATAGTGTTAAAAGTAAAATCGCTTTTCATGAAGTGGGTGACAGTGTCACATATAAAATAACAATAAAGAATAATAAAAAAGGTAGTTATACCATAATAGATGTTGATGATGATAGTTTAAATAGATTTATTTCATATGAATACGATAATTATACAGGAACAAAATTAAATTCTGGTGATGAAATAACACTTAACGTTACTCAAAAGTATGTTGAGGCTATATCTGATTTATCAGACAGAAATCAGAATCTTTCTGTAAATATAATTCTTACTCTTGAAGATGAAAATGGAAATGAGTCACAAGAGATAATTCCAATCAACAACTCAACTAGTCCAAAGATGGGCGATGATGTTGGAGTATATATTGCTACAGCTATAGCTGCATTAATGGTATTATTTGTACTTTCAAAGAAAAATATGACTACTCGTAGTGCTAAACGTAAAGGTAATCATATGAAACTATATAGCACGATTATCTTAGGATTATTAATAATTCCAACAGTATCAAAAGCTGTAACAACGATGAAGCTTTCAATAACAATCGATAGTGAAGTGTTATTACGAGATAACTTAATCTTTACGTATAAAATTGGAGATGAGGAAACAGAAAGAGTTGTTAAGTACAATGAAAAAGTTGGTGAGTTAGACAATCCACAAAGAAATGGATATACTTTCATTAGATGGGAAAAAGATAATGGAGATCCATTCGATAAAAACGAGCCACTTACAGAAGATACATTTATTAATGCAAAATTTGATTTAATTATTTACAATTTAAGATACAATTTGAACGGTGGAACAGTCGCTACAGATAATCCAACAACATACACTGTTGAAGATGAAATTACTTTAATTAATCCAACTAAACCAGGATATACATTTAGTGGATGGACTGGTAGCAATGGGGATGAACTTCAAACAAGAGTAACAATTAATAAAGGTTCAACAGGTAACAAAGAATATAAGGCTAACTATTCACCTAACCAAGATACACCATATACCGTAATACACAAAACAATGAATTTAGATGGTCAAACATATACAACAAAAGATACGGAAGTATTACATGGGGCAACTGATACAGAGGTAAAACCACAGACTAACGTATATTATGGGTTCGAAGCTCCAGAAGAGAGAACAATTACAATCGGAGGAGACGGACAAACAGAATTAATATATGAATATTCAAGAGTAAAATTTCAATTAACACTTGTTAATCCAGAAGACATAGAAACAACAACTCCAACAGGTAAATATTACTACGAAACAGAAATAACACTTAAAGCAAAAGATAAAGTAGGTCATACATTCAAAAAATGGAGTACTGGTGAAACAGACAAGGAAATAACGAAGAAAATTACAGAGCCATTAACAATAGAGGCAATATACAAACTTGATTCATATACTATATCTTTTGATTCAAAAGGTGGATCAGAAGTTGATAGTATTATAAGAGATTACAACGAGGAACTTGGAACATTACCTGTTCCAACCAAAGAGCCACAGATATTTGATGGATGGTATGAAGATGAGGAATATACAATTCCGGTATATCCTACAACAAAAGCTACAGGTAATAAAACATATTATGCTAAGTGGAAAGATAAAGAAGTTTATACTATAAGATTTGATTCAAACGGAGGAAATGCAATTTCTCCAAAAAGTATTGAAGAAGGATCTGCACTAGGAACATTAGAAAAACCTGTAAAGGAGAATTATAAATTTAGAGGCTGGTATACGGATAATAACTATACAACAAGGGTAGATGAAAATACTATTCCAACTGAAAGTACAACATATTATGCTAAATGGGTAGATAGATTAGAAACGGTATTCTTAATTACTAATTCTGTTACATTTAATGGTAAAGACCAAGATATAAATGATGGAGATGTACCTGCAGAATATCTTGGAACTGATAATAGATATATCGATACACATATACCACTATTTAGCACTGAAAATTATGAGAAAGATTTTGAAATAGGATTTACAATTGAGACATATGACCCAGATGCACAAGATGCATCAGTAACACAATTTACTTTTGTAAATACAAAAGATGAAGTTGCTGCAAGCGGAAGTATTAGGCCAGGATTTGCATTTAGAACCACTTCGGGAGATAAAAAAATATATGAATTAGCAGCAGCAACAAATTCATCATCAAATGCAAATGTAGGAAACTATGTTGGTAAAAATACTATTAAAATTTTCAGAGAAGGTAAGAAGCTATATTATAGTATAAACGGCGGAGATAAGAGATTAGTTACTGATAAATATACTAATTACACAAACAGATTTAACACAACAACTACTTTTGGTGCAGCTGTACAACAAAGTGGTACTGTAATGAGACATCTAACTGGAACACTATCAAATATGTATATAAAACTAGAAGTTGATGACGAATAAAAATTTAACATAAAAATAACACTTATCAGAGGATAAGTGTTATTTTTGTAGAAAACTAATTTGTGTGTTTTAGATTATTTTAAGGATATTAATAGTAATTCATATTGATAAATCTATCAAAATGTGGTAAAGTAAGTACGATAATTTTAAATAAATAAGTGAAAGGGAATGATTAAATGAAAATAGGAATAGTAGGACTTCCAAATGTAGGAAAAAGTACATTATTCAATGCAATTACAAACGCAGGAGCTGAATGTGCTAACTATCCATTTTGTACAATAGAGCCAAATGTTGGTG
>CAMNND010000012.1 GCA_946545035.1 uncultured Clostridium sp. | reverse complement strand
GAAAGACAAAGTCTCTTAAATAAAAATATATCATCAAGGATAAATTTAAAAGATTATATTGATTATAGATATTTGGAGTCATTAAAAGAAGTAGAAATATTAGATTCCGATTCTATGGAAACGGCTGAAAAAAGAAAGATTTCTTATTTAACATTGAACTGGTTTATGCAAACACTTCTTGATAGATCCGATAGAATGGCTATGTATAATGGCTTTGAAATTAGAGTTCCTTTTTGTGATTACAGATTAGCTGAATATGTATGGAATATTCCTTGGGAAATGAAATCGTTAGGAAATCGAGAAAAAGGATTACTTAGGTATGCTATGAAAGATATCCTTCCGAATGAAATTATTGAAAGGAAGAAAAGTCCTTATCCAAAAACTTGGAATCCAACTTATACTAATGCCGTTCGAAATAAACTACTGGATATCATGAATAAAAAAGAAGCACCAATTAATAAATTGCTAGATAAAACTAATATACTTGAAATAATTAATTCGAATGGGAAATCATTTTCGAGACCATGGTTTGGTCAATTAATGACTGGACCACAATTAATGGCTTACCTTTGTCAAGTTAATACGTGGCTTGAAAAATATAAACCTACAATAGAGCTTTCTTAAACTAGCTGAGGGGAACCCAGCCATGCTAGATTCCCCTCACTTTGAAAGTTCGTCAATTTTATTCTTCAGCTTTGTAATCTCACGAATATATTTTTTCAGGATTTTATCGTGATTTTCCGGATTCTCTGTCTGAGAACTATTTTCCAGAAATAAATTAAACATGCATTGCAGTTCATTGACCTTAGCTTCCAAAGCTGCTATTTGCTCTTTGTTTTTCTTCCGTTTTTTTCTCATACAGAAACCTCCTTTATGAAAATCACAGAAAGCCTTGAGCATTGGCTAAATACCCTGGCAGGTACTCGTCCTCCTGCAGATGCTAATTATACTATGTTTTTAGTACATTTTCAATCTTATTTCTTAATTTTATTGTTCCTCTGCTGGAGGATTTATAATATTTTGAATATCTTCATCATTCTTTATTTCATCTGCTATATAACTAAAAGAGCTCTTGTTTTGTTTTATTGCAGCAATTGCTATATCTTTATCTGCTCTTAATCTGTGGCTTGCATACTTTAAAATAATTGCTTTATTAGATACTGCGGCAAGCACAACATCTTTATCATCTCTTAATTTTGGACTTGCATAATAAAGGACTTGACCATCCCTTTCGGCAGCTTTTAATACAACATCCTTATCATCCTGAAGCTCTTCACTCGCATAGCATAATACCCATCCCTTAATCTCAACGGCAGCAAGTAATATGTCTTTATCTCCTTTTAGATTGTCACTAGCAAACTCTAGAGCTCCACCATCACATTTAACTGCTTCCATAACAAGCTCTTTATCATTTCTTAATTCATCCGATGCCCATTCAAGTGCTAAACCATCTTTTTTTACGTACTCAAGCATCTTTTCTTTATCATTTGAATATTTTTTTACCTCTTCTATCTCAGATTCTTCCATTATTATTCACCCAATATATCTATATCACAAAAATAAAAAAAGTACAAAAGAAATATAACTTTTGTACCTTTTATTTTTAAATTAATCTTTTATTTCAAATCCCATGTCCTCGATTGCTTCTTCCATGTACTCTCTATCAAGTTCATCTAAATCAACATCTTTTTGTTTAGCAAGGTCTTTTCCTTTGATTGTTACAGTAATTTTCTTACCGCTCTTTTTAACTTTACCGCCGATTTCTTCGAACATATCTTTAATGTCCTCATAATCGTCTTCAGCCTCATCTTTATCTTTATAATTATATGTGATTTTGAATTCTTTTAATTTGTCTTTGCTATCGAAAGTTGCAACAGCTGTAGCTTTACCTTTATCATCATCCATAGTTCCAACAATTTTTTTACCACCACATCCTGTTAAAGCTAATAATAACATTGCAACAACAGCTAATAGGCTAGTAATTTTTAATAATTTCTTCATATTTTCACCCCCCTCCCTGTTTATTATACATAAAAATTATAATAAATCAAATATATTATACACAAAATAATTAAACAGAGTCAACCTTATATTCAAAATCTTCCATGAACGGAAACATCTCAAATATTCTCTTATGTGTCACTATTTGTATTCTTGGCTGAGGATTTTTTGAATGTTCTGTTATAAGTTTTTGTGTATAACTATTTTCTGCTGTCTTAAATACAACATATCTATTTCTAACATATGTAAAAAATATTTGATATCCACAATCTAAATCCTCTTCAAATCTTTCAAAAGTATAATCGTTCATGTTGCTTCCTTTCTATTTTATCATCTCTTCAAATTGCTCTTCTGTTATTACTTCAACACCTAAACTTTGGGCTTTTATTAGCTTACTTCCAGCGTCCTCTCCAGCTAATACATATGTTGTTTTCTTTGATACTGATCCAGATGTTTTTCCTCCCATCTTTTCTATAATGTCTGATGCTTCTGTTCTTGAATATTTAGCAAGCGTTCCAGTTAAAACAAATGTCATACCTTCAAATCTTTTATCATTGCTCTCCTCTTCAAGAGATTCCATGTTAACACCAGCCTCTTTTAGTTTGTTAATTAAGTCTATTGTTTGATCTTCTCTGAAAAATTCATATATGCTCTTTGCCATTACTTCACCAATATCATTTTGAACGGATAGCTCTTCTAGTGATGCATTTATTAAGTTATCTATATTTCTATATTTTCTTGCAAGTGCTTTTGCAGACTTTGCCCCTATATGACGAATTCCAAGACCAGTTAACAACTTAGATAAATCATTTGATTTACTTCTATTAATCGCGTCTATTAAATTTTGAGCAAATTTTTTTCCATTTTTCTTTAATGATGCTACATCTTCAAGTTCAAGTTCGTATATATCAGAAATTTTTGTAACTAATTTTCTATCGATTAATTGTTCAATTATGCTATAACCAAGTCCATCAATTTCCATCCCCTCTTTGGAAGCAAAGTGTACTATATTTCTTAAAGCTTTAGCACTACACTCTATTCCTGTACAACGAGTTACCGCTTCTCCTTCTTCACGAGTTGTTGGAGCTCCACACACAGGACAAAACTTTGGCATTTCAAATTTCTTTTCATTTCCAGTTCTTTTTGATTTAACCACCTCAACAACTTCTGGGATAACATCTCCTGCCTTTTGAATTATAACTCGATCCCCTATCATAAGGTCTTTTTCTATAACAAAATCCTCATTATGTAATGTGGTTTTCGATATTGTAGACCCAGCAACTTTAACAGGCTCTAATATAGCCATTGGAGTAATTGCTCCCGTTCTTCCAACTTGGCAAATTATATCTTTTAATAATGTTTCCTTTTGCTCTGGTGGGTATTTATATGCTATTGCCCATCTTGGAGTCTTAAAAGTTTGTCCAAGCTCTTCTCTGTAATCCAAGTTATCAACTTTTACAACAGCCCCATCAATACCAAAGCCAAGGTTTTCTCTATCATCACCTATCTTTTTTATTGCTTCTATCGCTTCATCAATTGTATTACAAAGAATTTTTACTGGATTTACATTAAATCCTAATTTTTCCAAGTATAATAATTGTTCATAATGTGAATTGAATTTATTATCAGTTAATCTTTGTATATTAAAAATAAACATATCTAGTGGTCTTGTTGCAGTAACTTTAGAATCTAATTGTCTTAATGATCCGGCTGCTGCATTACGAGCATTTGCAAATAAAGTTTGTCCTAATATCTCACGCTCTTCATTTAGTTTTTCAAATTCTTCGGCTCCGATGAATACTTCCCCTCTTACAATAAGATTAACTGGCTCTGGGAGTTCCATTGGAATCGTTTTTATAGTTTTAGCATTATTTGTAACGTCTTCTCCAATTAACCCATTTCCTCTTGTAGCTGCTCTTACAAACTTTCCATTAATATATTCAACAGCCATAGATAATCCATCTATTTTTGTTTCAACAACATATTTTAATTTTTCTCCATTATCACTTAATTGTTTTCGAACTCTATCATCAAAATCTTTTAATTCTTCAAATGAAAAAACATCTTGCAAACTTTGAAGTGGCACTTCATGAGTTACCTCTGTAAATCCTTCTTTAACATGACCTCCAACTTTTTGAGTTAATGAATCAGAGCTTACCAATTCTGGGAATTGTTTTTCTAGATTTTTAAGTTCATTCATCATCATATCATATTCAAAGTCAGATATTTCTGGCTTATCTTCATCATAATATTTTTTTGCATGATACTCTAAAGTTTTTCTAAGCTCTTCTATTCTATTCTTTGCTTGTGTACTATCCATTCTATATCCTCTTTTCTAATGTAAAAATACCTCAAAGAATTTTTTACAAGATTCTACTTGTAAATTTCTTTGAGGTAATTTTAACATCATTTTTATAAATAATCTATAACCTAGTATGAAAATTCTCCAAGAACATATTCATCCGTTTTATTTTTTGTATTGTAGAAATAATGCATTCCCTCATTACTCCATATTCTTTCAGCTTGATAGAACTGATATCCTTTTCCAGGGTTAACACATATTCTAAAATTATACTCTCCGTTATTAACTTTTATATTATAGTAAACAATATGTCCATATGTTTCACTCCAAGTATATAATTCTTCTTTTACTACATGACCATTATCATTAACGATAATTTTATTTCCTTTAATTTCAACTGTTAAATTTGTTGTCTCAGATTTATATACCCCCTGGAACTCTTTTGGTAATTTATAAGAATTTATTGCACCTGCCATAAATCCCCATATCGCAAGTACAGCAATAATTGCGATTTTAACATATATATGTCCAAAAAATATTTTTAGAGTGTATGGAAGCATTGTTAAAATTCCAGCAACAACTAACATGACTCCATATATTGGACTTGAAAAAGACATAATGGCAAATCCAAAACAAGCAATCATTACGCCTATTAAAATTCTACTAATCCACTTTAAAATTTCTGTTGCTGTGTTTACATACAATCTTCTTTCATTTGGATTATCAGTTGGCTTATACATATTATTCTTCTCATGTTCAACCAAATATTGTGTATTGCAATAATCACATTTTACAGTTGTATCATTCCAACTTAACTTTAAATTTGCTCCACAATTCGTACATTTTTTATTTATTAATCTTATATCCATTACATCAACCTTCTACATATCTTTTAGTAAATCTTTTCCATTTTTTAAGTAGTCCCATCCTGAAAAAATTGTTGCAATAACAGATACAAAAATTATAACTGTACTTATTATATTGATAACAAGTGATATTCCTGAAAGATTACCACTAAAGAAACTTCCAAATGCATTCATATCTATAAATGCAATTATTAATCCAATCATTTGTGTAACCGTTTTTAATTTTCCCCACATTGATGCTGCTACTACTTTACCTGAATTCTCTACTTCAAGCAATCTATATCCTGATACTAGAAATTCTCTAAATAGTACTATTACTGGAATCCAAGCTGGAAGTCTTCCATCAGCCACAAGCATGATCATAGCCGCAAGAACTAAAATTTTATCTGCTATCGGATCTAAAAATTTTCCAAATGTTGTTACTTGATTTCTTGATCTTGCTAAATATCCATCAAGTTTATCAGTAATTGATGCAAGAATAAATATTAAATTTATAATTATCCAAGCCATTGGAATTGATAATGTTGCTATTTTTAATTCTCCATCAATTGGTAAATATGGTATTATAACCATTATTGGTACTAGTAGAATTCTAAACACCGTTAATTTATTTGGTAAATTCATATCTTTTCTCCTTTAATTTACAATATATCATTATTTGCACTTAACTTTATAATTAAATCCATATTATCGTCGTTTGCAGCTTTATTTTTTCGTACCATTCCACATTTTTTACACTTAAATACAATTACATATCCTTTTTTAGGACTTATTTCAATTCCTATAGGCTCAAGTAATCCATGACATTCTTCACTTCTATCACCGGGATTAACATCAACATGTTTAGAATGTAAACAATATGGACAATGGTTTCTACATGTATAGTTTAATTTTGGTACATGTTTTCCACAATTTTCACACACAAACTCCTCATCAATTTTTGTGAATAGACTTTTTTCCATAAAAAGCTATCATCCTTTCTAATTAATAAAAAATACTTCCTCCTAAAAATTCTCTTAATAAAGAATTTGCTGGAACATAATCAGCAGGAACAGATTCAAAATACTCAAGCATTGATATCAATTTTTTAGCTTCTGAATACTCTGGGCAATCATTTCCTATCTCTCTTAATAATGGTAATGCATAATCTTTAAGCACAGCAAGCTCGTATATTAAAGATGAATTAAACATACTATCAGCTTGTTCTTGATATGGGAAAATATTATTTGCCTCACCTCTATTAACTGAATCCCACATTTGTAGAGTATGAAGTGCCCTATATCCTCTAAACTGACTATCTCTAACAATTCTTCTTATTAATCTTGAATCTGTTGTTGAAATTCTATTATTATAATCTAAATTTAATACAGTTAAACAACTTATATATATTTTGTACTTTTGATCTTTTGGAATTAAAGGTGTAAGCTTATCATTTAAACAATGAATACCTTCTATAACAAGAATTTGATCATCTTTAAGTCTCATTTTTTCACCATTATATCGTTTAGTACCTACTTCAAAATCAAAAGTTGGAACTTCAACTTCTTCACCATTTAATAATTTTAAAATATGCTCATTAAATAACTTAGTATCAATTGCTTCTATGCATTCGAAATCATAATTTCCATCTTCATCCCTTGGATTGTCTGGACGTTCAACAAAATAATTATCAACCGATAATGTGACCGGTTTTAACCCATTTAATCTTAGTTGTATTCCTAATCTATGTGCAAAAGTTGTCTTACCTGATGAAGAAGGTCCAGCAATTAGAACAACTTTAACCTTTTTCCTACTAACAATATCATCAGCAATTTTAGCAAGTTTCTTCTCATGTAATGCTTCATCTAATAATATATATTCTTTAATCTTGTTTCTTTTTATTATTCTATTTAATTTATATAATGTTTGAACATGTAAAAATTCATGTAGATCTTCATATTCATCGAGTGTTTCCAATAATTTATTATTTTCTTCAAAAACTGGAAGTTTATTTGGCTCTGTTTTACTTGGATATCTTATCAAAATACCATCATGATATTTGACTATTTCATATATTTTAGCAAATCCCGTTGATATTGGTAAAATACCGTAGAAGTAATTATAGTAGTCCTCACAAAAATATAAACTTACAGTATTTTTCTTTCCGTATTCAATCTGTAGCTTTCCTTTTTCATTCTTTTCAACGCTATAAAATTCCTTTGCTTCTTGTTTAGTCATCTCTCTTTTTATGATTGGAATATCTTTATCTACGATTTCTTTAAATTTTCTATTTATATTTTCTATCATCTCATCCGTAACTTCAGCATCAACCACTTCACATAGCATTGAATTAGATAGTTGATAGTTAACAGTTGTTTTCGTATCTGGATATAAGCTTTCAAATGCTTTTGAAAGTACATATACAAGCCCCCTTATATATATACGTCTTCCATCTCTATCAGAAATATCTAATAATTCAATTGTTCCATTTTGAGTTAACTCAAAATTTAACGATTTAACTTCATTATTATATTTACATGCTATTATACTATTCTTTTCTATCTCATCCCTAAATAAATCGATTACTTTTGTTTTTTCAGTATTTATAATCTGGTCTTTGTATTTTATTTCTATCATATGTGACCTCCATTCCAAATTTATCTATATTAATTCTATGAACTAAAAGTCCTGAATATAGTTAAATTAGCAAGCTTATTGTATCGCTATATTTTTTTTTAGTCAAGTAATTGACAAATATAATTGGCATGTATTATTATTATATTATTAATGAGAAGGAGGATATTTTTTATGAGCGAAGATACGAAAAAAGATGTTGAATTTGGTAAAGAACCAACTGGAGACAACAAGAAAAAAATAGCCATTATAGGAGGTATCGTAGCAGCAGTCGTTGTTGTTCTATTCATAATTGTATCTCTAATTGGCGGAGCATATAAAAGTCCTATAAAAAATTATTTTAATGGATTACAAAAATGCAATTCAAAAACATATTTAAAGGCATTCCCAGAATTTATGAGAGAGAGCCTTGAAGATAAATATGATGATGAATATCTTGAGGAGAAAAAAGAAAACTTAGAAGATACTTATGGCGATAAGATTAAGTATTCATACAAAGTAATTGATAAAACTAAATTAACTAAAGACGAAATTAAAGATTCTAAAAAAGCTTTAGAAAAACTATATGAAGATGAAAAAATTAAATTAACAGCAGGTTACCAAGTATGTGTTAAAGTTACAATCAAAGGATCAGAGAAAAAAGGTACATCTTATGATACATTCTATGTATATAAGATTAACGGAAAATGGGTAACAATACCATCATCAATTTATTAGTAAGTTATCGAAAATAACAAAAAGGATAAACTTTATAAGTTTATCCTTTTTTATTATTACGTTATATGATTTGTTTTATTATCTACAATAATTTTTCCTTAATTTTTACCAATGTATTTAAAGCCTCTATTGGTGTTATTTGATTAAAATCTATTTTGTCTATTTCGTGAGCTACTTCTGCTATTTTATAATTATTCATATCAATATTTTCTGGAATCATATTATATGTAGTATTTGCAGATTCAGCAACTTCCGGTACTTTTCCATTATCCTCTATCGAAAATTTCTTGCTAAGTACGTTTTTACGCTCTAATGTTTGAAGTATTTCATTTGCTTTCTGTGTTACAACTTGAGGAACTCCCGCAAGTCTTGCTACATGTACACCATAACTTTCATCAGTACCACCATCAACAATCTTTCTTAAGAAGATTATATCTTCTCCTTTTTCTTTAACTGCAATAGAATAGTTTTTAACGCCTTCTATTTTGTTTTCAAGTTCAGTCAATTCATGGTAGTGTGTTGCAAATAATGTCTTTGCCCCACATTTTTCTTTGTCAGCTATATATTCAGCAACTGCCCAAGCAATTGAAAGTCCATCGTATGTTGATGTTCCTCTACCAATTTCATCCAAGATTACTAAGCTCTCACTTGTTGCTTCTTTTAATATTGTTGCTACTTCCATCATTTCAACCATAAATGTACTTTGACCCATACTTAAGTCATCAGAAGCTCCGACCCTAGTAAATATCTTATCTACAATACCAATCTTAGCTGATGTTGCTGGAACAAATGAACCAATTTGTGCCATTAGTGTTATAAGAGCTACCTGTCTCATATACGTCGATTTACCAGCCATGTTTGGTCCAGTTATAATTGCAAGTCTATTGTCTTTTTTGTCTAAAAATGTATCATTTGGGACAAAGTTATTTGAAGAAATCATTTTTTCAATAACTGGATGTCTTCCTTCTTTTATATCGATTATTCCAGAATTATCGACGATTGGTTTTGCATAATTCATGTCTTCAGCAACTATAGCAAAAGATGCTATAACATCTAATTCAGAAACTAAGCTTGCAGTCTTTTGAATTCTTTGAATCTGTTTTTCAATTGAATCTCTAACTTCTGAAAAAGCATTATACTCAAGTATAACCACTTTTTCTTCTGCACCAAGTAATTGATTCTCAAGCTGTTTTAACTCTTCTGTTATATACCTTTCGGCGTTTGCTAATGTTTGTTTTCTAATATATCTATCAGGTACTAATGATAAATTAGATTTTGTAACTTCAATAAAATATCCAAATACTTTATTATATCCAATCTTTAAATTTTTGATACCTGTTTCTTCTTTTTCTCTAGTTTCTAAATCTATTAACCACTTCTTACCATCGGTTGTTGCTAATTTTAGTCTATCAATCTCTGGGTCATAACCCATCTTTATAAGACCACCATCTTTAACACCAATTGGTGGATCATCCACAATTGATTTTTCTATTATTTCGTACACATCTTCAAGGGTATCTATGTTTTCATATATATTCTTTAAAAGTCCTGCTCCAGTTGTCGATAGTATATGTTTAATATCTGGTAATTGTTTTACTGAATTCTTAAGTGAAATTAAATCTCTTCCATTTGCATTTCCATATGCAATCTTGCCAGCCAAACGTTCAATATCATACACTTTTTTTAATGAATCAATAATATCCCCTCTAAGAATAATACTATCTTTTAATTCTTCAACGGCATCAAGTCTGGCGTTTATTTCTGTCTTATCAATAAGTGGATCATTAATCCAACGTCTTAACATTCTTCCCCCCATTGATGTCGAAGTTTTATCGAGAACCCAAAGTAGTGTTCCCTTTTTAGACTTATCTCTCATCTTTTCTGTAAGCTCTAGATTTCTTCTTGCATTTATATCAAGAGCCATATAACGTGTTGTATTGTATATCTTAATCGTATTTATATGATCAAGACCCGTTTTTTGTGTATCTTCCAAATATTTTAGAAGTGCGTTTATTGCATATATTGCAAGTTTCTTCTCTGATAGTTGTTTGTCACCAATTGGTTCATTTCTATCATCAATAATAGAATACATACCAGATAGTAGTTCATATTCTCCATCAAAAAATTCCTCATCTTCTTTTGAAATATATGTCTTAAAACGCTCTTTTATTTTTTCTATCTCAACAGTACTATTAAACATCAAATCAGAAACTATGATCTCCGCTGGTGAATATCTTGAAATTTCATCTAGAAGTCTTGCAAAATTATTATGCTCCATAATCTGGGTTGATAAAAACTCTCCTGTTGAAATATCACAAACTGCAAGTCCAAAATAAATCCCACTTTTATATATAGACATGATATAGTTATTTTTCTTTTCTTCAAGCAGATTTGATTCTATAACTGTTCCTGGTGTTACAACTCTAACAACTTCTCTTTTAACCATGCCCTTTGCTGTTTTAGGATCTTCAACTTGTTCACAAATTGCAACCTTGTATCCCTTTTCAATAAGTTTTGCAATATAACTTTCTGCTGCATGGTATGGAATACCAGACATTGGAGCTCTTTGCTCTTGCCCACAATCCTTTCCTGTTAAGGTTAATTCAAGCTCTCTTGAAACTATCTCTGCATCTTCATAAAACATTTCATAAAAGTCGCCTAATCTATAAAACAAAACGCAATCACTATACTCTTTTTTTGTATCCAAATAATGTTGCATCATTGGTGAATATTCTGCCATTAATTCCCACATCCTTTTCCTTTAAAGTATAATTTCATTGGTCATTCTATACCAATTTACGCCATTTTTCAACAAAATATTTTAATAAATTATATACAAGATTTATTTGTAATATGAAAAAACACATTTCTAAATGAAATGTGTTTAAATCTTTAATAATTTTATAATTGACCTTTTAAATACCACATATGCTCTGATATAATCGGTATTTCAATCACTTGTCCAATTAAATTTTCGTCACCTTCAAAATTAACAACTTTATTTGAATCAGTTCTACCTGTTAGCATTCTATCATTATTCTTGCTCTTTCCTTCAACTAAAATCTTTTGAACTGTTCCAACATATTTTTTATTATTAGAATCTATTTGGCTCTCTACTAAAGCCTTTAACTTATCAAATCTTCTATGTTTATCTTCATCTGGTACTTGATTTTGCATTTTGTCTCCCGGAGTCCCAACTCTTCTTGAATATATAAACATATAAACCTGCTCAAAGTTTACTTTTCTAACAACATCTAAAGTCTCTTCAAAATCTTCTTCTGTTTCACCAGGGAATCCAACAATTATATCAGTTGATAAGGTTAAGTTTGGAATTTGTTCTTTCATTTTGTTTGCTAAATTTAAGAATTGCTCCTTTGTGTATTTTCTATTCATTACTTTCAAAATTCCGGTACTTCCCGATTGAAGTGGTAAATGTATTAGTTTACATACTTTGTCACAATCTCTTATTGCTTCAATAACATCATCAGAAAAATCCTTTGGATGTGGAGAAACAAATCTTATTCTCTCAATACCTTTAATCTTATTTATTGCCCTTAATAGCTCTGAAAACTTAGTAATACCTAAATTCCCATTTCCCTTGTATGAATTCACATTTTGTCCAAGTAATGTTACTTCTTTATATCCTTGTTTTCCCAATTCTTCAATCTCATTAATTATATCTTGTGGATCACGACTACGCTCTCTTCCTCTAACATAAGGAACTATGCAGAAACTACAGAAATTATTACATCCATTCATGATTGTAACAGATGCTTTTATGTTGTCGTTTCTTTTTATTGGTAAACCTTCAATAATCTCACCATCTATGTCTAGAATATCCATTATCTTTTTTCTGTTACATATAACATTATATAAATCTTCTGGTAATTTATGGGTTGTATGTGTTCCAAATATAATATCAACAAAATTGTAGCTCTTTTTTATTTTTTCGATTATATGTTTCTCTTGCATCATGCAACCACATATAGCGATTATTGTTCCCTTTTGCTCTCTTTGTTTCTTAACTTCTCCAAGCTTACCAAAAAGTTTATCTTCAGCATTTTCTCTAACACAACAAGTGTTATATATAATGATATCTGCCTCTTCTATATTTTCTGTTTTAGTATACTGCATATGCTCTAGCATACCAGATATTTTTTCAGAATCGTTTTCATTTAATTGACAACCCATTGTATAGATTGTATATTTTAAATTTTTTCCCATATTTAATGCTTTTACTTTGTTTAAATACTCTATTTGATCTTCAATATTCACAAAAATCTTCCTCTCATAACTATGTCTCATTTTCAATATCGCTATTTTACTATATTTTTCCGTATTTTTCAACAAAAAAGTGAAGTAACATTTATTATTACTTCACCGCAAATATATTTCAGACACAATCGCATGTAAATAAATAGAAATTTATCTATCACTAGATTCGCCTGGGTCCTCAGGCTTATTTGTATTATTTGAATTTATCTCCTCTACACCAGGTTGCCCTTTACTCCTGCTCTTACTATATCTAGTATAATGATTTACACTTATAAATTTTCCATTAGATATGAAACCTATTAAATTCCCCTTAGTATCAAAGCTAGGTTTATCTCCTTCTCTTATTGAACGAGTTGGTTTAATATCTAATTTATGTCTTTTTATTTTCATATTACCTTTATAGTTGGTTACAGCTACTGGAGTTTTTACACTATGCTCTGTTCGCTCTAACAAATCATATTCATCAACATCGTATCCCATACCTATTGCAATATTTCTCAACATTTCATATGCTTTCATCTTCTTTCCCTTATATTCGACTTCGTCATCATACATATCAGTAATATAACCAATTGACCTTTGGAATTCACCCTTTTTAGTTGGATTTGGAATTTTAGTTATATAAATTGCTCTTTTTTCTTTCATAAGTTCGACAGTCGGTACCTCTCCAACTCCACTTTCATGTTGCCATCCAGGAATTTTCATCATTTCTTCAAGAGCAATCTGTATATGTAACTTATCGTCTGGAACTTCAACACGTTTAATTCCCTCAATTAAAAAACCTCTAAAGTCATCTATTAATGCCATACTTAATATCTTAGCAATTTTATTATAATCTACATTTTCCATATAAGTTCCTCCTTTATTAATATCTCGAATAACTAATTATACCATATTTTTGTACTTTTATCAAATCATGTTAGTTTACACAAATAAAGATTACTTTTTTATTCAATTTTATATTCTATTATGATAAAATATTTTTAGTAAAATTATTACTTATTGGAGGAAATTTTATGCTTACATATGATGAAATTGTTGAATATATTAAAGATAATGGCTTACGTAATTTAATGACCCCTTATCAAGGGAATAATGGTGTAGGTGTTATGTACTCAGTAGAAATCGAAGATTACGGAAAGACAGAGCCAAGACTTGCAATATTTGATGGAATTGCGGAGCTTGCTCGTTTTGCTGATCAAATGAAAATATCTGATAAAGTTACCACAAATGAACACGGTTTGATTGTGTCTGAACCTCGTTTTATGCTCCGTGGAAAAATACTAACAACACAAAGTTTGTCTATTGAGAAAAAAAGAAAAAGAACGTTAGAAGCTACAAAAAAAGAATATTATGAATACAAAAGAAGAAGATTAAGTGTTATTTCAAAAAAAATAGAAATAATAAAAAAAGAAATCGAAGAGCTTGAAAAGACTATAAAACACTTCAGTAAAAAAGGAGCATTATTATTTAAAGGTACTCTATCTGATAAGAACGATAAAAACGTTACTTCACTGTTTGAATTCGATATTACAGATTTGCCGACAGATTCTGGATCTCTCCAAGACTTTGTCCGACTAAAAATTACCTACAATTCTTTACGAAAAAGAAAGGAACATTTGCAAAAAAAATTAGATATTTTATCTGAATATTCACAAAAAGGATTCATGAAAAAATTAGTTTCTTCTCAGAAGGAAATATTAGATTTACTTTCCACTGTAGATACACAATCGGATTTAAATTTTGATTTTAGAGAAAGTGACTTATTGAAGTATGAAGATTTAATAAAAAGAACTCTTTTAAAATATGAATCACGACCTGTTATTCCAGAACTTCATCTATTTCTTTTAAATTACCTAAAAAATCTAGATTCACTACCTTTAGAGTTTCTATCAGAAGCATACATTATGCAAGAGTCTATTAATTTAGATGCTACTATAAATAATGCTGGAAAAGAAGAAACAAGATATAAACTGGAACAATCTGCTCCAACACAAGATGAAAAAAATACACAACTGCTTATTTCTTTAAAAGAGCAATATGACATAAATCTTACAGAAGATCAGAAAGATGCTTTAATTATATATAATTCACAATTATTTTGTTTACTCAATGAAATATCTAACATAGAAAATTTTGAAGCTATGGATAATGCAGAAATACAAAAGCAAATAGAACAATCCCCTAACTTTCCTGCAATACTTAAATCTATTTTTTCTCATTGTCATATGATTCAAAATGACTCAATGCGTAAAGATAGTGAATATTATGAAAAGTTTAAATCAATGCTAAACCAAATTTTTCCAAATGAAATAATTTCTGATTTTTTAAGATCAATAGATTATTCGAAAAAAACTGTAAAGGAACCAGAAACGTTTAATCCACTAATGTATGATCTTATTGGTAGACTAAAGAATGTTATCAAAATCATACAAGATATTCCTCAGGATGCCATCGTCCTTCCTGAAGATATTACTGTATACAGAGGCGTTGATTCGAAATACTTAAGAAACCCTCAAATCATTGCAAAAGGTTCTTTTATATCAACATCCTTACAACCTCAAAAAGCACTACACTTTGGTGGAGATCAGCCAACACTTTATAAAATACATTTGAAAAAAGGAACTCCTGTAAAAATCTTACCAATAAAAGTTCGTAGTGAAATGGAATATGAACGCTTTTTACTAGAAGCTAATCCTGCAGATCCTAATGGTACAAAAGAAATACTTCTTATTTCTCAAGATATGCAAGATTTTGAAATAACAGAATCAATTTCTCCAATTATCCACTACCAATTTGAAAATGGAGAATTTATAGAAAACAAACGTGGTTTTATTATTACAGGAGAAATGGAACCTAAGATTGTACAACAAGCTAGACAAGAAATTGATGCGGAAGAAAAAATAATTTAACTATAATATTTCCAAATAAATTTAGTTTAATAAGAAAAACAATAACCAGTCAAATTCTTTTGACTGGTTATTTAGGCTAC
>CAMNND010000011.1 GCA_946545035.1 uncultured Clostridium sp. | reverse complement strand
TATTAATTTTTCTTAATTGTCTATCATTTAAGTCAACACATCTTCTCCACACTACTTCTTTAATTTTTAACTCATTTCCATGATAAATATGATTATCTATCATTGCAGATAACAAGTTGTTTGCTGCAGTTATAGCATGTATGTCCCCAGTAAAATGTAAATTAATATCTTCCATTGGAACAACTTGAGCATAGCCTCCACCTGTTGCACCACCTTTCATACCAAATACAGGTCCAAGTGATGGCTCTCTCAAAGCTGCCATAGCTTTTTTTCCAATTCGATTTAATCCATCTGTTAATCCAATACTAACAGTTGTCTTGCCTTCTCCAAGTGGTGTTGGATTAATAGCTGTTACAAGTATTAATTTCCCATTCTTATTATTCTTAATTTGATCATTAATTTTTAAATCAATCTTTGCTTTATACTTCCCATATTGTTCCACATATTCATCACTAATATTAATCTTCTTTGCAATCTCATTTATGTTTTGTAATTTTGCTTTTTTGGCTATTTCAATATCACTCATCTAAATACCTCCAAAAATATTTTTTACATTTTTTCTTATTGTATATGCAAACTAATAAAATTACCATATAAAAATGAAAAAAAATAAAAAAAGTAAGTAACTTATATAAAGAAAAGAGTCACTTTATCAAAAGTGACTCAAAAATAAGATAATATATTCATTATGACTAAAATAACCGATGTAGCAATATTAAGAGCAATAAGTATACATATGCCGATAGTGAACCAAGATTTTTTTATTTCATTACTCATACGTAATCCAAATGTTGTCATGATAACAGCTCCTACCACCTTTTTCATAATATTTGCATATAATTCTAGATTTCCCACGAATCCAAGAAATGCAAAAAACATAAAAACTGTCAAACATACGAGAATACTTTCTAACAAATCTTTAAGTCCAGAATTCGCTACATTTGCTATATCCCGCCATGCTTCTTTATCTATTTTCATTCTACATGCCCCCTTTAGGATATAGTGACCATTATATCATAAAATTCTTCTTTTTTCAAACAATTTATTCAGCTTGCTCTGTACTAAAGCTTTCCTCAGTTAAATTATCTTTGCCATCATTAATAAGTATTGTAATTCTTTTCTCTGCATTTTCTAGAATTTCACTACACTTCTTTGATAGCTTCATTCCCTCTTCGAATATTTCAACTGATTTGTCTAAATCTAAATCATTTTTTTCTAACTTATTAGCAATTTCTTCAAGTTGTTTCATTGCATCTTCAAAATTTATTTCTTCTTTACTCATCTATATTTCCTCACAATTTATTTTGTAAATTTTCCTGTTTTAGGCCATACAGTATACCAAGCTATAGCTCTTGAGTTTTCATCCCTAACACAAACATCATAACTTCCATTTCCGTTATCTTCTACTTGGAATGATAACCCATCTGCGTTTCCCATATCTTTTTTTACTATCTCAATAGCGTTTTGTTCATAATTTCCGTCTTGAACTTCAGAATTTTCTTCTTGAACTTCTTCTTCAGGCTCTTCGGTTTCTTCAGGCTCTTCAACAACTGGCTCTTGAACTGTATTTTCTTCTATTGTATTTTCTACTACCTCTACTTTATTTTCCACTACTTCAGTTGTTTCATTCATAGCTTGAATAGTATTATCATTACTATTTGTTTTACCTAAGAAATCCTTTGCATATGTAGAGCATAAAAACGCGATTACTGCAATAATCATAAGAACCAAAACAGCTATTATTATCTTTGTCTTTTTATCCATAGCAACCCCTCCTAATCACATATTTTTGCTTTTGTATTTCCATCTATTAATCTAATGTTTACTTCATCTCCAATAGTAACATCTTTTACAGATTTAATAATCTTATTATTCTTTTCCACAAGAGAATATCCCCTTGTTAAAGTCTTCAAAGGACTTAAATTATCAAGTTTGGTGATAAGCTCAACCATTTTAGTTTTACTTCCCTGCAATTTTGTGTTAATACTTAACTGCATAGATTTATTAATTCTGTCAATATATATATATTTGTCTTGTATATTTTGAAGAGGATTTCTAAAAACCCTATTCATCATACATTTTTCATATCTTAAACGCATTATCTCAATTTTCTTCTTTAATGCATTTTTATATCTTAAATTATAATTATCCAATTTAATAATAATATCTGATATATTAGGTACTGCAAGCTCTGCGGCTGCTGATGGTGTTGGTGCTCTTAAATCAGCCACAAAATCTGAAATCGAAAAATCTGTCTCGTGACCTACTGCTGATATTACTGGTAGCTCAGATTCAAATATAGCCCTTGCAACAACTTCTTCGTTAAATGGCCATAAATCTTCAAGAGATCCTCCACCTCTTGCAACAATAATTACATCTGCTAGTTTTTGTTCATTCATAAGCTTGATTGCTTTTGCAATTTTTATAGCAGCCCCCTCACCTTGTACTGGTACAGGCAATAATCTAATATTTACGTTTGGATTTCTTCTTGTAGAAACATTAATTATGTCTCTTATTACAGCACCCGTATTAGATGTTAAAACGCCTATACACTTTGGCATTTTTGGAATGGGCTTTTTGTATTTTTCATCAAATAAACCTTCTTTTTCAAGTTTTGCCTTTAATTCTTCATATGCTAAATGAAGGCTTCCAAATCCATCTTCTTGCATTCCTTTACAATATATTTGATATACACCATCTCTTTCATATACAGAAACAGTTCCAAGAATTAAAACTTTCATTCCATCTTTTGGGACAAAATTTAAATTGGCTGTATATGATTTGAACATAACACACTTTATCAATGAACTTTCATCTTTCAGTGTAAAATACATATGTCCCGTATAATGATGTTTAAAATTAGATATTTCACCTTTGATGAGCACATTATTAAGATATTCATCTTTATTAAATCTATCTTTTATGTAAAGATTTAATTCTGTAACTGTTATTGGATTATACTCCATGTGTTAACCTCACTTATTCTTCTGCTAAATTATTATCCTTTACAACACTTGCTAATACACCATTAATAAAAGAAGCTGACGTGTCTTCCCCATATTTTTTTGCAAGCTCTACTGCTTCGTTAATAGAAATTTTGTATGGTAACTTTTTGTATACAATTTCGTATATAGCAATTTTCAATATTGACATATTAATCTTAGAAATACGGTCTATATTCCACTCTGATTTTAAATTTTTTGATATCTCCTTCTCAATATCTGGACTTAGTTCTATTATTTTAGCTACAGTCTCCTTTACTTCATTTTTTACTTTTTCTGACATCTCACTATCTTCTAAAAATACATCAATTTGTTCATCACTTTCATTTTTTTGAACTTCTAAACTATAAGTTAACTTGAATATTTCTTCTCTAATTTCTGATTTATTCATAACTACATTCCCTTCTACATCTTTACATCTTGTCAATTAAGCTCTTTAGTTTTTCTTTAACAACTTCTTTATTCTTTTGAAAGTAATTTCCAGCCCACATACCAATTGCAACTAAAACAATTCCAATCACAACACGATATAAACTAGTACATGCTAATACAAGTGCAATTAAACCACCGATTATAGCACCACCAAATTTTTGAAAAAATCCTTTAAATCCACCTTCCATTGTATACCTCCAAAACTAACTATTTACTTCGCTATTATTTTCGTCATTTTGTACTATCGTATCATTGTTCGACTCAGCAACATTTTCTTGAGTATTTTGAATATTACTATCATTAGTGCTAATTTCAATAACACTCTCCGCTTCTTTTTTAGCAGCTTCCAATCTTGCTTCTTCTTTCTTTATAGCGGCTTCCATTTTAGCTTCTTGTTTTTGATTTGCTTTTTCCAACTTATCAATCTCTTTTTCATCACTATCAACTTTAATATTAACTTGTTTTACTTCTAGTCCAAAGCTATTTTTAATTTCATTTTTTATTCTAAGTTGTAAATCCAAAGTTAGATCTCTGACATTTAAAGCTCTATCAAGCATAACTGCTATGTATATACTTATATTATTGGCCGGATCAATATCTGCAGTTACTTTTATATCTGTATTTAGATGCAAAGATTCCTTAACAATATTTTTTGCCGCGTTCTCTATAGCATTCTTCGAAATTAATAATCTTCCTGATTCATTCTCCAATAATATTTCTGTGGTATTTGATTTTTTTATTTGTTTCTTCTTTCTAAAAAATAAACATCTAATTGACAATAAAATACAAACAATTGCTATCGCGATTATTGTTATAACTAGTGCTGTATCCTTTTGTACATATTCAATACATTCCTTTATCTGATCTATACTAATAACTTTAAATAATATTAAACATACTATCGCAGAGACTATCAGCATCAAGAATGAATATAAAATTAAAACAAATTTTTCTAATATTTTCATAACAACCTTCTTACAAAACTTTATTACTTTTTATATAAAACCAAAGCTAAATTGAGCTTACAAAAAACTCAATTTAGCTTTAAAATTATTCTGCGTCTTTCTTATCTATGTTTGTATTTACACCTTGAACATGAACATTAACTTCTGTTACTTTAAGTCCTGTCATTGTTTCTACAGCTTTCTTAACCTTAGTTTGAATCTCAAAAGCTATCTCTGGAATTCTTACACCATATTCAACAATAATATTAACATCTATTTTAGCATCTTTCTCTGTAACAATAACCTTGATACCTTTAGCTAAATTTTTCTTTCCGCTTAGTACTTCTCCGATACCTCCAGCGAATCCTCCTGACATTTCAGCAACACCTTGTACTTCTGTAACAGCTTTACCAGCAATTACAGCAACAACCTCATCTGCTATTTTTATTTTATTATTATCAGCTGTATTTACTACTATTTCTTCAGTATTTGCAGCTACCATTCCATTATTTTGTTCTTGATTATTATTATAATTTTCGTTATCCATATAAATTACCTCCTTTTGTTTGTTTCGCATCATTAGTATATCAATTTATACTAAATAATACAAGCATTTATTTTGTTTTTTTACGTTAATAAAACCTTTCTAAAATGCAGTAATTAAACAAATTCACTCCAAACTATATTAGCAAAATCAATCCCTTTTTTAGATAATGAAATATTATTGTTTTTGAATTGTATTAATTCCATTTTTACAAGCTTATCAATTTGATTCTTATATTTTTCTTCAAATTTTTCTCCAAACTTCTTTTCAAAATCTTTTATCGAAAATCCATTTGTCATTCTTAAGCCCAAGATAACAAATTCATTCATTTTAATTTGTTTATCTTGTATTTCTTCTACTTCTTTATTGTTATGCATATTAATATTATCTTGTATATATTTACTTAAATCACATGTATTTGAATATCTAACATCATCAATATAAGAATGAGCCGCAAGTCCAAATGCAAGATATTCCTTTTGTTTCCAACAATCTGTATTATGTTTTGATTCATAACCAACCTTAGAAAAATTGGAAATTTCGTATTGTTTATATCTATGCTTCTCAAGAGTATTCTTTACAAGCCAATACATTTTCCTTTCAAGATTTTCATCTGGCAGCTCTAATTTCTTAGATTCAATCATTTCTTTTAATTTTGTATTTTCTTCCAAAATAAGGGAATATACAGATATATGCTCTGGATTTTTTTGAATTATTTTATTTAGACTTTCTTTAACATCTTCTAATGTTTGTGTTGGAAGTCCAATCATTAAATCCACATTTATATTTTTGAATCCGACCTCTCTTGCTATTCTATATGTCTCTTCAAATTCATCATAGCTATGAATTCTCCCAATTAAATTTAGTAATCTATCATTAGTTGATTGAAGTCCAATACTAATTCTATTAAAACCAATCTCTTTGTATCTTTTTATTTTTTGGTATGATGCAGTACCTGGATTTACTTCAATTGTCGCTTCAATATCTTGTGAGAATTTATATTTTGACTTTAATTCATTCATAATTTTTTCTATATAATCTTCATCTATATATGATGGAGTTCCCCCTCCAAAATACAAAGTTTTAACAATTAAATTTGTATCATAATATAATTCTGCATCTTTTTTTGAATCTATTTTAAAAGCTCTTATTTCATTTATAAGAGCTTTTATATATTCTTTATGCATGCTTTTATTACATTCAAATGAGCAAAAATCACAGTAAAAGCATTTTCTTTTGCAAAATGGAATATGTATGTATATACCAATTTCTTTCAATATTCTCACCTATTACTTTCTTAATTCATCAGCAAATTTTGCAATTGCAGCTAGTCTATGTGTAATTCCAGATTTAGATATTTTTCCTCCCATATAATTTACAAGCTCTGATAATGATGCTTCTGGGTATTTTAGTCTAATGTTTGCAACTTCTTGTAGACTATCTGATAATTCATTAAATTTTCGTTTTTCTTTTATAAGCTTTATATCTTCAATTTGTTTTTTTCCAGCTTGAATGGTCTTAGAAAAATTTGCAGTCTCACAATTAACTAGTCTATTGAGTTTGTTACTTGAATCTCTAATAACCCTTGCCTCTTCAAATTTTAAAACAGAGCTATTTCCTCCCATAAAAGCGAGTATTTTTGATATTTCCTCTCCTTCTTTTATATATATAGTGAATGATTTTTCTTTTATTAATTTTTTTGTATTAATCTCATATTCTTGTAAAATATTCCAAATTTCATCTAAATTGTTTTCCGTATTGATGTTTATTTCTAAATGATATTTCTTTTCTGGGTTATTAATATATCCTCCCCCTAAAAAAACTCCTCTAATAAGAGCCTTATCTAGGAACTCATCTCTTCTATTTTTGAATAAATCGATAGTATCTCCTACCTCTACCATATCAATATTTTCAGGAATCTTATGCTCTATATAAAATTTTTTTCCTTTTATATCTATTTTGTAATCATCAATTCCAACATTTTTTAAAAGTTTAGCATATCTGTTTATGTTGTATTCGCTCTCCGTAGAAAATCTAATTTTCTTTTTATTCTTATTTACATTAGAGCTAATTAGATACCCTGCAAGTTCCATCTTAACTTGATCTTTTTTATTCAAATTATTTGTTTTACTCAGCTCTTCTTTTACATCAGATGAAAAAGACATATTCTACCTCCTTACTGTTGCAACAACTATTCTATCATTATTCCCTAAGTCTTTTTTTGAAAATATATCAAAATACTTTCCACTTTCTTTTAATAAATTTTCAACCGCTTCTCTTTGATTATATCCGATTTCTAAAAATAACTTTCCATTATTCTTTATATGTTTCCATGCTTCTTTAACAATTATTCTATAAAACTTAAGTCCATCTATTCCACCATCAAGTGCCATATATGGTTCATTTTTAACCTGTGCACTTAAGTTTTCAATTTCATCTGTCTCAATATATGGTGGATTTGATACTATTGCATCAAATTCTGCTTGATCTATATTTTCAAACATATTAGACTCAATAAATTTCATTTTTTTCCACACTGAATTTTTTTCTGCATTTAATTTAGAAATCTGTATAGCTCTCTCACTTATATCAGTTGCAACAATCCTAGAGTTTTCAATATATTTTGCTAGAGATATCCCAATTGCACCACTTCCTGTGCAAAGGTCCATAATTAAACAATTTTTATCTTTATACTCATTTACAACTTCTTCTACAAGTATTTCTGTATCAGGCTGAGGTATCAATACATCTTCATCTACATAGAAATTAAGTCCCATAAATTCTTGCTTATTTGTAACATACTGAACAGGAATTCCTTTACAAATTCTATCGATAGACTCTTTATAATTAAAACATCTTTCTCTATCAATCTCTTCATCTTCATGAATAATAATTGTATTTCTATCAATGTTACACACATGCTCTATAATTAACTTTGCAATTATATCGTAATCATCTATTTTATTTTGTTTAAGATTATCTCTCCCATAGTTATATAGCTCTTTAATATTCACAGATTCCATCCTTTTTATATTTTCTTGTAAACAAAAAAATGCCCCGCGTTAGCCGTAATGATAAGTGAAATTTTAAGGACCTGCTTTCACAGGTGGGTATCTTGTTAAATGCTCCTGGGCTTCTCAATATATTTTGAGCTTGCACGCCACATTTAAAGGCAGATTCCCGTTTAATCCGCGTTGGTTCTAAAATTCCAGTCTACACGTACTATGCAGGGATTTATTATTTTTATTACCTATAATATATCATAAGGTATACTTTATTGCAAGTGATTTTTAATTTTATTTTTTACCATAAATTTTCTAATTTATATTCTTTTTCTAATTTTTCATTTATGTAGATTTTTGTAACTAAATCAAGCTCTCTTATAGATTCTTCTGGTATATCAAAAGAGAATATTTTCTTTGGATCAGCATATGATATATATCTAATCGCATCATATGTGCTTGGATTAATTGATATCGCTGATTTATCAACTCGTCCACAACTTTCACATTTAACAGAATTATCTGAAATACTAAAATATTTTAAATCCTTGTTGCTGTTACATTTCCAGCATTTATCCGTTTGTGGTCTAAATCCCATAATACATAATAATCTTAGCCTAAATATTGATAATACTAAATCTAAGTTCTTATCCGATTCTGAAATCACATATAATGTATTTAAAAGCAATTGTAAAATTCTATATGTATTTTGATTTTCATCAGTTACATCATTTACTATCTTTGAAATATGTGCTGCATATTTTAATTTATCTAAGTCTGTTCTTATGTTATAAAAAACCTCTATTGGTTCACATGAGTTGATTCTGTATGAATTGTTACCTTTAAATAACATATAATCCCCAAAACATAAATACTGGGTGCCTGCCATAAGTCCACTATTATTCCTTCTGGATCCTTTGGCAGCACACCCAATTTTCCCTGATGGAGTAAGCAAAGTAACCATTTTATCAAAATCACCCATATTATTTTCCAATAATATTATTCCCTTTGTCTTTATACTCCCCATATTCATTCACCTTAGTACAATCATTTATTGTATTTTTTTTCAAATTTTTTTCAATATTTTCTAATTCCATTAATTCCATGAATGTATTTATATTTCCCGTGTTTTTAAAAGTATTCCAAGCTATTTGTTTTATCATATGATCATCTCCTATGTGATATATTGTTCATATATCATATCTTTTGCTGTTTTATTTATTTTATACCATTATTATATTACTGTAGTTTAAATTTCTTGACTAAACTTTCATTATTTAACCAATCTTCCTTAACTTTAACCCATACTTTTAAATTAATCTTCATTTGAAGCATTTTTTCTAAATCTGTACGAGCGTATGAAGCAATTCGTTTTAACATACTGCCATCTTTTCCAATAATAATTCCTTTATGAGAATTTCTCAAACAATAAATTGTTGCTTCGACATCATATATTGGTTCACCAGTTTTGGTTGTACGCTCTTTCATCTTCTCAGTTTCAACATATATTCCGTGAGGAACCTCGTCATTTAATAAACGAAGTGCTTTTTCTCTAATGATTTCTTCTACCAATTGTCTTAGTGTTTGATCTGTGTATTCATCCACATCATAATATGCTGGTCCAACTTTCAAGTGTTTTGCAATTTCATCAATTATTGCATCTAGGTTGATATTCTTCTCGACAGAAACAGGAATAACTGCTTCAAAGTTGTATTCATCTTTATATACATCAATTAACTTAGCAACATCTTCTCTGTTTACTAAATCGATCTTGTTTATAATTAGAATCGTCTTTTTCTTGGATTCCTTTATCTTATCAAGTATTATTCTATCACCTTTTCCTATATCTTTAGATGTTGCATCAATAACAAATAGAACAACATCTACATCTGGAACAACCCCAAAAGCTGTTTCAACCATAATATTACCAAGCTTTGTTTTTGGCTTATGAATTCCTGGCGTGTCAATAAATATAATTTGTAAGTTATCTCTATTTACAATTGCTCTTATAGCATTTCTTGTTGTTTGAGGTTTATTTGCTATTGCTGCAACCTTCTCTTGAACAAGACTATTCATTATGCTGGATTTTCCTACATTAGTTCTTCCCATCATAGAAACAAATCCAGACTTAAATTCTTCTCCCATATAATCCCCTATCTAGTTATATTTAATTTTTCAAGTACATTTTCTTCTTTAGCTCTCATAACCTTTTTATCATCCTCCGTCATATGGTCATATCCCATTAGATGATAAAAACCATGGACAATCATATAGGCAAGCTCTCTTTCAAAGCTATGTCCATATTCTGAAGCTTGCTCCCTAACTCTAGCAACAGAAACAATGATATCTCCAAGTACATCATGCACAATATTATTTTGATTTTTAATCATTTCGTCAATCTCAACCTTTTCAAACATCGGAAATGACAATACATCTGTCTCTTTATCAATATTTCTGTATTCATTGTTTATTTTTCTTATATAGCTTGGGCAAGTCAAAGTTACACTTACATATAACCCCAACTTGTCCATATTTTCAATTTCAAAACATTTTTTTAATACGGATTCGATTAGATTTTCATATTCTGAATTTTCTTCTGTTTCAACATAATTAATTTCTAATATATCATCCATTATTTTTTCTTCACCTTTGATTTGAATTTTCCTTGTTTTTCTTGTATTAAATCTTGAATGTATACACCATCTTTTTCTAGACTTGTACATTTATTTGGTAACTTTTTCATAATACCAAACTCAACTAATTTAGATTTGTAGAAAGAAATCGTTTTTGCATATTTATTTTCATTCTTTTGAGTTTCTCTAAGCTCATTTTTTATGAACAAGATTTCCGTTTTCTTTTTCTTCTCTTCTTCGTCTTCAATATTTTCTATATCTTGGAATTCTTTCCAAAAAGCTCTATAGTTATTTCTATCATCAGCATTATCCCAATACACTTTAGTTGATAAAATTTTTAAATTAAATTCTTTAATAAATTCAATTAACAAATTATATGCTCTTTCCTTTTTCTTAGGAACTCTTGTATCAACAATTAAATTTCTTAAATCATTTAATAATTTGTTATAGCATTGTTCAGCTACTCCAAGAGGTAAGCTATGTGTAAATAATCTTCTACTTAATCCAAGTAATATCATATTCTTTTCTATAACATCATTTTGATCTGCTTTATTAAATCTTAATTGTTTGTAGTCATCATATTCTTTATTAATTTCAATGTATACTTCTTTACTTGGATTTTCTTCAATCTTCTTAGGCAATATATCATTTACATACTCCTCGATTGTAGAGCATATTTTGTTATATATCTCATTCTTCTCAGATTCAGTATTTAATTCAAGTAATTTAACAGAATATTGTTTAATTATATTTTTATATAAGTTATCAATTTTATCTAAATAAAAAGTATTAAATCTTTTTATCACCTTTGCTTTTCCAGTATTTTGAACATTTTCATTATCTAGCTCTAATAAGAATTTTTGTTTTCTATTCTTGTATTCAACATAATCAACATCTTTTAAGTGAATCACGTTGTAATACCTAGATAAAGCATTTTTTTCAAATTCTGTTGCCGTATTGTTTTTTACTTTTTTATAAATTGCATCAATGATATTTTTATCAATTGAATCTAGATATAAAGAATATGCTTCTTCATACTTTTTTAGATAAACACCTTTACGATCATTATTTTTTTCATTTTCGATATAATTTTCATAACTTTTAAGCATATTATTTCTCTTCATAGAGATTAATACGCCATTTATTCCCATCTTACCTGGTGCCAATATTTTAGTTAAAGTGTTACCAATTTTTGAAAAAAAAGTTTTCTCGGTATCATATACTCTTAAGCTTTTTTCTTCCATGCTTTTCATCCTTTCATAATGCTATTTTTTCTTCAGTTCCGATGTTTTCAAGTACTTCGTATGTTACCTCAACATCAATATACTCTTCATTCTCATCAGTATTTATATATTCATTAATAATATCTCCACAATTACCAATTTTTTCTTTTAATTTAATTTTTGCTTCTTCTATTGCTTGTTTTTTTGCCTCATCTGCTGTATATTCTATTTCTTCCTCTTTAAGTTCATAAAACGTATCTTTTTCAATTTGAATTGGTAAATATAAATTTGAAAATATTTTTAACTTTTTATCCGTCCTTATTTTATCATAAATTTCGAATTTTGAAAGCTTTTTGAAGAAATTTATTTTAATTTTATTAAGTTTTACAGCATACTTCTCTTCTTTATTCCCAGTTTGAATTTTTTTTACTTGTTTATAATAAACTCTAACATTTTCTTTATACCAAACTTTTCCCTTTACTTCACCTATAGAATGCACCTTCCTTGGCTCAGTGTATTTTCCTTCAATTACCCCATCAATAAGAACGTCTCCCTTCTTTACCACATCACCTTGCATTACCTTTGGAATACCATTTTGTGCATTTATGTTTTCTATAACTGCATCTTTTTTTGCAACAATATTGCAGAATTCATTTTCCTTAACAACTTCAGGTTTTACATCTGTTTTTATTATTTCAATTTTAACATTTGTTCCACACATTTTTATTCCAACCCAAGATATATCATCATTTTCTAACCTGATTCTGTTAATTACTTTATCAAGATTTACGTGTTTTTTTAATTTTCCTATTTCAATGCCTTCTTCTTTTACAATATTTAAAATATGTTCACTGTAAACATCCCCCTCACCAATTATTTCGATATTCCATATAAACTTCGATAAAACAATTATTAATAACCATAATACCAATAGAGCAATAAAAAAATACTTCCTCTTTCTGTATCTTTTTACAACAAATGGCATTCCACTTTTTTTCACAATTTTCATTCTGCACTTATTTTCTTTTGCTATTTTTGATAAGTCCCTAAAATCTTTAACTCTAATACCGACATAAATAATTGTATTTGATTTTCTGTCAAGATTTATTAATTCTATGTTATTTTTTTTACAAATATTGATTACTTTTTCAATATAAAAACCTTCAACTGAAACATATACATATCCTTTGAATAAATCTCGTGCCCTCAAAATGTGCCTCCTACTCCTCAAGCTCTTCGAATTCAATATTATCTATTATCCCTTCAATAACAATGTCATCCACAGTCATTTCTTCCATTTTTAAGTTAATCCCACTTATATTAATTACGCCAATAACTGTATTTATTCTTATGAAGATATCTTGGTATTCCAATATATTTTTATAATTTTCTATCGCTAATTTTTTAAATCCCAAGGCAGTAATTTTGGGAATATCTGTTACTACCTCTTCTGGAATTTTGAGTAACTTATTAAACTTTGATATTTTTTTATTTTTCATTTTAAATCCTTACTATTCATATTCATCTAAAGATTTTATTTCATACCCTCTTGATTGTATTTCTTTTATAACACTATCAAGAATCACACTGTTGTCTTTAGAATTTGAGTGAAGTAATATTACAGCCCCATTATGAACATTATCTAATATTTTTTTCTTAGCATATTCTTCTCTTCCTTGTTTTGCCTCATCCCAATCATCATAAGCAAGTGACCATAGAGCCGATGTGTATCCTAGTGAATTGATATAACTTAGTGCTCTTTCACTAAATTCCCCCTTTGGTGGCCTAAAGTATTTCATTTCGTATCCAAACTTTTCATAAACTGCTGTATGTAAACTCATAACTTCTTCTTTTATTTCATCCAAAGTTATATCTGTTAAGCATTTATGATTCACTGTGTGATTACCAACTATATTGCCATTATCAATCATTTTCTGTATCATTTCAGGCTGAGTGTTTAGATAATGACCTGTTATAAAAAAAGTTGCTGTTACATTATTACTTTTTAATACATCTAAAATTTTCTCTGTATATCCAGCTTCATACCCAGCATCAAATGTTAAATAAACAATTTTTTTCTCGTTATTTCCCATATATATTCCATTATACTTTTTCATTACTTCTACATTTTCTTTACCAACATCTGGTTGCTCATGGTTATCCGCCCTTTTAATTCCCCAACATATTTTTTTATTACTTAAATTATTAAAGTCTTCTACTCCGCCTGAAGTTGCTTTGAATTCGGCTTTATTAAAACTTATAGCAAGTATAAAAGAAAATGCCATTACAACAACCATTATAAAAACACAGCTAAAATAAGTTGATATTTTTTTCACAAAACTCCCTCCTAATATATTTACAAATTTTTATTTTCATTATATGATAATGAGCAGTGTGCAAAATTATAATTACTAATATTTATACAAATATATTTGATATGGAGAAAAAATATGTTAAATTTTGTATTATGTGATGATAATGAACATATCCTCGATAAGTTCACTAAAATGTTAAATTTGATTTTTGTAAATAATGACTTAGATGCTCAAATCGTTTTAGCAACACCGAATCCAAATGAAGTAATTAGCTACACCAAGAATAACCAAGTTGATGTTTTGATTTTAGATATTAATTTTAAAGCTGATATCTCTGGAATCGACATTGCAAATACAATTAGAAAAATTAATAAAAATGCATATATCATATTTGCTACTGGGCATCTAGAATATTTAATATTAGCATATAAGTGTAAGACATTTGATTACTTACCAAAACCAATTTCAATGGAAAATTTAGAAGAAACAATTCTACGTTTATTTGATGATGTAAAAGAAAATAACATCAAAAAAAATTTTATTAAAATAAATAATAACGGAACACTAATTCAATCCGACTCAATTTTTTATATAGAGAAGAGCAAAAACAAAGTCATCTTTAGAACTAACAACTCAGCATACTATGTTAGCTCTTCTTTTAATAAATTGAGAAAGGATTTACCAAAGAGCTTTATTCAATGTCATAAATCATACATAGTAAATATAAATCATGTAAAAAGCATTGAGAATAATACCATACATTTCGATAAAACTAATGAACTTACATGTTCAATTGGTCAAGTTTACAAGAAAAATTTTTTGGAGGTCTTAAACAATGAATCTAATGCAAATACTAACAAATGAAAATCCAATATTGATAAATGTAATAAAAATAATTTTTTCCGTATGTGAGGCATATTTATTTTCTAAAATATTTTCCATACTTCTAGATATAGAAGATAAAAGAAGATGTATGATTTTTGTTGCCATAATGTCCGTTGTCGCTATATTATCTACATTTATTCCTAATAGTTTAATTCGTGACGCTATAAGTATAGTATCTTTTGTTTTATCAATGATATTTTTATTTAAACAAAATATAAAAAATACATTTATTGCTATAATTGCCTCTTATTTAAGTGCACTAATTTCCGAAGCAATATCAAATTCTATATTTGTATATATATTAAAATTAAAACTAGAAGATTTTCTATATAAACCATTGTATTATTTCTTTATTTTAGTAATGAATATCATTATTATATTCGCTATATCTATTTTGATAAAAGTAATAAAAAGAAAAAATACAAAATTTGAAAAGAAATTGAAATTGTCTTTAAATATAACAATCATTGTTAATTTAATCCTAGGAATATTGACAATGACTCTAGAGTCTTACCTCTTCTCTATATATTTAAACATAATTCCTTTTCACCTATTACTTTCGATTCTATTATCTTCTTTAGTATATTTTATCATTAGTTTATATAGTCTGATACGTACAAATATTTTAGAAAAAACTACAGAAGATTTAGAAAACGTTAAATTATACAACAAGACGTTAACCATATTACATGACAATATTCGCGGATTTAAACATGATTTTAATAATATTGTTCAAGCAATTGGTGGATATGTCGCCTTAAACGATATGGATGGATTAAAGAAATACTATGAAAAACTTTTAGAAGAATGTAAATTGACAAATAATTTAAACTTAT